>JACQJD010000090.1 GCA_016198185.1 Deltaproteobacteria bacterium
ATATAGTAGTAGTAGTAGTACCTGTGGATTTGTGGATAACATAGTTAACCAATTGGATTCAATGGTAAAAGTATTGTGGATAGAAAAGTGGATAGGATGTGGATAACTTTTAAAAACTGTGGATATCTTTTTTTATCCACAGGTATCCACAGGTTTATCCACAAGATATCCACAGGTTTATCCACAAGCTCATTTTTTTTGCATCAAAAAACAGAGCATCTGTTTTTTTTCACTAAAACCATCTAAAAAAAGGAGATTTCCACAGGAGAATGAAAAATACGATGTTTTAAAATAGGCCTTGTGGAAAGTAGCAACCTGTGGATATGTGGATAACTTTTAAAGTTATTGAATTTATAGAGATTTTTTAAAAAATGCCTGTGGATAAAAGGTTGAATGAACTGGAAAGAAAAAAACTTATCCACAGGTCATCCACAGGCAATCCACAGGTTTATCCACAGAGTTATCCACTGATGGCAGTTTCGACCATTCGTTCAATGGATTCGAGATCTTTTCGAAAAACCAAATCTTTTTCCATCAGGTCTGAAATTTTTCGAACGGCATGCATAACCGTTGAATGGTCTTTTCCACCAAAATATTTTCCTATTTCTGGGAATGATTTCTCGGTATATTTTCTACATAAGTACATAGCAACTTGTCTTGGATGAGAAAGAATTTTCAATTTCTTTTTGGATTTTAAATCACCAATGTTGACATTATAAAAACTGGCGACATGTTTTTGAATTTCATCTAATGAAACAGACAATTGTTTTTGCTGAACAAGATTTTTAAGAACTTCTTTTGCAAGCTCAACAGATACTTCCATGCCCGTTAAAGAAGAATAGGCCCCCAAGCGAATGAGAGAGCCCTCTAATTCTCTCACGTTGGACTTAATGTGAGATGCTAAAAAAATGGCAACTTCATCAGGTAAATAGATATCATCCATTTCTGCTTTATTTCTTAAAATAGCAATTCGAGTTTCAATTTCAGGTGCTTGGATATCCGCAATGAGCCCCCATTCAAAACGTGTTCGCAAGCGTTCTTCTAATCCTTGAATTTCCTTCGGAAATTTGTCGCTAGAAACCACGATTTGTTTTCTGGCACCATGAAGGGTATTAAAGGTGTGAAAAAATTCGTCTTGCGTTCGATCTTTGCCAGCTAAAAATTGAATGTCATCCATGAGGAGAACATCGCACTGATCACGATATTTCTTTCGAAAATCAGGCATTTTTTCATATCTTAGACAATTAATGAGTTCATTCATAAAGCGTTCCGAAGAAATGTAACAAATTCGTAAGGCTGGATTTTTGTTTAAAATATGATTTCCAATGGCATTCAGAAGGTGTGTTTTGCCAAGGCCAACGCCACCAAAAATAAACAATGGATTATAACTACCCCCGGGTTGTTCTGCTGCGGCATAGGCGGCAGCGTGCGAGAATTGATTGCTTGCCCCAACGACAAAGGTTTCAAAGGTATATTTAGGATTTAAAACATCTCCAGCGAAAGATTTCATTTCCAAGTGTGGAATGAATTTTTGCGCCGAAAGCCCCAGGCCCTGCGATTCATGAGCCACTGCGCTTGCAAGAGAAGTCGAATTTTGGGGAATATTTCCAGAAGCGGTTTCTACAAGGTTGGGTTCCTTTACGGCCCCCACTTTAAAGACAATTTCATAGGGTCTACCAGTAAGTTCCTTCAGAGCGCTTTTAATCAAGCTGAGGTAATTATCGTGAAACCATTGTTCATAAAAAATGGTTGGAACACCCAGTTCGACTTGGGCATCTGTCACCGTTAACACCTTGGTAGGTTCAATCCAAGTTCGAAATCCTTGTGGAGGAATTCGAGACCGAATATTTTCTAAAACTTGCTCCCAGAGCTGATTCATGGTCCCCCATTTAAAAGTGCAAACGCTATCAAAAAGGAAAAAGTACTTCAATAAAAAGAATCTAAATTTGACAATGCGCGCAATTTATGGTCTACAACATCACAATGAAAAGAACTTTTCAACCAAGTAAATTGAAGCGCAGAAGAAAACATGGTTTTTTAAAGAGAATGGCTTCTCCAGGGGGAAAAAACGTTTTAAAACGACGTCGTGACAAGGGGCGACATTGTTTAACCCCCCAAGCCACTTCGAAATAGTCTTTCCCAATTTCATGCATTTTTCATTTCCAAAAGAGCAACGTCTTTTAAACAGTATGGATTTTAAATATGTTTTGGATCAAGGATGTCGTTTGACAACAAAAACTTTTGTTGTTTTTAAAGTAGACAACGATCTCTCTTTTCATCGCCTGGGATTAATTATGAGTCGGAAGGTTGGAAAGGCCCATGTGAGAAACCGGCTCAAGCGACTCATCAGAGAATATTTTAGACTTTATTATTCTAAAAATGTTATAGATTCTCGATTTCAAGATATTATTTTTATTGGGAAAAAAGCGCTATCCGAAAAACTTTCTCTAGGGGAGGTTCAGGAAGAACTTCAAAAGATTTATGAAATACGTCATCGCAATGCTCATTTCGCTTTATCAAATGACCCTATCGTTGCTTCTACCCAAGCAATGTAGATTTGTGCCAAGTTGTTCTGAATATGCCAAAGAGAGTTTTCTTAAAAAAGGCACTTTGAAAGGATGTTGGTACATGCTGAGTCGATTGATGCGGTGCCATCCTTGGTCAGAGGGCGGAATAGATCCTGTAAGGTAAAGAGATATGGATAATTTAGAAAAAAGATCATTCATTGCCATTGGACTATCGGTTCTTATTTTGGTGGGATGGTTTTATTTTGTATCCAAAAGATCCCAAAATTCTCCAACGAGTCCTTTGCCAGAGCAGGAATCTACCCCGCAGGAGGAAGCTCACAGAGGAAAGGCCCCAGTTTCTGATGGCAGCACGCAGCCAAACATACCAGCAGCCACGGGAAAGGCGCGAGCCACCTCACAGGAAATTTCTTTTCAGACCGAAACCTACGAAGCGCTTTTGTCCACACGAGGTGGCGCGCTCAAAGGATGGAAGCTTAAGACGTATAAAGACCAGATAGGTCCTGCTGGAAAAGAAATTCAAATGTTAAGCGAAGAAGATCCAGGGCGGTATTCATTGGCACTGTTTTTTTCAGATGATGAGCTTCAGAAATTTCAAGACGTTGAATATGAGATTGAAAAACAGACGGCAGATGAAATTCTTTTTTCTTACCGCGGGTATGGTTTGCGGATTGAAAGACATTATCGTTTTCAAAAAGAAAATCCATTCGCATTTTACCACCACACCAAGATTTGGCCACAAAAAATAAAAGCGCAGGGAGATGTTCTCATTGGCATTTCGGAGGGATTGAGTTCGGAGTTGAAGGGCCAGCCACTAACGGCATCTTATCAAGATTCGAGACAATTTGTTTATCATCTTCTTCAATCTAAGACCAAACGGCAAAAAATAAAGGATCTGGAAAAAAATTACACCGTTCCTTTGGTCAGTCAATGGGTGGGTGTTGAAAATCGATATTTTTTATCGGCCCTGGTGAACCGCACCAAATTGAAACCATATGTATCTTTATCAAGCCATTTTCCGGGGAAAGGGTTGGTTGCTTTTCAATATCCTTTTTATACGGAGAAAGAAAAAGATTTTTTTGAAATTGAATTAACAGGTTATTTGGGTCCCAAAAAAATTAACATTCTAAAACAAACAGAACCTTCTTTAACCGAAGCCATTGATTTTGGAATTTTTTCTTTTTTGTGTATTCCGCTTCTCAAGGCGATGAATTTCTTTTATCGTTATACTTATAATTATGGCATAGCGATTATTTTGTTGACCCTTCTCATTCGAGTTCTTTTTCATCCACTGACGAAAAAAAGCCTGGTTTCGATGAAGCAAATGCAAAAGATTCAGCCTCAGATGGCGCAGCTTCGAGAAAAATATAAAAGTGATAAATATAAGTTGAATCAAGAGATCATGGATTTGATGCGAAAAAATAAAGTAAACCCCCTAGGAGGATGCCTGCCACTTCTATTTCAAATGCCCATCTTTTTTGCGTTGTACCGACTTTTGTACAATGCCATTGAATTGTATCAGGCGCCCTTTTTTGGGTGGATTCAAGATTTGTCAGCAAAAGATCCTTATTATATCATGCCCCTTTTCATGGGCGTTGCGATGTTTGCTCAGCAAAAATTGACCCCAATGACAACAATGGATCCTATGCAGCAAAAAATGATGTTACTCATGCCGATTGTCTTTACCTTTTTTATGATCCCCCTACCGTCAGGACTCGTTGTTTACATTTTCTTCAGCACTGTGTTACAAGTCCTTTCTCAATTATGGGTGAATCGAGATCTTGTAAAACAAGGTCTATAAATAAATAAATTTAATATGTTACCGAATTTGAAGGATACCATTGCAGCCATTGCTACGCCTTCTGGCCAAGGAGCGGTTGGGATCGTTCGCTTGAGTGGCCCCGAGAGCTTGCCCATTGCACGAAAAATTTTTAGGCCGCAACGAAAAGAGGTGGTGTTTGAATCTCATAAAATGATTTATGGAAAAATTTATGACGATATGCGTCTCATAGACGAGGTTTTGGTGTGTTATATGGCGCCCCCGAATTCCTTTACGGGGGAGGCGGTGGTTGAAATTTTTGGACATGGGGGCACCTTTGTGATGTCTCAACTTCTGGCCGTGGCCTTAAAAGGGGGAGCCAGACTGGCGTGTCCAGGGGAGTTTAGCTATCGAGCTGTGTTGTATGGCAAAATAGACTTAACGCAAGCCGAAGCCATTGCAGATGTGATTGAAGCTAAAAACAACCAGGCTTTATCCGTTGCCCAAAACAATTTAAATGGTCTTTTTTCCAAAGAAGTCAAAGCATTGAGAGAAAAATTGGTAGAAATGCTTGCTCACATGGAGGCAGAGATTGATTTTTCCACGGAAGAAATAGAAGAAGAAACGCTTTCTGTTCGAAAACAAAAACTATCAGAAATTGTAAAACGAATTTCGGATATGCTCAAGGCCTATCAGTTGGGACAGCGTTTATATCATGGGGTTACGGTCGTTATTTGCGGCAGGCCGAATGTGGGAAAGTCCTCGTTATTGAACGCCATTTTAAAAAGAGATCGTGCGATTGTGAGCGATTGTCCCGGGACAACACGAGACACGTTGGAAGAAACCATTCATTACCGAGGGATTTCCGTATCATTCATTGATACCGCAGGTATTCGCGAAACCCATTCTAAGCTTGAACAAATTGGTGTTTCCTTGGCCTATGAAAAATTAAAATACGCTGATCTTAAGCTTCTGGTACTAGACTCAAGCCAATCATTGACCCAAGAGGATTTAAGATTGTGTGAGGAAATGGCGTCCCCGCAGACGATTTTTGTTCAAAACAAATCGGATTTAAATCAACATTCCTTATTTCAAGTGGCCCTAAAACCTTTTTCATCGATAAAACGAATTCCAATCTGTGCTTTAAAGAGAGAAGGCATTGATACGCTTTTAAATATGATTTATGAACAAATCATTGAAAAAGAGCTGGAGACAGATACGATCTTCTTAATGAAAGAAAGACATCGTTTGGGGCTTGAACAAGCGATTCAATCTTTGTCTGCGTGTGAAAAAGGAATGGAAGCCCATCTTTCGATGGAATTTTTAACGGTAGATCTTAAAAAAGCCATTGAATCTCTAGAAACCGTTGTGGGGCGAGTAACGGAAGAAGATATTTACGATAAAATTTTTAGTACTTTTTGTATTGGGAAATAAATATGAAATCTTATGATGTGATTGTGATTGGAGCCGGACACGCAGGCATAGAAGCTGCCTTAGCGTCAAGTCGGATGGGTGCACATACCTTGCTTTTAACCATGAATTTAGATCGCGTGGGTTGGATGTCTTGTAATCCTGCCATTGGAGGAATTGGTAAGGGGCATTTGGTAAAAGAGGTAGATGCGCTTGGTGGAGAGATGGCTAAAAATATTGATGCCACAGGGATACAATTTCGAAAATTAAACACCCGAAAAGGGCCCGCTGTACAAGCCACGCGTGCCCAAGCGGATAAGGTTTTATATGCGGCCAGGATGAAACAAGTTATAGAAGCACAGTCAGGGCTGGACTTGAGGCAAGGATCCGTTGAATCTTTGATCATTCGAGGGAATACCATTACGGGGGTGATTACCAAAATTTCAGAAACATTTTTAGCGCCCTGCGTTATTGTGACAACGGGGACATTTCTATCAGGAAAGATTCATATTGGTGAAATAAACTACGAAGCAGGACGGGCTGGGGATGAGGCATCTATAGGATTATCACAATGCTTTAAAAGCTTTGGTTTTCAGATGGGGCGCCTTAAAACAGGAACCCCTCCAAGATTGAACGCAAAAACAATTCGATTTGAAGCCTTGGAAGAACAAAAAGGAGATGAATATCCAGTTCCGTTTTCGTTTTCTTCAGCAGTGATTACTCAAGAACAAGTGTCTTGCTTTATTACGTATACGAATGAAAACACGCATGAAATTATTAGAAAAAACATAAATAAATCAGCTATATATGGCGGTTATATTCAAAGCGTTGGACCACGGTATTGTCCATCAATAGAAGATAAAGTTGTTCGTTTTTCAGACAAAAACAGACACCAAGTTTTTTTAGAACCAGAGGGAATGAATACTCATGAAATATACTGCAATGGAGTATCCACTAGTCTTCCAGTGGATATTCAAGAAGATTTTATTCATTCCATTTCTGGATTAGAAAACGCTGAGATCATGAGATATGGATATGCGATAGAATACGATTTTTTAGATCCGAGACAGCTTTATTCGTCATTAGAAACAAAAAAAATCAATGGCCTCTTTTTGGCTGGTCAAATCAATGGGACAACGGGATATGAAGAAGCCGCGGCACAAGGAATAATGGCTGGAATAAACGCCGCTTTAAAGGTTCAAAATAAGGAGCCGTTGGTTTTAAAAAGACATGAAGCATACATCGGAGTTCTGATTGACGATTTGACAACCAAAGGGACGCAAGAGCCGTACAGAATGTTTACGTCCAGGGCTGAGTATAGATTGTTATTACGAGAAGATAACGCCGACTTAAGATTGCGGGAACATGGAAAGCGGCTCGGTCTTATTAATGATAAAGAGTATCAAAATTATTTGGACAAAAAACAGAGAATCGAAGCAAGGATTTATGAACTTAAAACAAAAACGATTGAGCCAACGCAAGAAACCATTGAAAAGCTAAAAAGCAAAGGGCTTTCAGAAATTGACACACAGGTTTCTTTAGAAAAACTGCTAAGGCGGCAGAATGTTTCATATGAAACGCTTGTAGAATTAGGATGGATGGAGCCGGAGGCCAACAAAGAAGCAATCTACCAAATAGAGATGGACATAAAATACAAAGGATATGTAGACAGACAAAAAGATGAAATTAAAAAACACGCAACCCTAGAAGAAACCAGGATTCCCAATAACATTAATTATGAAAAAATTGATGGCCTTTCTCGAGAAGTGAAGGAGAAGTTTCAAAAATTTCAGCCATACTCCATTGGACAGGCCTCTCGAATTCCTGGGGTTACTCCAGGGGCGATAACCTGCCTCATTGTGGGGATTCAAAAGCTCAAAAACAAAGGCACAAATGTTTCACGTGAAACATCTTGTTGAGCGCCACAAGTGTTCCACGTGAAACATTTGTGTTTAAAGGCAGAATTATATTTACAAAGAATTTGGGATATGCATAAATAATGAAACGCACTATTTCAAATCATGGCTAAAATCATAACGGTTACAAATCAAAAAGGTGGAGTTGGAAAGACGACAACGGTTATTAATCTAGGAGCGTCTTTGGCGGCCGCAGAAAAAAAGACACTTCTTGTTGATATGGATCCACAGGGGAACGCAGGAAGTGGTTTTGGTATCGGGCGGGATCAAGTCAGCGAAAAAAATATTTACCATGTGTTGGTTCAAGAAAAAAACCTGAAAGACATTATTCTGCGTACAGAATTAGAGGGGCTAGATATTGCGCCATCTAATCAGGACCTCATTGGGGCCGAAATAGAGCTTGTTAATGAATTTTCACGTGAAACACGTCTAAAGCAGGCGTTGGATGGTGTCAAAGATTTATATGATTATATATTAATAGATAGCCCGCCGTCTCTTGGGCTTCTGACGGTTAATGCCTTAACGGCTTCTGATTCTTATTTGGTTCCAATGCAATGTGAATATTATGCAATGGAGGGGTTGTCCCAGCTTACCAGATTGGCCGGACTTGTAAAAAAAGGGTTAAATCCAAAAATTGAACAAGAGGGTGTTCTTCTTACGATGTTTGATAGCCGTAATAATTTATGCCATCAGGTTGCCGGAGAGATAAGGGCGCATTTTAAAAGTCAGGTTTATGAAGCTGTTATTCCTCGAAATGTGAAATTGAGTGAATGTCCGAGCCATGGAAAGCCCATCCTTTTATATGATGTGAATTCAAAGGGGGCAATAAGTTATTTAAGTTTAGCGAAAGAAATGATTCGTAAGCATGAACAAGGGCAGTTGAACTTAGTTGGTCATGACAAAAAGGAGTTACCATTACAGACAAGCGTCTAGTTTTTGTTGGACGACTAGGGAGGAAGCTTATGGAAAAACACAAAAAAGCATTAGGGAAGGGTCTTTCTTCTTTAATTCCAGATCCGTCAGTTCTTGATGACGATTTAGCGCCACCCAAAACATATTTTTACTGTGATATTGAAAACGTAGAGCCCAATAGAGAACAACCCAGAAAATATTTTGATCCGCAAAAATTACAAGAGCTTTCAGATTCAATTCAAGAGCGTGGTATTTTGCAACCCGTCATTGTCCGAAGAATTTCAGAATTTAAATATGAAATTATTGCGGGCGAAAGAAGATGGCGTGCTGCCCAAAAAGCAGGATTAAAGCAAATCCCTGTTGTTGTACGTGAAACAGAGGGGGTTATTGTTTTAGAGGAAGCGCTTATTGAAAATATTCAACGCGAAGATTTAAATCCTATTGAAGAGGCGCAGGCGTATCAAAAATTAATGGATGCTTACGAATATACACAGGATAGGATCGCAAAAAAAGTTGGTAAAGATAGAACAACCGTAGCAAATGCTTTAAGATTGCTTCAGCTCTCACCAAAAGTCCGTCAATGGGTTATTGAGGGAAAGCTTTCTGCAGGGCATGCGAGGACATTATTATCTTTAGAAGATTTAGCAGCACAAGAAAAATTAGCATCAGAAATCGTTGAAAGAAATTTGTCCGTCCGTGAAATAGAACGGCGCGTAAAAACGGGGGCGCCGGGGCAGCCCAAAAATGCTCCAGAAAAAGATCTTTTTATTCAGAACCTAGAAGCAGAACTTAGTCAACGTTTTAAAACCAAAGTGTCCATTCATCATCGTTCAAAACAAGGCAAAATTGAAATTTCTTACCTTGGTGAAGAGGATTTAAATCGCATTGTTTCCATGCTGCGTTCTTAATCTCCGAATAACATTGACCGATCATTGCTGAATATGATACCGAATTTTGTTTGATTTCTATATTTTTTCGGTAATGTTATGAATTTGGAAATTTCGCGAGATATTGTCATCATTCAGCTGGGTGTTTTTTTGACGCTTCTAGCTGTGTTAAATTATTTTGTTTTCAATCCTATTTTGAAAATACTTCATGAGCGAAATCAAAAAGGGAAAGAAACCTTTCAGAAGGCTCAGGAACTTTCAGATAAGACCGAAGCATTGGCAGCAGATTATGAACATAAAAAAGAAGGGTACATCCGGCAACGCAGCGAAAAGGTTGAGCAGGTAAAGCAAGGTTTAGCGATTCATCAAAAAGAGCAAGTGGAAAAAACAAGAAAGAACCTGTTGGGGCAGCTTAACCAGGCTCAACGTGAGATGAATCAAAAAATTCAAGGCATCCAAAGTAACTTAAAGTCTGAAACCCGAAATTTAGTAGAATTGGTTGCTAAAAAATTCTTAGCCACATGAGTGACGCCCATCCTATTCGTTTGTTTTCGGACATTCTTTTTCCGTTGATCAATTTCGGTATTTTTTCAGGCGTTTTAATTTATTTTTTAAAAAATCCCATTCGAGCTTTTCTTCAAAAGCGAAGCCAGGACGTAAATTTAGAACATCAGCAGGCCCAAGGGGCGTATGAAAAATCACAAGAGGCTTTTCAAAAGATGACTCAAAAAATAAAGGGAATTGAAACAGAAAAAGAAGTTTTTTTCCAAGAGATGGAAGAAGAAATAAAGCTTATGGAAAAAGCATTTAAAAATGATTTACAAAAGAGACTGTCTCAGCTGCAGCAAGAGTATGAACAGAGAACCCAGGAAGAGGTTCGAAAAAAAATGCTAGAGATCAAAATACAAACAATCGAAAGCATTATTCAAGAAACTGAAAAAGAATTGCGTCAGAAGCTCAATCAAAAATTACAAGCGCAACTGGTGGATGAATGCATTGATCAATTTTCGAAAATCCGTCAACAAAGGGGAACACAAAGCGATGTCTCAAATCAACGCGGAACGATATTCCAGAGCTCTCATTGAGCTTGCCGCAGAAGAAAAAAAAATCGCCAAGTCTTTAGAGGACCTTAAAGGTTTTTTAGGCCTTTTAAAACAAAGTGAGTTGTTGGAAAAAGTATTGCATCAGAAGGTGTTTCAACGTTTTGAAAAGCAAAAAGTGTTGGAAAAAATTTTGGATCAAATGCCCTTTTTAGGAACAACAAAAAATTTTATCATTCATCTTGCAAAAAAGAATCGGCTTCATCTGTTGCCTCAGATTATGGATTGTTTGGAAAAAGAGATTGCGTTGCGAAATGATGTTGAAAGGGCCATTGTAACTTCTGCACAGGAACTTTCTTTGGAAGAACGAGGTAAAATAGGAAAGAAACTCGAAACAGTTATTGGAAAAAATTTAGAAATTCGATATGAAACAGATCCTTCTGTTTTGGGAGGCTTTGTAGCTAAAATGGGGAATAACCTTTTTGATGGATCTTTAAAGTCGCAATTGTCATTGCTACAAAAATGTTTAGAAAGTGGGAAATAGGACTGTTCAAAAAGACAATTGTACAAATTGTGCTAGCAGGGTGTTGAAAAAGTCTATTTTCGGCAGGCTGTTTAAAAAGACAATTGTACAAAATGAGCGTTAAGGACAAGCGTTGTTAGGCTGCGGATGATAACTCTGTGGTGGCATTGCATTTCGAGCCACAGAGTTATCATCCGTAGCCAAATTGCGCTAGAGCGAACAAGGAGAACACAATGGAAATGAATGCCAGTGAAGTATCACGAATTATTAAATTACAGATTCAAGATTTTGAAAAAAGGGTTGATGTCGCGGAAGTAGGCTCCGTATTGAATGTTGGGGATGGTGTGGCACGTATTTATGGCTTAGATCAAGCGATGGCTGGAGAGTTGGTGGCGTTTTCAAATGGCGTTCAAGGATTGGTTCTCAACTTAGAAGCAGACAATGTGGGTGTGGCGATCATGGGGGAAGATCGCAATATTAAAGAAGGCGACCAAGTGCGACGAACAGGGCGTATTGCGGATGTTCCTGTTGGAGAAGCGCTGTTGGGGCGTGTGGTCAATGCATTGGGGGTGCCCTTAGATGGTAAAGGTGAAATAAAAACGGCTCACCGAAGAAAAATCGAAGTTAAAGCACCGGGTATTGTAAAAAGGCAATCTGTCAAAGAACCTCTTCAAACAGGAATCATCGCTATTGATGCCATGACGCCTATTGGTCGAGGGCAACGACAACTTATTTTAGGAGATCGTCAAACGGGAAAAACAGCCATTGCGATCGATACCATTATCAATCAAAAAGGCCAAAATGTTTATTGTTTTTATGTGGCGATTGGACAAAAGCAATCAACGGTTGCCCAGGTGGTTGAAAAATTAAAGCAGCACGATGCGATGGCGTATACCACCGTTATTTCAGCGCCAGCTTCGGAGCCGGCGCCATTGCAATTTTTATCTCCTTATGCAGGGGTAACCATGGGAGAATATTTTAGAGACTCTGGAAAACATGCCTTAATTATTTATGATGATTTGACAAAACAAGCCCAAGCGTATCGTCAATTATCTCTTATTTTGAGGCGACCTCCAGGCAGAGAAGCGTATCCGGGAGATGTGTTTTATTTACATTCACGTTTGTTAGAAAGGGCCGCAAAGCTTTCGGATGCAGAAGGGGGAGGATCTTTAACGGCATTGCCCATTATTGAAACGCAGGCAGGAGATGTTTCTGCCTATATTTCAACAAATGTGATTTCGATTACAGATGGCCAAATCTATTTGGAAACGGATCTTTTTTATTCTGGAATTCGGCCAGCCATCAATGTGGGGTTATCTGTTTCTCGTGTGGGGGGCGCCGCGCAAATTAAAGCCATGAAACAAATTGCGGGATCTTTGAGATTGGATTTAGCGCAATATCGGGAATTGGCTGCTTTTGCCCAATTTGGTTCAGATCTAGATGAAGCTACCCAAAAACAATTAAGCCGAGGGGCGAGATTGGTTGAGCTTTTGAAACAGGGGCAGTATTTACCGCTTCCAGTTGAAAAACAAATTTTGTGTGTTTATGCGGGGGTTCAAGGGTATTTGGATCACATTCCAACGGGAGAGATTGTTCGTTATTTGAAACGCTTACTCGAACAAGCAGAGCGAACAGAAAAAAAATTATTGGAAGACATTCGAACCAAAAAGCAATTGGATGATGAATTAAAAAAGAAAGTAAATTCCGTTTTGGAGCGATTTAATCAAGAATTTCACTGATGGCGAATTTAAAAGACATACGGCGTCGAATCTCGAGTGTCAAAAACACGCAGCAGATCACAAAGGCCATGAAAATGATTGCTGCGGTTAAACTCAGAAAGGCACAGGACCAGATTTTGGCTGCCAGGCCTTATGCACAGGAGCTTATTTCGGTGATTGCAAATCTAGCGCTTCATGGAGAAACCAAATATCATCCACTGCTCGTTCGAAGAAAAATTAAGAATGGTCGTGTTTTCGTTGTGACTTCTGATCGAGGGCAATGTGGTGGCTATAATGCCAATATTATTCGTCAGACAGAACATTTTTTAAAAGAAAAAAAAGAAACATTCCAAGATCTAAAGGTTTGTTTCATCGGTAAAAAGGGGTACGAATATTTTAATAAAAAATTAGATGAAAAACGGGTGGGTCATTATTATGAAGGCGTGATGGGAGAGCCTCATTTTGAACATGCTTTAAAAATCGCAGACGAATTGATGGATGAATATACGCAAGCCAAATTGGACCACGTTTTTTTTGTCTATAATGAATTTAAATCTGCGATGAATCAACACGTCGTGGTTGAAACGCTCTTGCCTGTCCGTGCGAAAGCCGAAGAGCAAGCGCTGTCAAAGGTGGATTATTTATATGAGCCCTCCAAAAAAGATGTATTGTCGGCCTTATTACCCAAACACATTCGAATTCAAGTGTATCGCATTTTGTTAGAAGCTTCTTCCTCTGAACATGGGGCCAGAATGACGGCCATGGACAATGCTTCTAAGAATGCAGCAGAGATGATTGATAAATTGACTTTAATTGCAAATCGTGTTCGTCAAGCAGCCATTACAACAGAACTTATGGAAATCGTTGGTGGTGCGGAAGCGCTGAAAGCTTAAGGAGGTAACATGAGTATGAATTATGGACATATTCGACAAGTGATTGGGCCCGTGGTGGATGTTGAATTCTCACCTGGGAAAGTCCCGAAAATTTATAATGCTTTAAAATTAACAAATGCATCTATTTCAGATCATGAGTGGAATCTGACGGTCGAAGTTGCGCAACATTTGGGTGAAAACACAGTGCGATGTATTGCATTGGATTCAACCGAAGGATTGATTCGCGGGCAAAAAGCGATGGATACCGGAGAACCTGTCAACGTTCCTGTGGGGCCTGAAACCTTAGGGCGTATTATGAATGTCATTGGAGAGCCTGTGGATGAACAAGGCCCGATTCAGTCAAAAATTCGATACCCTATTCATCGACATCCTCCTAAATTTACGGATCAAAGTACAGCCGTTGAACAATTGGTGACGGGGATTAAGGTTGTAGATCTTTTGGCCCCCTATTCGAAAGGTGGAAAAATTGGATTATTTGGTGGCGCAGGCGTAGGTAAAACGGTTGTTATTATGGAACTTATTCATAACATTGCCAAAGAACATGGTGGATATTCTGTGTTTGGGGGTGTTGGAGAACGAACGAGAGAAGGCAATGATCTTTGGAATGAAATGAAAGAATCAGGGGTATTGGCCAAGGCAGCATTGGTGTATGGACAAATGAATGAACCGCCAGGGGCCAGAGCGCGGGTTGGTTTAACGGCGCTGACGGCGGCAGAATATTTTCGAGATGAAGAAGGCAAAGATGTTTTATTGTTTATTGATAACATTTTTCGATTTACGCAAGCAGGGTCGGAGGTTTCGGCTCTTTTGGGGCGTATTCCCTCGGCCGTAGGGTATCAACCAACGCTTGCGACCGAGATGGGTGAGTTGCAGGAACGGATTACAACGACGACCAAAGGGTCGATTACATCGGTTCAAGCAATTTTTGTTCCTGCCGATGATTACACCGATCCAGCGCCAGCTACTGCTTTTGCTCACTTAGATGCAACGACCAATTTGTCGCGGCCGATTGCGGAACTTGGGATTTACCCTGCGGTGGATCCTTTGGCATCGACCAGTCGTATTTTGGATCCTCAGATTTTGGGAGAGGAGCATTACACGGTGGCTAGACAAGTTCAGCAAATTTTGCAGCGCTATAAGGAGTTGCAAGACATTATTGCCATTATGGGGATGGATGAACTTACAGAACAGGATAGGCATATTGTGAACCGAGCCAGACGTCTTCAGAGATTTTTATCCCAGCCCTTTTTTGTTGCAGAACAATTTACAGGGTTTGCAGGACGATATGTAGAGCTCGAAGAAACGGTGAGAAGCTTTAAAGAGGTGGTTGAGGGTAAATATGATCATCTGCCCGAGCAAGCTTTTTACATGGTAGGTGGAATTGAAGAAGCGGTTGAAAAGGCTAAAAAATTAGGGGCCAAAGTGTAATGCCTTTATCTGTTACCATTGTGACCCCGCACAAAAAGGTTGTTCGTAATCTTCAGTGCGATGAACTGGTCTTGCCAGCAGCGCAAGGAGAGATAACCGTTTTGCCGGGGCACACCCCTTTGCTTACCACGTTAGGGGTTGGGATGATCCAAACGCTTTCCAAGGAAGAGAACATTCATTTTTTGGTCAGTTATGGTTTTAGTGAAATTCGAGATGATCAGGTGTTGATTCTTGGAGAAGATATTAAGCCTGCCACAGACTTGGACATTGAATTGGCAGAAAAAGCCAAGGCAGAAGTTGAAGAAACGGCCATGAATAAAATTCTTGGGGAAATGGAGTACGCCAATTACCTTAAAAAACTGGAATATGCTCACAAAGAACTAGAAATCGCCAAACTTTTTAAGCAGAAGAAAACAAAAAAACAATGATGATCTTATTAATTTTGTTTTCAATAGTTCATTAGCTAGGGCATGTTGAGGTACTTGTGCAGTTGAATTTGTAGTTTGACATCTAACCCGTCCTCACAGATCCATTGTCCTAATTGGCCCGGAGATAGAATGCCATGAGTAGGCGACATGAGTACTCTTTTGCATCTTTTATTCAGTCCGTACTGAGTAATCACTTGTTTTGACCAGTCATAATCTGCCTTATTTCCGATCACAAATTTTATTTCATCATTCAGATTATTCAGGTCGTTTAGGTTATCCCATAAATTAAAATGGGCCATTTGGCTCGATGGCGTTTTAATGTCCAATATTTTTATAACATGTTGATTTAATTTATTTATTTTTATAGATCCGGACGTTTCAATAAGCACTTTATAAAAGTTATCCACAAGGATATCCACAAGTGGATAAGTGTTATCCTGAAGCAAAGGTTCGCCACCAGTAATCTCAACTAATTTGCACTTATATTTATCAATTTCTTTTAAAATATTATGGATAGTCACATGTTCTCCGCCGTAAAATGAATATCCAGTGTCGCAATAAGTGCACCGCAAATTACACCCTGTAAGCCGGACAAAAACACAAGGTTCTCCAGCCCGGGTCGATTCTCCCTGAATGGAATAAAAGATTTCAGTGATACGTAGTTTTAGTTGATAGCGAGCATCTTTCATAAAGGGAGAGCATTATATGATTTTTGATTTAAAGGCAAATGTAGTTAGATCGCTCCAGAATATCTCTGAGGGGAGATCCGCAATGCTGCTGCATAGATACTCTGGAGGGGCCTAAATTTTATTAAGTATTTAAAATAAATATTTTGAATCGACTTCTGCTTATGCTAAATGTGAATGATTCATGTCCAAAGAAAAAGTTTTCTTCACCTGCCAAAACTGTGGTTACCAAACGCCAAAGTGGATGGGCAAGTGTCCCGAATGTACGAAATGGCATTCGCTGATTGAAGAAAAAACAGTTGAAGTCAAACCTTCTCATAAACACCGCTCTTTTCATGATGAACAAAGTCTGATTCAAAACATTCAAGACATTGAGTGCGATCAAACAAAGCGGCTCCAAACCAAACTTAAAGAGTTTGATCGTGTCTTAGGTGGAGGGATTGTTGAAGGATCTCTAACCCTGATTGGTGGAGACCCGGGGATTGGAAAATCCACGCTTGTTTTACAGGCGTTAAATGCTTTGTCGCGTCAAAAATGTCGTGTGTTGTATGTTTCTGGCGAAGAGTCGCTGGAACAAACGAAATTAAGAGCCCAAAGAATTGGGGCCAATGAAACCACGCTTTTTGTTTTGGCAGAAACACTCTTGGAAAAAATTATGTCCGCGATAGAAACCTCAAAGCCCAAAGTAATTGCGATTGATTCTGTACAAACCGTGTATACCTCTGAAATTGAATCTGCCCCCGGTAGTGTCTCGCAAGTTCGGGAAGTTGTAATTCGGCTCATGTATTTGGCCAAAAAAAGGGGGATTGCGGCGTATGTCATTGGTCATGTGACCAAAGATGGCGCCATTGCAGGGCCGCGGGTTTTAGAACACATGGTGGATACGGTTTTATATTTTGAAGGCGATGGTAGTCAAAGTTATCGCATCTTGAGGGCTGTGAAAAATCGATTTGGGTCTACCAATGAAATCGGTGTTTTTGAAATGAGAGAATCCGGGTTGGAAGGCGTTGATAATCCTTCAGAGCTTTTTTTATCTGAACGCCCTTTAAAAACGCCAGGTTCTGTTGTTGTTTCTGCGATTGAAGGAACACGGCCCTTACTGGTAGAACTGCAAGCTTTGGTGACGCCCACCACATTGGCACTTCCTCGGCGAACCAGCATTGGGGTGGATGCCAATCGGGTATCTCTTTTGGTCGCCGTATTAGATAAAAAAGCAGGAATGTCTTTGTTTAACCAAGATATTTATGTCAATGTGGCGGGCGGGCTTAGAATTCAAGAGCCGGCGGTGGATTTGGGAATTATTGCGGTAGTTTCATCCAGTTACTTAAATAAAGAAATTCATCCAAAACTATTGTGTGTGGGTGAAGTTGGATTAACGGGTGAAATTAGAGCCGTAAGCCACATGGAAGCGCGTGTTCAGGAAGCATCTCGGCTTGGTTTTGAACAAATGCTTCTACCCGCGTCTAATCTTAAAAAAATGAAATTTAAATCACCCATTGATCTTTGTCCCATTTCAAACTTAGATGAAATGATGGATAAATTGTTTCAATGATTCAGGAACTTGTCCTTTATTTTCCTTATATTGGGATTTGGCTACTCATTATTTTGGGAGGATTTGGCCTGCCCTTTCCAGAAGATTTATCGCTGATTTTGGCTGGCCAACTATCCTTTTCGGAAAAATTAAATTTGCCTTTGATGATGGTTGTTTGTTTTTCAGCGATTATGCCAACCGATTATTTACTTTTCTATATTGGACAACGTTATGGGCGTGCGGTTTGGCGCATTAAAATTTTTAGAAGGTTTATGACGCCTCAGCGACGTATTCGCGTTAGAGACCATTTTAAAAATCATGGAAATAAAGTGGTCTTTGTTGCTAGATTTATTGGAGGGTTTCGAACGCCCGTTTTCATTACGGCGGGTATTTTAAAAATGCCTGCATGGAAGTTTTTGGCGATGGATGCCTTTGCCGCTCTCATTAGTATTCCGCTTTTTGTTCTATCTGCTTTTTATTTAGGACAAACTTTTGCTCAAGAATTACAGGTCGTGGCGCATAAGATGACTTGGTTTTTAATGTTGGTGATGAGTCTTTTTTTCGTTTGGGCGCTTTTCCAAGCCTTTCGCAAACCCATAAAGTCAAGCTAGCAGGGTGTTGACAAAGTGCTTTCATGACGAAAAAACCAGATTTGAGCCGAGACAAGGAGAATGAGGAAAAAGCCCGGAAGCGGGCTCGCAGAAGCCCGTTGAGGACTTTTTCCGAAATTCGACACAGTCGCAGGCCAAAGATGGTTTTTGCAGTTGAAATGACTTTGTCAACACCCTGCTAGGGTCTCCCTATTGGATGGTGAAAGGGAGGACATTCAATTTTCGGTGAAAGAGAGCAGATGGCTCAGGCAGATCCTTTTTTGTGCCACATGGGTTTTCGGTAGCTTTTAAGTGCCGCCGGTTCGGATTCGAAGATCGAAAAAGATTTATCGCCTTCATAGGCTTTAAAGAGCTTTTGGTATTCGTTGCTTAAACCAATGAATCGGGGTTTGGTCTGTTTTTTGTTAAACTGTTTGCACATTTCAATGAAGTCTTTCAGACCGGAGCTTCCGATAAACTTAAGCCCTGACAGATCAAAAATAATTTTTTGATTTCGTTTGGCGTTATAGAGTTCACTTATTTTTTTTTGGATTTCTTCTGAATATGAAAAATCAAGGGCTCCTTCGAAATGAACAATCGTGACCCCTCGTTTTTGTGTGATCATCGCTTTCAAACGACACCCCCTTATGCTAAGTTAAATGCACTATATCATAAAATTTTAGAAACCAAAAGAAGATGAACTCAGGGACTTTATACATCATTTCAACTCCGATCGGAGATAAAGAGGATATTTCAATCCATGCCATTGAAATATTAAAACAATTAAAAGTATTGGCCTGTGAAGATACCAGGGACAGCCAGCGTCTTTTAAAAGACCTGGGGATTGCTATCGATGGTAAGAGATTTATTTCTTACTATGATGAAATTGAACGTCAAAAACATCCTGTTTTAATTGACCATTTAAAACAAGGGATGGACTTGGGTTTATTGTCCTCTCGTGGGACGCCTCTCATTTCAGACCCAGGATATGTTTTGATTCGAAAAGCCATTGAAGAAAAAATTCCACTCAAGGTGTTGCCCGGGCCGTCTGCCTTCATGGTGGCCTTGATTTATTCTGGGTTAGCGCCTGACAAATTTATATTTTTAGGATTTCCCCCCCGGAAGAAAAACAAACAATATGTATTTTTTGAAAAATTTTCAAAATTAGGAGTAACCCTTATTTTTTATGAATCGCCTCGAAGGTTAAAAAAAACATTCGAAAATATTTTCCCTCTGTTTTCTGGCTGGCAGATCTGTCTGGGTCGCGAGCTCACCAAAACACATCAGGAAATTGTACGTGGGACATTGGAAGAGGTGATGAAAAACTATGATGTGGATGGGATTTTAGGAGAAATAACCATAGTTTTGTCACCAGCCCTCACCAAAAGGTGAATGAGGTTAGGCAGCTGATATATCTCTGAGGCTCGAGATGCAATGCCGCCTCAGAGATATATCAGCTGCCCAAATGCAATTACCTCTCCTAAAGATCTTCTATCCAGGGAGTTGGAATGAGGAGTCTATATCTCCAACCCCTGGATAGAAGATCTTTAGGACATGAGAATGGATGATTATATTTTAAATGTTAGGGTCGGGTGCGATAGAGCATACGGGGGAAGGGGATGGTCTCTCGTACATGGGAGAGCCCGCAAATCCACGCAACCATTCGCTCAATACCCATACCAAATCCCGCATGAGGCACGGAACCATAGCGGCGAAGATCCAAATACCATTCAAAATCCTTGAGGTTAAGCTTATCTTCTTCAATTTTTTGAAGTAATACATGAATGTTTTCTTCGCGCTGGCCCCCACCCACAATTTCACCATACCCTTCTGGTGCAAGGACATCACACGACAAGGAAAGTTTGGGGTCCGCTGGGTCTTTCTTCATGTAGAAAGCTTTAATGGCACTTGGAAACCGATGAACGAAAAAAGGGCGGTCGAATTTTTGCGATAAAATGGTTTCGTCATTGCCTCCAAAATCCGATCCCCACTGAAAAGGAACCCCTTCTTTTTGAATCATGTCCACCGCTTCTGGATAAGAAATACGTGGAAAAGGAGGCAGGGTGTTCTGTAAAAACGTTGTGTTGCGTTCTAAAATTTTAAGTTCTTCCGGTTTATTTTTTAAAATGCGCTGGGTGATGTAACTTAAAAAATCTTCTGCCAAATCCATGTTGTCATTTAAATCATGAAAGGCCACTTCGGGTTCGATCATCCAAAACTCGGTTAAATGCCGACGGGTCTTAGATTTTTCAGCGCGGAAGGTGGGCCCAAAGCAATATACTTTTCCAAAGGCCATGCAGCCTGCTTCCATATAAAGCTGGCCGCTTTGGGTTAAGTAAACCGTGTCATGATCAAAATATTTGACGTCAAACAACGTCGAAGTGCCTTCACACGCAGAGGGGGTAAAAATAGGGGCATCCAATCGCGTAAATCCTTGCCCTTGAAAATAATCATGGCAAGCATCCATCAGTTCATTTCGAATGCGTAAGATCGCAAATTGCTTTTTAGAACGCAGCCACAAGTGGCGATGATCCATTAAAAAATCGACCCCATGTTCTTTCGGGGTAATGGGGTAATGGGTTGCGGGATGAAGCAGGGTTAAAGAATACACCGATAGTTCATGCGTATTTTTAAATTTTCGAACTTGAGCTTCGACCTGAATGGAGGACTCTTGAGAAAGTTCCGAAAACGTCTGAAGCGCATCGGGAGTGGTAACGCCTTCTTCTAAGATGCCTTGGATAAATCCCGTTCCATCGCGTAAAATCAGAAATTTAATTTTTCCACTGGACCGCGTATTGTAAACCCATCCGGATAATACAACACGCTGGCCCTCAAAGTTTGCAATGTTGGCAATATACACCTTTGGCTTCATGATCTTTGTGTATAATGGAATTACAAAGGTAAGTAAAAAGAATTTTAAAGAGCACCACAAGGCTTGGTCAGCCATCCTCTAGCGAAAGAGCAAAATCAGCGTGGAAAACATGAGCAATGCATAAAATAACAAATTGAGAAGTGTAAAATCAAATGCATTTTTCATGACGTTTTTTTCATCCTATTTTTAGGCTATAGGATTTTATTTAAAGTTGTCAAACAAATTGATGAAATAACTTGAAATTTTACTCGGAGAGCGGCTGATTCATATCATGAGGTGCTTGAGGTTTAGGCTCTTTTAGTCGTACGTTACCGTACTCATCTACTTCTTCTTCGCTGCTAATGGATCGTTCCAAAGCTTCCTCATCCACCTCATAGATCTTTTCCAATATTTTGGCAGTGTCTTCGACACTTTTAATTTGTTGCTCTTCTTCATCTTGTTGCGCTTGGAGGGTGTTTTGAAAATAAAACCCCATAAACAGGATGATTAAAAAGAGAGTGTTTTTGATCCAACGTTCCATGTGAACTCCTTTTTTATAGTTTACCATAAATTTTTTATGTCAGAAGCGCTTTAAAATTAAAATCTCATGAAAATCTCATGAAATACCCAAAAAAGTCGGCGTGAGTAGAATGCGTTAGCGTATAATGAAATTGTAAGAAAAGGAAGGGGTGCGTTTACAGAAAGTAATCTGGAAGGAAGGTTGATATGAATTCACATCCTAAGTTCAATTCTGTCATTGAGGCATTGGCCTATTGGCACTCAACTGCGCCAAATAAACCTTATTGTTCGATTGTTTCTTTGTCTGGGGAAGAGGATCATTTAACGTTTGATGATTTATATCAAGAATCTTGTGCCTATGCGAGCTGGTTACAATCTCAAGGACTCCAAAAAGGAGATCGTGTGATTCTGGCGGTTCCCAATGGGCGCTCTTTTTTATCAGGTTTTTTAGGAACCTTGATGGCCGGGGGAGTGGCTGTCCCTGTGGTTTGCAGAAACTCTATTTTAAGTGGGTTCAACCGTGTGGTAGAAAATTTGGGTCATATTTTTCGAGATGCAGCCGCCAAATATATTTTGACAACTCAATCCAACCAAGGAGCGTGTGAAGATGCCTTAAAAGCATTTGGACAGATTGCCACGATTTCAACGGTGGAGACCTTACCGAAGTCGGTTCAGTTTTCGCAGGACCCCTTAAAAATTTTTCCAGAAGATATTGCCTTTATCCAATACACGTCCGGAAGTACCAGTTTACCCAAAGGGGTTGTGGTGAGGCACCATCAGCTCATTGCTCAACTTGAATCCATTGTGCATGGGCTTAAATCAAATGTGAAAGATTGCGCGGTAAGTTGGTTGCCCCTTTTTCATGACATGGGGCTTATTGGAACCTTTTTGCATTCCTTATATGTGGGTATGAAGCTTATTTTGATGGAACCGGAACGATTTATTTTTGATCCCAAAGAATGGCTACGAGCTATTTCTAAGCATAAAGCCACTTTATCTACGGGACCCAATTCTGCTTATAGCATTTGTTTGTCTCGGATTGAGCCTTCAGAGTTAGAGGGAATTGATTTATCCAGTTGGCGGGTGGCCTTTACGGGTGCTGAGCCCATCCAGGCTTCCACCATTGAGGCGTTTATTGAAAAATTTAAACCTTTTGGGTTTGATCCCAAAGCGTTTGTTGCAGGCTATGGGATGGCAGAAAATTGTTTGGCCATTACGTTTTGTCAGTCGGGCGAAGGGTTGAGGTACGATACTATCTTGAAAAAGGAATTTGAACTCCATCAAAAAGCGGTGACGGTGCCGACGGGCGATTCAGAGCCTATGTTAACCTTTGTCTCTGTGGGAACGCCTATCCAAGGTCATGAAGTGGTCATTGTCAATGAAAATGGGGTTGTATTGGGCGATCGATGTGTGGGTGAAATTGTGGCTCGTGGGCCTGCCCGCATGGATGGCTATTTTCAAAAAGAGGCTGTGAACAAAAAAGTGATTCGAAATGGTTGGTTGTATACGGGCGACTTAGGCTATCTCGCAGAAGGACAACTGTATGTTGTGGGGCGTAAAAAAGACATGATTATTAAAGGCGGTCGCAACTATTGCCCGCAAGATATTGAATTGGCTTGTGAGGGGGTTAGCGGTGTCAAAAAAGGATGTGTGGTTGCTTTTGGGGTTCCAGAAGCGCAACTCGGCACCGAAGAACTTATTGTGATTGCTGAAATCAAACCGATGGTGAAAGGCCATGAGAAGCGCATTGAAAAAGAAATTTCAGCCGCCATTTTTGATCAGGTAGGTATTCGACCTGGTAAGATTTTATTATTTCCCATCAAGGTTTTAACCAAAACCACCAGTGGAAAGATTCAAAGAGCCAAAGCCAAGGAACAGTATCTGCAAGGAAACTTGATGGTTCCTATTTCATGGAGAGAGCGTCTGCGTTATTTTAGATTTCGATTGAATCTTTTCATCAGTATGTGTTTTTATTATCTGAGTGGCTGGTTCAAACGATGGATCCAACATGCTCCAAAATAATATTGAAAAAGAAGTTATTGCTGTCATTTTAAAGGTCAAACCCAATCTTCAAGATGTTTCGGGGGAGGCTTCCTTTATTGAAGATTTGGGCTTTGATTCCATGCAACTGGTGGCCTTGGCGGCCGCGTTGGAAAAAAAGTGGAACCAATCTTTACCATTGCCCCTCTGGTTGGAAAAAAATAAAAATCGTAGATTGACGGTCGGTTCCTTGGTTTCTTTTCTAAAAGAAACCCTCAAGTAGACTGCCTCTCTTTGGAATCATAAATCAAAAGTCTTTGCATGCCTTCGGCGGTTGAAATGATTGGATCATAACCAAAGTGGTCTTTTGCTTTTTGGATGGAATACGTATGGGTGGTTGAGAGTTGTTTGGCAATCAGTCGAGTGAGTGGGGGATCGGTGTGGAGATGTAAAAGTGCATACATTTTTTCAAACCCAACTCCCAGGGCATAGGCCATATTGGCCGATAGATGTTTGGTAACGATTGGCAAATCAAATAATTTTAATAATTCGTTGACCCATTCCCATAAAACCACAGGTTTGCCTTGGGTAATAAAGTAAGTATTTCCCGGAACGGGCGAGCCGGATTTGAGAGCTTCGGCAGCCAAAAGATGTGCTCGTGCAGCATTTTCGACATAGGTAATATCGGTGAGATTTTTGCCATCCCCAATGATTCGTAATTTTCTTTTCTGGGCTTGAGTCAAAAGTCTAGGAATAATGTAGGTATCTCTCGGCCCCCAAATGAGATGAGGTCTTAAGGCGCAAGTTAAAACATTATTTTTCCCATTGGCAGAAAGCACCAGTTGTTCTGCATGGGCTTTGGTTTGAGAGTAGGGGCTCAAGAATGTTTTGGGATAGGGTAATGTTTCATCTGCCATGATTTGGTCCTTCCCCTCGTAGGTTACGCTCGATGAACTGGAATAAATGAATCGACGAATGTGGAAAGCCTGACAAGAATGAAGGATGTTTTGGGTGCCAATCACATTGGTTTCATAAAAATCTTTGAAAGGGCCCCAAACGCCGACTTTGGCAGCGCAGTGAAATACGGTATCAATATCATGACAGGCGCGGTCCACAGTTCTAGGATCTAAAATCGATCCTTGAATGCATTCTACCCCTTGTTGCACGAGATCTGGATAATGACCGCGTGCTAAAATTCGAACCTGAGCCTGTTGCGCCAAGAGTTGCTCGACGATATAGCGACCCAAAAATCCACCACCACCTGTGACCAATGTTTTCATGAAAATGTTTGCTCCGCCCACAGCCTGAGCATTTCTCGGTTGATTTTGGCATTGTGCCGAATATCTACCGGAAAAGAAGGATGAAAAAAGATAGATTGAATGTCTTGCGTCATTTGAGAGGCACGTGCCAATTTTTTGAGAGCTTCGGTGAGTTCTTGTATTTTTTGAGTTTGGCGGAGGAGATCCTGATGTTTCAGTTCAATGACGATCGCCGGTTGTCGATGGAATGAAATGAGTGCAGAGCGGTAAACTTCAGGATGTTGATTGAAAATATTTTCACAGGGGACTGAAAAATAGGTTTTGATAGACGTTTTAACGAGATGGACTTTCCGACCACAGAACCAAAGTTGTCCACGGTCATCCAAATAGCCCACATCTCCCATTCGATGCCACACGTTACCCTGGGCATCTTTTACTTTTGCAAATTGAGTGGCACGAGAATGGTTGTAGTACGTCTTGGTCACTTGGGGGCCCGAGACCGTGATTTCTCCTACGGAATTTGGCGGGAGCAAATCTTTTTCTGTAAATTTTTCCAGAGCTTGATCGGTGATTCTTAAAATAAGAACGCGGGTGGGAGAGATAATCGTTCCGACACAATTTCCAAATCCGGGTTGAATCTTTTTTCTTTCGATCACCGAAATGGGGAGGGCTTCTGTAGCACCGTAAGGGGTGTAAACTTCGGCTGTGGGTTCAAGGATGGTTTCAAAGCGATCGAGCAAAGAAAGTGGCACAGGGGCCCCTGCAATAAAAATTTTTTTCAAAGAAGGGAGCTTGATGTTTTCTTTGAGGCAATATTGCGTCACGTTGTGCCATAGGGCGGGCGATCCAAAGGAAAAAGTCACGTGGTACTTTTGAATTTGCTGGAGGATGTTGGGAGGATACACGTGTGCAGGATGCATGGGATCCATATTCGGTACGACACAGTGTGCTCCGAGGGCAAGGCTGAACAAGGCAAATAAGGGGAAGGTCGGTAAGTCAATGTCAGACGAGGTGATGCCAAAAGATTCTTTGAGAATCTTGACTTGGGCATCAAACATCCCATGTTCATAAGCGACCCCTTTCGGAGCACCCGTACTACCGGTTGTAAAAATAATTGCAGCCAGATCGGCATCAGAAGTTTCTTCGGGAAGAAAGATAGGGTCAGGCGGTGTTTTTAAAAGATGGCGTAGGGACCGGCCTTTTAAGCCAAACTTTTGTCCAATCCATAAAACAAATGGCGTTGAGCGAAAAACAGAAGGCCAGATCCAGCGCAATACATGAGCCTTGGGAATGGCAAAAAATCCGTTCGGAGACACATCTTGAATGCATTTTTTTAAGTGAGCGCGTCCAATACCAGGATCAATTAAGACGCAAACCACTCCCAATTTAAAAAGTGCAAAGGTCAGTGCGATGAGCTCAATGCTGGGGCGAATCAATAAAACAACGCGGTGACCTTTTTGAAGGCCCCAGCGTTTTAAATTTTGGGCCATGTGGGTGCTGAGCGAATCTAGCGTTATAAAATCAATGCTCGTTTTTCCACAGGTGAGGGCGAGTTGGTGGGGGTGAAGCTTTGCGTGTTGTGACACATAAGAGACAATGTTCATGAGGGGTGACGGTTTAAAAAATCTTCCATCCAAGGAATGATTTTGTCATAAGCGTCTTCAACGACATAATGCCCTGCATCAGCAACGATCTTAACCCAGGCATTCGGAAAATAATCTTCCCAGGCCATGAGGTAACGATGTGTAAAACAAAAATCTTTCTCTCCCCAAATGATGAGCATGGGATGGTTTTCAAAAATTTTATGATGTTTTGTCATGTGTTGGAAGATGGCATAGCTGGGTATTTTTTCATGCCAGGGAATATCTCTAATAAATTTTAAAATAGCGACGCGATGGGCGTAAGAATTGTAAGGGGCCAAATATCCGTATTGGACATCTTGGGTTAAATGTTCTTTGTGTTTGGTTGCCATCCACAGCGCCCCTCTCACAAAGGCATTGAACCACCGGACGGCCAAACCTCCAAAGAACGGAATACGACAGATTTCAATTCGAAAGGGAATGCTCAGGTGATAATCGGTATCTAAAAAAGCCGCAGAATTAAAGACAATAAAATGTCTGATGGTTTCAGGATGGCGGTGAGCATAGGCCATGCCAATCGGGCCTCCCCAATCGTGCATTACCAAGGAAAGTTTTGAGATATTTAAATGGGTGAGGAGTGTCTCTAAATTATCGACATGGGTTTTGAGCGTATATTTATAAAATTGAGGTTTATCGGAAAGACCACACCCCATGTGATCCGGAGCAATGACTCGGTATTTTTTGGAAAAATGACGAATGAGATTTCGATAATAAAAGGACCAAGTGGGGTTGCCATGGAGCATGACGAGAACATCTCCCTGCCCCTCATCCACGTAGTGCAATTTATGACCATGGATGGTGAGGTAATTGGATTTAAACGGATAGAGATGTCTAAAATGAGTAATGTCTACCATTGAATTCCCAAACACAAGCAATGGATGCCACTGCCAAAGCCAAAAAAAACGATATGATCTTTGGGTTTTACGTTTCTTTTTTGAATGCCCATGGCAAATGAAATTGGTAAAGAAACAGAAGCCATATTGCCCAACGTATCGTACGTTGGAAAATCAAGAGTTTCTGAAACTTTTAAAGCTTGAATCAATTCTGTTCGAGGGGTTCTGCCTACTTGGTGAGAAAAAATATGGTGAATGTCTGGCACTTGCCAATGGAGTTCTTGCAAAAAGAGTGGCCAGGTGTGCGTCGCCAATGTTTTTGCACCTTCGATGAGTTTTTGTGCTTGGGTTTGCATCGAGATGGAACTTTCAGAATCGACAATCCCCATATCCGGGCCTGCTTGGCAAACGCCGTGATATTCGGAGGCGGTTTGGGCAATGCCACCCAAGATGCGATGCCCCGTTTTGCTTACCGAACGATGGGCCAAGATAAATGCACAGGACCCGGAGCCTAGGGTGAGGGTTGGGAAGTACACTTGTGCATCTTGTAGTGTGAGTGTGGATTGAAGTTTAAGCTTTTCAAAGATGGCGTTGATTAATTTTTTGGGAGTCTCTGTTGCGACCACCATGCCGCGCTGAATGTGTCCGGTTTCGATCATATCTGCGATGACCATCAGGCCATTTAAAAAACCCAGGCAGGCGTTTGAAATATCAAAACAATGGGTGGATTCTGCAAGACCGAGATTGCGGTGAACCACCAAAGCGGTGGCAGGTTCTAAAAAATCTCTAGAGACGGAACAATGAACTAAAAATTGAATGTCTTTGGCGGCCAAATCAGCAGATGTTAGGGCTTTTTGTGCTGTCTGGGTGCTGATGGTGCTGGGTCGGACAGATTCATCCCAAAGCCTTTTTTCTCGAATGCCGGTCAGGATTTCAAAAAAACCACTGGGGAGTTCAAATTTTTGAACCAAAGGGGCGAGCGATGCTTCGATTTCAGAGGATGGGACAACCGTCTTGGGTAGTTCATAGGCCCACGATTCTAGGCAAACGTGTTCATAGCGCATAAAAAAAGTATAGCAAGAATCATTTTTACAAAGAAACAGAAAAAAACAGAGGGTGCATGTTGGTGCCACCATACGCTATAGCATGCGAACGGGTACTGGCAAGGGATGAATTCCCTTTTATGGATGGACGTATCATAAGCAAGGAGGGTTCGTAATGTTAAAGCTATGGTTTTCTCTCTTTTACTGGCTCATTGTTTTATCCATCGGTGGAGGAAGTATCCATTGGGCAGCAAATAAAATGCGTAGGCTTGCTTTAGAGGCGGTAGCACGCCCCTGGCCAAGCCTTAAAATGG
>JACQJD010000089.1 GCA_016198185.1 Deltaproteobacteria bacterium
AAAATCTTTTAAGTTATCAAAATAATTATGTTTTTTCCAATTTTTGACCCGTAGGAGATTTCTAAAAAGTGCCAATTTACGGCTATGCACTCACCACCCCACTTTGAGCCTATTTCATAAATATAAGTAAATTCAACCAGTTAAGGTGATTAATTTTTTGGCATGCCTTTTGCTCTTGTAAATAGGTATATGCGCACCCAACGAACCTTTTTACTACTTTATATTTCAATCATTACCTTTGGATTGGTTCTGAACTTAAAGCATTCCTTATTTCATTCAAAAACCCTCATTCCTTCTTTACTCATACCCCGGGCTTCTGCATTCGTTCCAACGCTGGTTACACCGAAAATGATGGATCCAGATCTTTCAAAAAGCTGGTTGTTGCGTAGCAATAGCGCCATTGGCATTCATGAAGCCTGGAAGCTTTCTCAAGGAGATAAGCGCATTGTCGTAGCCATCATTGATACCGGCGTGGATTTAAACCATTCCGATCTTAAAGAAAATTTTTGGCACAACCCCAAAGAAATTCCAAACAATGGACTGGATGATGATCACAATGGATTGATCGATGATATCCTCGGTTGGGATTTTGTTCACAATACCGCCACCCCTTACGATGAACACGGCCATGGAACCCATGTGACGGGTATTATTGGCGCTGTCAAAGGCAATGGCATCGGCATTTCTGGCATCTGCCCCTATGTGTCGCTGATGATTTTAAAATATTATGCCCCCAATTCCTCCGGTCGAAAAAATTTAGAAAATACGGTACGTGCCTTTCAATATGCCATCGATAATGGTGCTCATATTATTAATTACAGTGGGGGTGGCGCTGAGTATTCCAAAGAAGAACATGACATGATTGTCAAAGCCCAAGAGAAAGGCATTTTAGTCGTTGCAGCAGCAGGCAATGAAAAAAACAATGCCGATGAAATTGCCTACTACCCTGCTTCCTACGACCTGGATAATATTATTTCAGTCGCTGCACTTCAAAAAGATGGCACACTGGTGCACTCTTCCAATTTTGGCGTTACCAGAATTGACGTTGCGGCGCCTGGGTACCAAATTTACAGCACCTTACCCAACAATCAGTACGGCATGATGACGGGCACTTCCCAAGCTACGGCCGTCGTCACCGGCATTGCGGCCTTAACCCTTTCCAAATATGGGAAATTACCCGCAACCAAAATTAAAGAACTCATTCTAGCAAGCGTAAACCCAATGCTCTCACTCAAAGCAAAAATTAAAAGTGGGGGTTCGGTCAATGCTTTAACTTCTTTGGAACGCGCTGACCACGAAACCAAAAACACGTTCTAGCAGGCTGTCCGAAAACAGTCATTCTGAAGCCCGAAGGGCTGAAGAATCTCGTCGTCTCCGATGGTGAGATCCTTCCCCTTCGCTTCGCTCAGGGTCAGGATGACGACATTTTCGGACAGCCTGCTAGTCTTTTCTTGCTGACACATTTTATCTCTGTTACATTTTATCTTTATATTGCACATGAAAAGGATGATTCGAAAAACCATCGTAGGTCTTTTGGGTATTGGCTTTTTTTTATGGCTGCCCAACACCCTGTATCTTCAAGAAAAACCCGTCCCCAAAGTAATTTTCATAAGTTTTGATGGCTTTTCCCAAGAACAGGTTCCTCGGCTTCTCATCCCCACTCTTAAACACAAAGGATTGGGTCGCATTCAACAAGAAGGCCAATTGGCCAAAGCACTCATCCCCCCTTGGCCCTCTTTAACGGCTCCAAGTCATATATCGCTCTTAACCGGAAAACCACCCGCTGAACATGGTGTTGTCTCAAACCGCTTTCATACGCCAAAAACGGAAATCACAGAAAAAACCGATGGGTTTAGCTACCCCATTGAAACCAAAACCCTTTGGGAAATGGCCACAGATAAAGGGCTTCAAGTGGCATCCATTGCTTTTCCGGGTGTTCCTCCCACGGCACCTCAACTTTCTTGGGGTATCCCTTATACCCACAGCGAATCTCCCAGCTCAGTAAAACGCTTTACATTAGAAGATTTTAAGGAAGCCCCCACCACACTGCCTGTAACCTTAACGTCCTATAGTCCCGCACTTAAAACTTTTTTTTCTCTCAATGAAAAAAGTGGTATCTTTCAGGTGACCGCCCTAGACGAAACCAACGACCACACTAAAAATTATCAAACTTTCATTTTGGATTCAGATGAAACGCTCTCGAATGGATTCCTTGGCAAAATCACTTTGACTTCTCCTTGGATGAATTTAATGTTTCAATCTCAAGGCACAACCTTCGGAAGTTGGGTGCGCCTGTTAACCCTATCCCCTGACTTAACCCAAGTAACCCTGTTCATTGGAAATATATATCCCAATCTGGCTTATCCACTTTCTTTTCGTGATCTTCTGGAAAAGCAGATTGGGACGTGGCCAGGAGGCCCTAACTTTGATCACCCCGATCTCACGCCAAAAATAAATCTGGAACAGGCCATTCGTTTTTCAGACTATTTGGCAAGTGCCCTGAGTTTGGGAATTGAACACTTTGGAGCAGATCTTGTTTTGGCCTACGAGCCCTTGTTAGACGAATTGGGACATCATTTTTACATGATTCACTCCAAACAAAAAAATTATTCAAAGCAAAAAAGCAACGCATATTTAAAACTGCTTCATGCAGGATACCTTCATGCAAATCACCTGATAGATGTCATCATGAACCGACATGCTAAATCGAATCTCTTTGTTGTCAGCGATCATGGCATGGCCCCGCTTCATACGATTTTCTATCCCAATCGGCTGCTTTCCCAACGGGGATTTATCGATCAAGAATTGGAATTAGATGACACGCCAGATGCCAATAAAAAAATAAAATATTACGCGCGCCATGTAAGCTCTGGGGGGACCAGTCATGTGTACGTCAATTTAATGACCCGGGAACCGGCAGGCATTGTTTCAAAAGATCAACGCGAACTCTTGATTCAAAAACTCATCGATATTTACAAAAAAGAACCTGCCGTTCAAGTCGCTTATCGAAAAGAAGAAACCAAGCCCCTTGGCCTCTATCACCCCAATACGGGAGATCTCCTCATGGTTGCAAAACCAGGATTTCATTTCAACGACGATGATGTTCAAGGACCCATCTATGAAACCGCTTCCTTTTATGGACAACATGGATACGATCCCAGCTTATCCAGCATGAAAGCGGTGTTCGCAGCCTGGGGCCCCAACATCCCCAAAAAACCTTTAAACGAAGTTTCCTATTCACAGGTCCTTCCCATGATTTTGAATGTCCTGAACATTCCCTAACCCAACATGACTCGCCTAAAATCCCTGATCCGGACCTATTCCAAAGAATTGCTGCTTACGTTTTTATCTGCAGCTCTCATCGTTCTGTCGTTTCCCAATTTCGAACTCACGGGGTTTATTTTCATTGCATGGTTGCCATTCTTTTTTGCCACTCGCCATAAAACACCGAAGGAAGCTTTTTTCCTCGGTGCACTGCTTGGCATCTTCATTGCCTGGGGCGCATTTTATTGGGTAGCTTACACCCTTCATGAATTTGGCCAACTCCCCTGGGTTTTGGCCATTCTTTTATTTTTTGGATTTAGTTTGTTCTGTAACATCCATTTGGCCATTTTTGCTTATGTTTTTCAAAAAATTCCTTTTATGCGGACTTCCCTCTTTTGGGCTCCCATTTTATTTACGAGTATCGAAGCCGTATTCCCGCAAATCTTTCATTGGTATTTAGGCGCTTGCCTTTATCAAAAATTATGGCTCGTGCAATTTGCTGATCTCACGGGCGTTGCCGGCGTTACGTTTTTTGTCATCCTGCTCAATCGATGTGTTTTCGAAATCATCATTTGGGTCCGAAAAGAAATTGAAATTTTTCCGACCTATGCCTTTTTGGTCGCTTTGATATTATTTTTCTTGGCAGGCGCTTATAGCATTCGAAAATTACAATATTATGAAGCACTCATTCAAAGGTCCCCCGCCATCAAAGCAGCCTTAATTCAAACAAACATCGGTAACATGGAAAAACTTCAAAGCACTTTAGGGTATTATCGATCGATCGACCACCTTCACGCCGTCAATCAGCGTTTGGTGGAGCAGGCTTCTCAAACACCAGGATTGGATCTCATCGTTCTTCCAGAAACTTCGGTCCCTGGTTTTTTTACAAAAACACATCCTCTCAATGAACAACGTATGTTGCAATTGGCCCAACGCGTCAATGTGCCTATTTATTTTGGGGGGTATGATCTAGACGAAGCAGGTTCTGTCTACAACAGCGCATTTCTCATTAGCCCTTATTTTCAATGGTTGGGCACGTATCGAAAAATAAAACTCCTCGTATTTGGTGAATATCTCCCATTCGCCCAAACATTTCCAAAACTCAAAGAAATGTTCCAGACCATCGGAGATTTTGCGCGTGGAACCACTCAACCCGTGATGACGCTCTCTAAAGAACGACGTTTTGCCCCCATGATTTGTTTCGAAGGTATTTTCCCGGATTTTGTAAGGCGTTTTGTGAAAAGGGGCGCTAATTTTATTGTGATCATTACGAACGATTCGTGGTTTGGCCCCACCGCCAACCCTTCACAACATCTCATGCTTCAGGTTTGGCGCGCCATCGAAAATCGAACACCGGTTCTGCGCACTGCCAATACCGGCATCACTGCCTTCGTTGACATCACAGGAAAAATTCGCTCCAGAACCTCTTTGTTTCAAGAAACCATTTTGGTGGACCAAGTGGCACTCATCGACCAAAAAACTTTTTTTACCTTGTATGGAAATGTTTTTATTTGGATTCTTTTTGGATTGCTCGGAGTGGGGGGAGTGAACTATTTTTTCTACCAACGGCGGAATCGAAATCAAGATCTTTTGAAATAAATTTGGTCACGGTTTCCATCTTATGTTCTTCTGTAATAAACTCTAAACGTTCTTTGGCTTGGCTTTCGGAATAAATAACCCTCGCCTTTTTTACATCCCACAAAAAATAGCCTTGGGAACGACTTTCAAACCGAATATTTTGAACATGCGCTTCTGCCACTTGAGACAATGTTTCTAACTCCACGCGAAGGACCTCCCGCTCCCAAAAGATCTCCTGCCCTTTGAGCGTACAATGAACTTCGGTTTTCATCCGCATGGGATTGCCAGGAGATTTCCAAAAATAGGTCCGAGTCCAATGCTCCCCAACACGTACCGATGTTTTCGGCAACAAAACAGGGGGCAAATAAAAAATAGTGCCTTTTGCTTTGTCTTTGACGGCCAGCACTTCCCCACTCGAATTTAACTTCATGACCAGCTTTTCACCGAGCTCTGGAAATCCGAGATCATTCAATTGATCGTCCCCTTCTTTTTGCAGGGTGGTATTCTCCACCCAAAAAGAACCCCTGGCATCTACTTTGGAAACTTTGGAGTTAAGTTTGAGACGCAATTTTCGCGTGCTCGTTCGAGAAAGTTCCGTTTGTTCATAAAATTTGGTCTCTCGCTCAATTTCAATGGAAGCGGTTTGAACATCCCCTTCTTTGGCAGATAGCTCCAGCGGATAAGGCGTAGACAATGTGGAGAAATGGGAACAGGCAATGAAACTTAAACCAATCGCCCAAAACATATTTTTCATAAGAACATCATAAGATGAAATTCATTAAAACTTCATTAAAAATATTTCATTTTTTTGAAACACCACTTTGATAGATTTTTTTTTGTGTTAAAATTAAAAATATGGGTGTTGCGTTTAAACCTTTCAACCTCTCTGTTTTTTTATTGGGCTTAGGAACACTGCTTCTTTTATCCTGTGGCAAAACAGCATTGGAATCTGCAGGGATCACTGCCAATGACACCATTTTATTAAAAGATACTGGAGGCAATGCCCCTGCGGCAGTGATATTTGCGGGAAGTCCCTCGAGTGTCACCCCGCAAGATTCCACAAAAACACTCAACGTTGCTTTCCATGTGGAAGTAGATCTCAATAAATCACAACAAGCGCTCAATGCCGTTTTGTTCAATCAACCCAATGAACCCGTGAATGTGCAGGTGGTTTTTATCGATACCGACTCCAAATCTTTTCCTTTTACATTAAACCCAATTTTGAAATCTTCTTTAACAGATGCCACACGTACCAGACACACGCTGCCCATTGCCATTGAAGACATTGCAAAGATTGATTTCTTTGTGGATGGCAAACTCGTCGCGACATTTCCTGAAATTTTGGATACAAAATAAAAATTTAACGATGGCCACCGCCTCAAACAGTGAGGAAAGAATCCTCTTAAGTTGAGACTGGCAGATGAAAATCTATTTATATGAAAGATGACATAGCCCCCTGGGAAATGAATGATAAACCACGCGGTCAATTTGAACAGCCGCTGAAAATGTCGTTAACCCCCTGTGATATCTTGCCAGGCGGCATTGCATTTCAAGCCTGGCAAGATATCACAGGGGGCTAAGTAC
>JACQJD010000091.1 GCA_016198185.1 Deltaproteobacteria bacterium
GACTTCAGCAACAACGCTTTCTCTGGGGGGGGGCTAAAGAAAAAGAAAAAGAAAAAAAACAAAAGCAGCTGCCACCTCTAAAAGTGGCCAAGCTGCTTTTGTTTTTTTATTTGGAAATCTAACGAACCAAAGGCTCCCCAAAAAATGCTTTGTGGTCTTTAAAATCCAAACCATTTTTTTTTGGAGGGGGTAAAGAGAGTCCATGCATAAACACCCTCTCATCACGATCCTTTCCCATCTTCCTCACTAAATTCCGGAAAGATCCTTTCAAAGTGACGGTTTTTGTATTTCGACTGTTCTCTAGAATGACAGCCCTAACTTATTAAAATTACTAACCATTTTAGAAGTTCACTTTGATGGATGAAAAAGGATAAACACCCATTTTTAGGGCTTTGTTCAAAAGCAGTGATATTGGAATAAAAATATCAATAATTCTAACTAGTTAGATTTCAGAGCTTCTGGTCTGCGAATTGCAATAGATTAAAGAGAATGCGTGTATTAAGCGAATTTTATCATTTTAGCATGCGAAAGGGCCTCTTCGTTACCGTTCTGGGTATTTTCGTTCTGTATTTAGGGGAGATGTTTTGCGTATCTCCTATTGGATTTTCATTTTTGGGAACGGCATGGGCGCAGACGGAAAATGAACCTCAGGCGAATGGCGAATCTGCGTTGCTTCCCCACATGCCCTCCGAACTGGAAGCCCCCTTTTTGGAAGCAGTTTTTTCTTGGTCTCCCACAAACGATCGATCTCTTCTGAAAGAGCGCATCAAGGCAATTCCATCGAAAGTCTTGGATAAAGCAGACACCATTTTTCTGCTCATTACTCTCGGGGTGAGTGAAAAAGTGGGTGAACGTATTTCTAAATATTTGGAAACGGGAGAGTCTTTGTACTTGAAAGAGGTGATGGAGACGATTTCAGAGATTTCTTCTTCGACGGCATTATCGTCAGAGCTTTGGGCACAAATCATGGGCTCCCAACTGGTGCATGGTGTTCAAAATGCTTCGGTCAGTTTGGGGGATCAAGCGCTGGGTCATTTTTTTAAAAAAACAATTTCTGTTCCGATCACCTTTCAGAGAGTTGAGCAAGCGACCGGTCGAGTTGTGAATATAAAAGTACCCAGTAACATTTTGGCCGAAACGCTTCGAACGCAGGCTATCTTAAGACATGCGCTGGGTTACGTTGGGTTTTTTGGGTGGGAATTTGGACGAGAGCTCTATCGGCAGGCTCTGGAAGATTTTTCGGCGTATTTGAAGCAGTCTGGATCGTTGGTAAAATTCGATACCGATAAGTTCCGTGCGCAAGATATTTGGGAACTGGTGTCCAATTCTGAGCTTCATCTGGAATTTTTAACCAGCCTTGCTTATGTTTTGCATAACCATGAAAATTTAAAACGCGCCGTAGAAGTTGCTTGTTTCAAATGGGTCTTCTGGGATCTCTATGGGACGTATGTCTCCATGGGGCTTGGCGCTCGGGCGGCTCATGTGGGGGCGAGAACGGCTATTGCCTTAGTCTATGGAAGGGCGGTTGCCGCTGAAATGGGGGCCGTTGTTTTAGGATCACGCTTGGGTAGAGTAGGTGGTTTTGTTGGAAAAATTTTAGGGATTATATTTTGGACCCATATCAAAGAACTCGAGCCCGTGAAGCGTTCTTTGTTTTATTTGCAAGGAGAGACGATTTTAAAACCCAAAAAATGGGTCTTTCAAAAACAAGCTGAAAACGCTTTTACGGGAATTCGCCTTCCAGAATTTGGTGCTGGTTTTATTGAAACCATTTCAAATGTGTTAGGTCTAACCACCCCTACGAAAAATTTGGTCCACCTGAAGGATCGCTTCACGACTTACCAAAAGCGACGAGAAACTGTGATTTCAGATTATTTAGAGTTATTGGTTCCTTCCATCTTGGCAATGAACGAAGCGTTGGATAAGTATATGGCTTACCCACCCAGCGAACTAAAATTTTTAAGTGATTTTAGTTGGGAGGTGGAAGAGGAAGAATCTTCAAACTTTTTAACGAATGCGGCCTTAGAAAAGGCATTTAAAAAATACAAATTGATGGCTCAAGGAATTAAATTTTGGAACGAACGTCTGGAAGAATCGAAGCAAGGTGATTTTGACCGAGGGCCAGAGTTAGAAATTCTTCGAAGGCAATGGGATGAGAACGGGTGGGAAGCGCTTTACCGGGAGTTTTTGCCCTATCAAGGTCGATACGGTAGATCTGGGGCATTGTTTAATATGGATCCACACCAGCAGGAAGAGATTGAAAAGATGTTGAAAGTTGCGAGCCGGATTTCAAAACTTGAAAAAGAGGGGACGCCGACCGCAAGTCCGCCGGCTGCAAGTTCGCAGGCTGAGCAACGTCCATCACGGTGGTCAGAAAGAAAAAAAGAGCTGATCGATGAAGCTTTCCATGATTTTGATAAAGAAGATATAAAACAAAACATGACGGTCAAGCGCTACCAAATCTATTTGGAAAGGCAGATGGCAAGATTACAGGAGGCGTATCCGATATTAACTCGCATGCAAGATGGCGGGAAACATCACCCAGACGACGTCATGCATCTTTGGGAATGGCTAACATCTGATACCATGGGAAGCCTGGATCAAAAAGAAGTGTTGTATATCCTGCTCCTCAAAGAAGTAGAAACGTTATCGAAGCTCGAAGAAAAATTTGTTCTGATGAATTCTTTTTTATTTGATAAGAAGGCCGAGATCAAGACCGTTGAGGCAAGAGATAAAGACATTCACCACTGGAACCACGTTTTGGGTGAAAAATTGGCGAATGATCTTCGGACCTTTAATCTCAGAAAATGTAATCTTTATGAATATTTACAGGAGCTTGTTCATGAAGCAGATCAAAGTATAGAAGACAAACTCTGGCTGGGGTATCCGCAAGAGGAGCGTGCAGAGGTGGAGCGGTTATTAAAAGAAAATCAACAAACGATCCATGCCATACGATCTGCCATCGAAGATCTTTTGGCGTGGGATGAATATGAATATGAATTTTTTGATGAAAAGATGACCTTTCTTTTAAAATGGGCCACCGAAGGGGTGGATGACAAGCTCTTTTTGGAAAAATATGAAAAATTTCGTTCTGAGATCGATCGTCAAATCAGACAAGAGGCTCTGGAGTTGGCTTTGATGGAACTTCAAGCGCAGTGGATGGAGGAGCAAAACAACTTCTATGGCCCAGAGACCCTCAAGGCAATGCTCAAAGACCCGGATGAATTAGAAGCTCTGCATGAAGATGCCCGGCGATATCTTAAGGAGCATTTGGAAGCGAAAGTTCAAGAGATTCTGAAACGGTAAGAACTTCTATTCTTTCTTATACACAAATTTGGGATCGAAGGCGTCTCGTAACCCATCGCCCACAAAGTTAATGGCTACGACGGTAATCAAAATTAAGATCCCTGGATAGACCGAAAGCATGGGGGCGGAACGAATATAATCCTGCGCGTTGGTGAGCATATTTCCCCAGCTGGGATAGGGTGGATGAATGCCTAATCCCAAAAAACTAAGGGTGGCTTCAGCAATAATGATGCCTCCTATCGAAAGGGTAATGGCGACAATAATGGGGGCTACGGAATTGGGAAGAATGTGTTGAAAAATAATTTTCCAGTTTGAGACACCAATACTTCTGGCGGCTTGAACAAATTCGCGTTCCTTGAGCGATAGAAATTCAGCACGGACCAATCGGGCTACCGTCATCCATCCAAAGAAAACAACAATGAGCATCAGTTTTACGATGGACGCATGATTGCCAGCGGCTAAAAACGAAAGATAGCCCGGTAAAATTTTATTAAGATCAATGGCCGCCAGCAAAATCATGAGGGGAAGGACGGGAAGGGTGAGCACCGCATCGGTGAAGCGCATCAGAACGGCGTCAATGCGCCCTCCATAATAACCAGCCACAGAACCAATGGTGGTTCCAATGATTAGAGCTGCACTGGCGGAAGCGATGGCGACAAACAAAGAAATGCGTCCACCATAAAGAGTCCTCAGAAGCACATCGCGCCCAAGTTCATCGGTTCCAAACCAGTGAGAGGCAGAATTGACCATAAAGCGGCGATTGAGATCAATATCTGCGTGGTCCAAATGGAAAAAAAATTCAGCGATGAAAGGAACGACGGTGACAGTCATAACAAGCGCTATTAAAAACATGAGACTGTACCATGCCAGATTATGGTTTTTAAATCGCATCCAGGCCAATCGAGAAGGGCTTAAATATTTTTTCCGACGTCCGATCATTTTGAAATCCGAATTCTAGGGTCTACGAGTGCATATAAAAAATCTGCTGCAAAATTAGAAAGAAGGGTCAGTACGGCGA
>JACQJD010000093.1 GCA_016198185.1 Deltaproteobacteria bacterium
GTGCTGTTGTTAGGCTTTGTCTATTTTATTTCGTATTTTAAGAAATAGAAAATCTTTTAAGGCCTACTCTTAGGAATTTGTATTTGGAAAGCTTTTAACAGCCCTCTAGCGTACCAATTTATTGCCTGGTTTTCGGGGGGGATCCCCAGCCGGTCTGGGGGGCACTGCAGGATTATTTTTAAAATTGGGTGCTAATTCAGCATTGATCTTTGCCCATGCTGGATCATTTTCCACAGTAGGCACAATGGCATCAATAGGACAAGCAGGTAGGCAGGCATCGCAATCAATACAGAGTTCGGGGTCAATCACCATAAAAGGTTCTGCTTTATAGGCTCCGGGATAAATACAATCTACCGGGCAAACTTCTACGCAATCTGCATATTGTTCTCCCAAACATTTTTCTGTAATGACGTATGCCATAAAACCTCCTTAAAGATGTCGAAACTATATACTTCTTCAAATAAAAAGATCAATTATTTTTTCGGAGAGCTTGCTAGAACCAAATTAACTTGCGCTGTTTTTGACGAACTCGGTAAAGTAAAATTGAACAATGGCGACGGGATCGACACGTTGGCCTTTAAAGGTCCAATGGGCTTCATTGAATAAGCCCAATTCAATATCGAGATGATCCCCCAAGGTTTGTGAGTTTTTATCGGGAGGCGTGGGGATGCCATATTTTTTTTGAGCTACCGGTTTTTGATGAGGGTTAAATACGCCACCGGACAACGTATGAAAAGAACAGGCGATGCGACCTGGATTTGAAAAACCAATGACCAATTTCAAGCTGTTCCGAAACAATAAAAAGTCAGCATCCGTATTGGCAATGCCATACACTTTTACGGTTTGACGTGGATTTTTTCGAAATTGGTTAAATTCTTCTGCGGCTTGTTGAAATTTCAGTCGAAGATCTTTTAGAAATTGAATCGTATGATCTCGGGTGATGGTTTCTTCTTGCAGATGGCCAAAAACATCGATTTGACCCGTTTCTTCCATCGAAATTTCAGCATCGGCTAATTTTTTTAACCACTCTGTTGATTTCAGAAAAACCCTCCTTTCAAAAGAACGCATTAAGTGTATGGAATATTTCAATAAATTTCAAGCGCAACGTTTAGTGCTATAAATTTAAGTGAGATTTGAAAGAGAAAAGATTTGCTTTTTTAAAAACACCCCCATAATATTGATGCGTTGTGTTAAAAAAATAAGGAGGTGTTATGCGTCGAGCATTCACATGGGTATTGTTGATCTGTGGCTTATTCCAAGGGATGGCAACTGCAGAGCAATTGTCATATGAAAAAAAGGTTTCTGATATTGGCCAGGTCATTCACATGGTTAAAACGCAATATGCGCCACTCTTATATAAGAAAGCGCGATTGGGATTGGATGTGGATGAGCTTCAAAAGAAGTATGTCCAGCGAGCAAAAGAAACCACCACCGCAGAATTTTATTATCTCGTCTTAAAGATGATTGCCGAGTTTAAGGATTCTCATTTTTCAGCACGAGTTCCAACGACGCATCTGTCCCACCTGGGTTTTTTTTGTGACTTGGTTCAAGGAAAGATTTTAATTGAATACATTGATCGTGGGGTTTTGCCTCGTTCTGTTTTTCCATTTTCCGTCGGAGATGAAGTGGTTTCCATGGGGGGCGAGCCTGCTTTAGAAGTTGCACGACGCAATGCTTCGTATATTGGGGATGGGAATGAAGAAACAAGCCTTCGTTTTGGGAGCATGTTGCTTGCTTATCGTCCAGGGTCGGTGATCCCCGTTGAATTAGGAGATACAACGGTTGCGGTGCGCAATGGTTCTTCTAAGGTTGAAAAAACCGTTACGCTGACCTGGAAAGAAGCAGGTGAGCCGTTGGATGAATTCAATCCCAAGAAAAATTTCTTGGCGGTGTTGCCTCCGAAATCTTCTAAGAAGACTTTCCGGCAATATGAATTATCTTTCCGTCACAAACTTGAAAACATGGTACCGAATATGGAATTAGGCTATTTGTGTTCGCCGTTTACGCGTATTCATATTCCGGAAGATGCAACGACACTCATGGTGGACCCTGTGCTTGCGTATTACCATCCGACCCCCAAAGGAAATATCGGGTATCTTAGAATTCCTCATTATATTCCCCCGATCGGTCCAAACGGCGAAGAAGATTTTACGGGTTACTTAAGGCAATTTGAATGGGTTATTTCAAAACTTGAGGAAAAGACCGTAGGCTTGGTGATTGACCAAGACCACAATTGCGGTGGAAGTGTGGCATTCTTGGAAAGCATGGCGGGTTTATTTATTCGTGAGCCCTTTACGCCCATTCAGTTTCAATTTTTGGCGTCCAAGTCCGAATATTTAAACTTTAAATCTTGGATGGATACAGAACACCAAACGCTGGAAAATGAGTATTATGCTCAAACGGTCGAACTGATTAAAAAACATTGGCTTTTGGGGGATTTCTTAACACCCAAAACAACATTTTTAAACAATCAGAAAGTTTATCCGAATCCAATCGGGTATACAAAGCCTCTTTTGATTTTGATTGATGAAATGGCTGGATCTGGCGGAGATGCTTTCCCAGCCTTGCTTCAAGGGGTTGGCCGCGCGAAACTTTTAGGAAATCATACGATGGGTGCGGGTGGGCATGTAGAAACCATGCCACCGCTCAATGCATCTGCGATTTCGATTTCGATGACAAAATCACTCTTTTTCCGTCCCGATGGTGTGGCGATCGAAAACCGTGGTGCAGAACCGGATTTCCCTTATCTTCCGACGCGAGAAGATTTTCTCAGCGAATATAGAGGATATCAGAAATTTTATTTGAATAAAATTTTGGATATGCTTTAATAGAAGTGCCTGTCTGGTACGTGATTTGGGAGAGAAGTAAAACCGACACGTTTTTTGAAAGGGAGTCGCTGTTGGGCTCTGGTGAGCAGGCCCTTCGAGAGGGAAGCCTAAAGGAGTTCATTTGACGCCCACCTAGCTTGGGGGTTTTACTTAGCGCCAAACACGGCTACGACGGGTTTTTTATTGACTCTTTCTTTTGGGTCACGATATCGTCACTGTCATGCCAAAAGTATTATTGGTCGATGATTCCAGTACCATCCAAAAAGTTGCAAAGCTTATTCTAAAAGGATCCGCGTATTCTTTGCTCTCAGCCAGCGATATAGAGACTGCTCAAGCACTCGCCATGCAAGAAAAACCGGAAATCGCCGTTATTGACTTTAAAATTGGAAATCAAAATGGCATGGAGCTGATTAAACGTATTAAAAATAATCCTGCCACTTCTCATATCAAAACAGCCCTTTTAGGGGCGGGTCTGGAAGAAAGTACGATCCAGTCTGAATCAGGTGTTGATGGTTGTTTATCCAAGCCCTTTCATTCGAAAGAATTTTTAGAATTACTTCGGCTTTTATATGAAAAGTCGAAGGCGCAGGCCTATACAGATGAAATGGGAAAAATTCCTGCCGTTCCTGAACAGTTTAAAAAGGATACCCCGCTTGAAAAGAGGGGTGAGCCTCCTTTAGAGGTTGTGCAGTCCGTGTCGTTTTCAATCCCTGAAAAAGGGGCCGCGCTTTTCAATGAAAAAGATTTAGAGGAAGCTTTCTCATCTTTAGAAAAAACGGTGTTATCTAAAGAAGTTGTGGTGTCGCAGCCTGTTTCTCAGGCTGAGTTTATTCAAGCCTTCTCGAAAGAAACGATTGAGAAAATGTGTCGAGAAATCATTCCCCCTTTGGCTGAAAAAATAATTCGCCAAGAAATCCAAAAAATTATTCGCGAAAAAGAATAAATTCAAATGATCCAATTCAAAGGGCATCATGTAAAACGCGTGACTTCAACGCAAGATCGTGCTCGCCGCCTTGCGAAACAAGGTGCTCTTGCAGGGACCTATGTGATGGCGGATGTCCAATCACGAGGGCGGGGGCGTTTGGAAAGATCTTGGAGTTCCCCACGGGGTGGAATTTATGCGACCCTTATTTTACGTCCTCATCTTAAACCCAATGGGGTGTCACAGCTTACGTATGTGGCTGCTTTGGCCGTCGCCAAAGGGCTCAAAGCCTTTTTAAAGACCACTCCGAAAGTGAAATGGCCAAATGATGTTTTGGTGAACCGTAAAAAAATTGCCGGTATTTTAACTCAAGTGGAAATGAATGCTGAGGTTGAATTTGTCTTGATTGGAATGGGGATCAATGTAAATAGGCAACGCTTTCCAAAAAGTTTTCTTCATCCACCGACGTCTCTCAATTTGGAAACCAGCAAAGACCACGATCTAAAAACTGTTTTCAACCGAGTTCTGAAAGAATTCAACCTTTATTATGATCTTTTTCAACGGAAAGGGTTTGGTGCCATCCAATCAGAATGGGAAAAATATTCTATGTTGACCGATCAAGAAGTGACGGTAAAAGATTTTGATCGAGAAATTCGAGGAAAATATAAAGGGATTGATGAAAAGGGGGGACTGATGCTAGAGACATCTGAGAAAAAAATAGTTCATGTTTATGCAGGGGATTTAATTTGCTTTTAGTGTTGGATGTTGGGAATACGCAAGCCGTTTTAGGTGTGTATCATGACGAGCACTTAAAACGGGTCTATCGGGTCGAGACCTCTCAAGTTGCTGCTTATTTAAAAAAACAAAAGTCCAGATTTCGTAAGATAACGCATGTCATCATTTCCTCGGTGGTCCCCTCTCTAGATCGTTCTGTTCGAGAAGTCTTAAAAAACAGCTGGAAGCTAAAAAAGCTTCATTTTGTTACTTTTCAATCATGCATGCCGATTACGTTAAAAGTAGATAAACCTCGAGAGGTCGGTTCAGACCGCATTTGTAACATGGTGGCTGCGTGGTCTCAGTTTAAAAAACCTGTTGTGATTGTGGATTTTGGAACGGCAACGACGTTGGAATATGTGGATCAAGCTGGGGTTTACAGAGGGGGTCTGATTGCGTTGGGATTAAAGGTTTCTAAAGATTCTTTATCGCAGAGAGCTGCAAAACTTCCCAAGGTTCAATTGGGATCGCCTAAAAAAATGTTGGGAACGAATACGGTTTCCCAAATGCAAGCGGGTATTGTGTTGGGATATGTGGAAATGATCCACGGTATTTTAAAACGTGTTTTTCAAGAGATTGGGTTTCAACCGAAACTTATTTTTACTGGTGGGCTATCGTCGGTCATTCATCCGTATATTCACTACCCACACGACCATGATCCCAACCTAACCCTGACGGGTCTTTATCTCTTGGCGCAATGGGCCTTTTTCAATGGGGCATCGGAGCATTCAGTTTATTGATTCCTGTATAAGTAAAGTCGCATCTTTTGGCTCCTTTGCGCTTCGCAGCAATGAAAGGAAATCATTGTATTGTTGCTGGCTTACGCCAGCAACTGCATTGTGGCCTGCGACTGCGTCAGACTCACAAAATGTCCTCGACGTATCACCGTGGATACGCCTGCGGGCATTTTGCTCGTCTTCCTTGTCTCGGCTCAAAATGAGCTCAAAATCTCGCGACTTTACTTATACAGGAATCAATAAGTTCCAACGTTCCTTGTTTTTAAATGGGAGTGGGCCTTTTTTTGTAACTATTTATTTAAATTTTAATCATATTTTAATAAAGGGCCTTATTACGACCTCGCACAGCAGAAATCCTGTACAAACGTCTATGAATCGTCTATAATTCGACTATATACTGATGGCTATATTTAAACCAGACTATACGGTTTCTTCAAAATTACTTTCGAATATTAAGAAAATTACAATGCTCGTATATGATTTGAATCGCAAGCGCCTGCCGAAAATTGTTTTAATGGAAATGGTGCAGAATGCTCGTGAGATTTCGGCCCATGCTTCTACAAGCATCGAAGGCAACCCACTTCCTCTGACTGAAGTAAAGAGACTTCTCAAACATCATCCTAAACATGTTCGTGATAGTGAGAAAGAAGTGTTAAATTATAACGATGCCCTAATCTGGTTAGAACAATTTGTAAAAAATAAACCCGAAAAATTTGATTTATCTCTTGTGCTGGCAATTCATAAACATATTACACAGGAGCTTATCTCCATTTCTCGATGTGGTAAATTTAGGCAAGAAGCCGTTTTTGTAAATGATCCCATAAAAAGGAAGACGGTTTATTGGCCTCCCGATCACGAAGATGTAGAAGCTTTAATGAAAGATTTGTTTGTTTATGTTTCTAAAAATATAAGCGTGCTCGATCCTCTCATTTTAGCGGGTATTTTCCATAAACAATTTGTCGTGATTCACCCATTTATGGATGGAAATGGCAGAACCGTTCGTCTCGCTACAAAAGTACTATTATCTGCGATGGGGCTTAATACCTTTAATCTTTTTAGTTTCGAGAATTATTATAATCAAAATGTTTCAAATTATTTTGAACATGTAGGCGTACAAGGGAATTATTATTATATTTATCAAAAAATTAATTTCACTTATTGGCTTGAATACTTTACAGATGGGATCATTGATGAACTTTTACGTGTTTCCAAAATTTTTGAAAAAAAGAGCATCACCCCAAAAACAATCTTGAAAGAACATCATCAAAAAATTTTGGATTATCTAAAGGCACATGATTTCCTAACCGACAAAATTTACTCAACTCTTACAAAGAGAGCAAAGCCAACACGCAATCAAGATTTTAACCGATTAATAGAGATGGGACTCATCGAGCGTATTGGTAAAGGAAAGGCAACCATTTACAGGCTTCAATAAGATAATTTCTGTTTTATGAATTTTTCCAAAGGATGATTTTTTTCTTGTTCCAGGAGCTTACGAAAATGAGGTTGTCCTTTTTGATATTCTTTAAGCCATGATTTCGCAAAAGTTCCTTTTTTAATATTTTGAAGTATGACTTTCATTCGATGTTTTGTGGAAGCGTCAATGATGAACGGGCCTTGGCTTAAGGCGCCATAGGTTGCGATGGGACTAATGGATTGAGCGGTGCCTGAAAACCCTTTTTTCTGGAGAAAATCTGCCACGAAGGGGAGTTTATAAAAACATTCAAAATAAGCCATGAGCGGTGAAATGCCAGCCTCCACCAGAACTTCAAACCCCTTTTTAAGAATTTCATTGATGCCACCCGGCAACACACATTGCTCACTAAATAAATTGGAAAAGACCTCTTCCTCAAAAGTGGTTTTAAAAAGAAGAGCTCTCGTGGCGCCAATGGCTTTGCCATAAGCCAATGCGATAGATTTAATTTCTGCCTGACCCCAGGCAACAGCTGCTGCAACCCCCGACCCCTCGAGAAATTTTTCTCTTACCAAATACCCTGGACCTTTGGGTGCCAGTAAAAAATATTTTGAATTTTTGGGAAGGCCAATGGTTTTAAATACAATAGAAAAGCCATGTGCAAAACCAAGAATTTTGGAGGGGTGCCAATGAGGAAGAATCTCTTTTTGAAAAACATCTGGGTGTGCTTCGTCTGGCAGTAAAACCAGGATGATATCGGACCGCATGACGGCAGTGGCTATATCCCACACTTGAAATCCTAAGTTCTTTGCGGTGGTATGTGAACGACTTTTAGCGCGAAGCCCAATGCAAACGGTGAGTCCGGAATCTTTTAAATTAAGGGCTTGGGCTCGGCCTTGACTGCCGAACCCAAGCACTGCAATTTTTTTAGAGGAAAGTGCAGATAAAGAAAGACGTTTATCTTCATAAACCTGCATCATTTGGTTTCGTAAAGCTCAATGCTTTTAAGCGTCCAACCATATTCTTTTTTCCCACCAAATAAAATGTAGCTTTCTTGCGCATAAGGATTGAGTCTCGATTCTTGAAAATTGCATTCGATCAGGATTTTGCCTGCCGGTCTATAAGGATGCCCCGCTCTGTCTTTTATGATGACTTCGATTGAAAATGTTCTTTTTCCTTCTGTGGTCCAGACATCTGGTTCTTGAGTCGAGGGATGTTCTGGCTGAGTGATTTCTTGACCCGTGACAACCGCTTCTTGTAAGTCCCAAGCTTCATAGTTTGAAAACTTGTCTTGTAATTCTAAAATGAGAGCGGTTTGTTCAGGTGTTGTTTTCAAAGCCTTTTCCCCCCCCATGATGGAATCATAAGCCAATTGTTGATGAAAACTTAAGGCGCCGCGCTGGGGTGCCGTTGGGCATCCAGTGATCAGTCCGCACGCAGTGATTAGTATCCATAGCCAAGCATTTGCTTTTTTCATGGGGGGTCTCCTTTGTGAGTTTTTAGGTTATAGGTTATTGGGAATTTGCTGTTGAACGATTTTGTCATATATGACAGCTTTTTAAGCTGTAAGATATCCTGCTGGGTCAGTCAATGTATTTCGTTCTCTGGATGATATCTATTGGCAACGTGAATAAAGTATGGCAGTTTTTAAAAGCCTAAAAAGTGAAGAAAAATTTAATTTTAGCTTTCTCATTCATATTATTCCCTTTGGCAATCTTTGCTCAGACGGAAAGAGTTTACAATCTTCGTATTCATCAAAAAACAGTGAACATCACGGGTGAGCCTGTTAGCCATGCGCTTGCTATCAATGATCAAATTCCCGCTCCAACGCTCAGATTTAGGAAGGGGGAAATGGCTGTTATTCATGTTACCAATACATTATCTGAACCGACTACCCTTCATTGGCACGGCGTTCTGGTTCCATGGAATATGGATGGCCCGGCTTTTTCAAACAGCAAACTGATTCTCCCGGGTGAAACATTTACGTTTCGTTTTCCCATCCAGCAGACAGGAACGTATTGGTATCATTCACACACCGGTCTTCAAATTCAAGCAGGGCTTTATGGTGCTATTGTCATTGAGGATGAAATACCTTTGGTCAAGACCGATCACGACCTTGTCATAATACTCAGTGATTGGACGAACGAAAAACCCAACAGAGTGATGTCGAATCTTAAAAAGGATGGCGATGACTATGCCTTTAAAAAGAAATTTTTTCCATCTCTGTTAGGGGCCATTCGACATGGCGCGGTCTGGGATTATATCAAAAGTGAATGGACACGCATGGGCCCCATGGATTTAAGTGATCTTGGATACGATGCTTTTTTAATGAATGGGCAACGCAGTTCCACAATTCCTGCTATGAAACCTATGGATAAAGTTCGTCTGCGAGTGATTAATGCATCCTCCTCCACTTATTTTTATCTCAATATTGGAAATTTAAGAAATTTTACGGTTATTTCTAAAGATGGGATGGGTGTTGTTCCTTTAGAAGTAAATGAAATTTTGATGGGCATGGGAGAAACCTATGATTTATTTTTTGAAGTTCCTCATGCGCATCATCCGATGGCATACGAATTTCGCGCCACCGCCCAAGATGTTACGGGCTTTGGGAGCCTCATTTTAGGAGATCAGCAATCTATTGAAAGAGTCCTTGACAAAATAAAGCCGAACCCTTACGCCATGGAACATGCAGGTATTCATGGGGGAAATACGTCCGAACCGCCGTCCCACGGTTCCCACCCTTCTCCTTCTCAAGGCCTCCCCACCCATGGGGATGATCCTGAGAACGTTGATGTGCCGATGTCCAATCGACTCAACGCCAACATGCTTAAATCTCCTACCATTACGGAATTTGATTCTGCGCTTCAAAGACACAACATTCATCTTGAGTTGGATGGCGATATGGAAAGATATACCTGGTATATCAATGGAAAACCCTTTTCAGAAGAAAAATATATTCTCGTCCGATACAATGAAGTCGTGCGAGTCACATTGGAAAATAAAACAATGATGCATCATCCGATGCATCTTCATGGGCATTTTTTTAGATTTTTAAATGGGCAAGGAAAATATGCTCCAAATTTTCATACCGTTGATGTCGGCCCTATGCAAACGGTTACGATTGAATTTTGGGCCAACGAGCCTGGGGAATGGTTTTTCCACTGTCACAATGCCTATCATATGGAAATGGGAATGTCTCGACTGGTCAAATATGAAGGATTTGAAAGACCCCCAGAACTGATGGAAGAAGAGTTAAAGCATTCATCTATGGCCATGATTCATGACGATGGTTTCTATCTCAATGGAGAAGCCGAAGTGTATACCAATCATGCTGAGCTAGAGCTGGGACTTAATGGCGGCCGGTGGGATATCGTTTTAAATCTTGAGCTTGAAAATTATAATGAAGATCATTTTGAAGCAGAAACGTTGTTTAAAAGGTACTTGAGTCGCTTTCTGGCCATTACAGGCGGGGGTGAATATGAAGATCATGAATTACATGCGCTTCTTGGATTAGCGTACAAACTTCCTTTCAATATTGATACTCTCGTTTACTTAAGAACAGATCGTACGGTTGTGATTCGCTTAAAAAAAGAAATCCCGGTGTTACCCAGGGTAAACCTTGGCATTGAACCTAGATTTGAATACAGGGACCATTTTGATTGGGAGCTAGAAGCTTCTTTGGGGTATCGATTGACAAATCGATGGAGCCTCGATGCTTTTTATCGACGAGAAGATGATTTGGGTCATGCCATTGGCTTTGGTTTTAAATTTGGATTCTGATATGCCACGTCCATTTTTCAATCTTGTTTTTCTCGGCATTTTTCTAGCTCTTTTTTCTTCTGATGGTTACCCACATCGTGTTGAAAAACACGCTGAAAAAAAAGACCCATATACCTCTCAAAAAATGGCTGCAATCCAGGAGTCTTATCTTGGCAAGATTAAGCCCATTTTTCAAAAAAAATGTTTTGATTGTCATTCGCGTTTTACAATCTATCCTTGGTATTCCCATATTCCATGGGTCAAGGGCGTTCTTGAAAAAGATATTCGTGAAGGGTTAAAGCATTTGGATATGAGTCAAGGCTTTCCTTTTCAGGGGCATGGAACGCCTCTGGAAGATTTTAAAGCTATTGAAAAAACGATTATCGATAACACCATGCCCCCCCGACGATACAAACTTCTTCATTGGAATTCTGGACTAACACCCCAAGAAAAGAAAACCATTCTTGAATGGATTTCAAATAACTCCCCTTAGAAAGAGCTGCCCCCTATCGTATTGACTGACATTTTAGGGCAAGGTGACTAACAGATTACGTCACTTTTTTGAGGGGCGTGAGAAGGTTTCTGTAAGATCAAAAAATAAAAACCAAGTCATTTCAAGTATTTATATGCATTTTGCTGTTTTGGCACAAGGGTTGCAATACTTAAAGGCGAGAGGTGCAATGGTGCACTTCGGAGGTTAAAACGATGAAAGTATATATTCGAAAAATCCTAATTGTTCTCATGCTTACGGTATTGACCATCGCCATGACAAGTTGTGGTGACGATGACAAAGCAGATCCGACCGTGGGTTATCAAGGCAATCCTTGTAATTCTCTGACGTCTGGTTTTTCTGGATTTAAGGGTCCATTTCCGATGCCTTCCGATTATCCTGATCAAGGAAGTTTTTTACAGAATAATCCCAATGCTGTGTTTAGATATAATGGATCGTGTTATCCAGGCAATGATGTCTACAACATGTATCAGCAATATGGTATGCCTTGGTATATGTATGACCAATCTCCATTTTCTCAATTTGAAATGTATTATCCTGGATATGAATCTTCAGGAAACTATAATTACAATTCAACTGTGAATATGAGTGGGAGTTGGGTCAATTCCGGAGACTTTTTTAATGGATTATTTACCCCTCGTACCTATCCAGGACAATGGGGATTTAATGTTTATTACCAAGGGAAGAAATAGGGCAGTTTTTAACGTTTTGAGTATTGATATCTAGCACGAGCACCGCGTTGCCCAGCCTTCTTGCGTTCAACACGTCTAGAGTCGCGCGTTAATAATCCATGCGCTTTTAATATTTTTCGAAGTTCAGGTTGGTAAAGGGTTAAAGCTTTCGAAATTCCATGCCGAATGGCTTGCGTCTGCCCATTCAAGCCACCGCCATTCACATTGACATAAACATCCATTTTACCTGAAAGTTTACTCAGTTCTAAAGGTTGTTCGATAACCTTTCTCTTAGAAAGTTCTGGGAAATAGGCCTCATAGTTATTTTGATTAATCTGAAAAGTTCCATTGCCGTTGGGATATACATACACACGCGCAATGGCTGATTTTCTCTTTCCCGTTGCATAATATCTTTCTACTTTTACAGGTTGTGCCATGGTTTAAGAAATGGTTTTAAGGTTTTGAGCCTGATGAGGGTGTGTCTCGCCAGCGTAGAGTTTAAGTTTGGTTAATAATTTCCCGGATAATTTATTTTTGGGCAACATGCCACGAACCGCATGGTAAATAAGACGATCTGGATGCGTTTGGCGAATGTGCTGGGCGCTGGAGGATTTTATGCCACCAATATGATGAGAGTGTCGGTAATAAAGTTTATCCGACCACTTATTGCCTGTAAGTTTAATTTTATCCACATTGGTCACAACCACAAAGTCGCCACAATCTACATGGGGCGTAAATGTGTTTTTCCCTTTACCTCTCAAGATATTGGCAATTTTGGTCGAAAGTCTTCCTAAAACTTGATCTTTCGCATCTACATGGAACCATTGCGGTGTGAAATCCGTTGATTTTGCTTGAAATGTTCTTTGAGTGTTCATTTTGTAAACGCTAGAAAATACTCATCGCGAACCCAAAAGTCAATGGAAAACCTTGGTTAACAGCAGTCCTTGGGGTGGGGCAGATTTGGGTGCAAGTTTACGGTCTTTTGAGGCTAAAATAATTTCAAACTGCGGTAGCGTCAACCGGCCTCGGCCGATTTCCACAAATGCCCCTACCAAATTTCGGACCATTTGACGCAAAAAACCATTTCCCTCCACCTGATAGATGAGAAAGGGTGATTTCTTCTTAAATTGTGATTGAAAAATGGTTTTAACCGTTGTGGGGACGGGTGTTCCTTGATTTTGGAATGCCTTAAAGTCATGTTTGCCAACGATGAGAGTTGCGGCCTCATTCATTTTGGAGACATCCAGCGGGTGTGGAATCCACCAACTGACATTGCGGTGCAGGGCTGAGGGTACTTTGTGATTAAAGATTTGGTAGTGATAAATTTTAGAGATTGCACTGAGTTGCGCATGAAACGTGTGATCCACAGGCTCAATCTTCTGAATGACGATGTCTTTGGGTAAAATGCTGTTTAACCCTCGTTGGAGATGTTCCAGGGGAATGGATGTATTGATTTTGCAATGTGCAATTTGAGCTTTGGCATGAACGCCACGATCGGTTCTTCCAGAAGCCACCAGATTGATTTTTTCTTGAGTGATCGTTTCAATGGCTTCTTCAATAACTTGCTGAATGGTCAGGACATTGTTTTGACGTTGCCATCCGCAGTATTGCGTTCCTTCGTATTCAATGGTGAATTTTAAACGATCCATAGCCAAAAATACTAAAATTCAAATGAAAGGCCAGCTGTAATGAGTTCGTCCCCAGAAAAATCAAATTCATCGGCCACTTTGCTTTGGATCGTCCGCCATTGGGCGGTAAGATAGGTTGCATTTACACCCCAGTTGACGTCGAATGACTTGCCAGCAGTTGGGTCGATTAAGTTTAGATTAAGTTGAAGCCCCCCGCCGTAGAAATAATTCACTCGCCAAATATTATGGTATCGATCTAGGGCAATGGCTTGATCTCCTTGCATAAAATGAATGGCACCCCCTGCGACCTCCATAAAGGGAATCAGGGGTTGTTTTTTCCAAAAATGGAGTCTATAAATTCCGCCTAAAAAAACAGGCAATGCCCAGAGGGTATAACGTTTTTCAACGGTATCGGTATCGGTGGTGGGATCAAACAGTCTTTGGATCACCCAGGATCCCGTTGTAAATTTAGGACCCAATTTCCCAAAGGGGCCTTGTAAAATTTGCCATTCCAAAGAAAGATCTGCCCAAAAACCTTTGTTTCCAAGAACGCCGCCATCATTTCTAAAAATACGATTAAAAGCAGTTCCACTGCCCAGGTAGCTGTTGGGGCGATAAATGCCGCCCGTGGCGGTGAAAGCCCAATCTTGAGGGGTTTCACCCATCGGTGGTTTTTTGAGGACCACTTTATTTTCTTCGATGGAAGAGGGCGCTCGTATGGGACTAGATTGTGTTTCTGGCTCGGCTTGAGCCGAATCGTTCAAATTTTGCGATTCGGGTGCCTCCGATAGGGGTGGCACCCACTCTTCTTCTTTTTCTTTCAAAGGAACTTCTTGCGAATCTTGCGAAGAAGGGGCTCTGAGATCATTGTTATTTTCTTCCGTTGGTGTATCAGAATCTACATTTGTTACGTTTTCATCATTCGTTTCTTCGTCCTCATCTTCGCCATCAGCTGTAGCGGCATTTTCGTCCGAGGTTGTTTCGTTTTGATCGACGTCGTCTTCTTTTTGAACTTTGGGTTTTAGGTTTTGTTGCCTTGCAGCTTCGAGCTCTTGTTCAAGTTCTAGGAGATCTTCATTTTCAAATTCGGTTTCTTGGGGTTGTTTGTTTTGAGACTCCGCCATGACAAAAGCACTCCAGACCGTTAATACCAGAAATAAGAGTAAAAAGAAATAAATTTTTTTCTTCATAAAAATTCGTGTATTAACGCCTCCGAAATTTGAACTGCATTAAGCGCTGCGCCTTTTCGTAAGTTATCGGAAATAATCCATAAGTTCAGTCCATGTTCGACGGTTACATCTGGTCGCAATCGCCCCACAAACGTTTCGTTTTTTCCCGTTCCAAGAACATTGGTAGGATAAATATTTTTTTGGGGGTCATCAACTACTTTTATGCCTTTGGTTTGCGATAACAGGGTCACAACCTCTTCAACCGTAAATGGATCATACGTTTCAATGTTGACGGATTCTCCATGACAACTAAAGGTGGGAATTCGAACACACGTTGCACTGACTTTGAGTTGAGGGGCATTTAAAATTTTTTGGGTTTCCAGGATGACTTTCATTTCTTCAAAGGTGTAGCCATTGTTAAAAAAAGAATCGATGTGGGGAATGCAATTAAAAGCAATCTGATGTGGAAATTCTGAAACTTTAAGGTCTTTATTTGTAAACAAAGCAACGGTTTGCTGAGAAAGTTCTTCCATGCCTTCCTTCCCTTTACCAGAAGTGGATTGATAGGTTGAAACCACGACCCGTTTGATTCGATAAGCATCATGGATGGGTTTTAGAACTTGAACCAATTGAACGGTGGAACAATTGGGATTTGAAATCATGTTTTTATTTTTAAATTGCGAAATAGCTTCATAGTTTACTTCGGGAACCACGAGGGGAACCTCAGGGTCCATTCGAAAGGCGCTGGAATTATCAATTGAAATAGTCCCTCGTTCTGCAAAGAGTGGAATAAATTTTTTACTAATCTCATTGCCTGCAGAAAAAAGTGCCAAGTCAATATTTTTACAACGTTCAATGTTTTCGGGTGTTAGTTTTTGGACGCGATGAGATTTTTGCTGAAAGGGCATTAAATTTCCTTCGGATTTTTCCGAGGCAAATAAGTACAATTTCCCCACCGGAAAATTTCGTTCTTCTAAAATAGACACCATTTCTTTTCCCACAAGACCTGTGGCACCGATAATGGCGATGTTCCAGGAGGGTGTGCTCATGAAGAATGTTCCTTGTTTTCGATTAATTTGAGTGCTGGTTTTTCATCTTCTGCACGGGATGGCTTTTGTTTGAAACACTGATTCCATAGGAAGGAAAGTAGGCCATAGAGTAGATATCCCATCATGACCCCAAACATCATAATTCCTGGGTTGTAAGCAATAATGATGGTTATAAAAATGGCAAACACCAAGAGACCGAAAGATTTTTTATCTTTCAATTCAAAATCTTTAAAACTGCGATAGGGTATGGAGCTTACCATGAGGATGGCCAGGGTAAAGGTGATGAATAAATTAAAAGGGCTTTTAAATTCATCCCATAAAAGTTCATGATAGATAAAAACCGTTGTTACGATTGCATAGGCTGCCATAGGAATTGGAAGTCCTTGGAAGTAAGATTTTGAAGGGGTTTGTGTTTTAATATTAAAACGTGCCAATCGCAAAGCGCCACAAGCGACAAAAGCAAAACAGGCGAGCCACCCCACGCGACCAAAAGATTCAATGGACCAAAGATACATCAGCATGGCAGGTGCAATCCCAAAAGACATTAAATCGGCCAAGGAATCATATTCAATTCCAAATCGAGAATTGCCTTTCATGAGTCTGGCGATCCGTCCATCCAGAGAATCAAAAATACCAGCAATTAAAATCGCAAAACCAGCAGGAATGTAAAAATCTTGTAAACTGGCGACGATGGCGTAAAAGCCACAAAATAAATTTGCTGTGGTAAACAGGTTTGGCAAAAAATAAACGACATTTTCTTTTTTAGGGTACGATTTTTTTCTCATACAAATCTTGCCAGAATACTTTTGCCGGCCTTTACTTTTTGGCCAACTTGAATTTCCACAGTTGTTTCTTTGGGTAAATAGACATCTACGCGGGATCCAAACTGAATAATTCCAACGCGTTGCCCCAAAGCAAGGGTGTCTCCATGATTCACATAACTTACAATGCGGCGTGCTACCCAGCCAGCAATTTGAACCATGACCAGTTTTCGTTCTTGGCAATCCACGAGCAGCGAAGCGCGTTGTTCATTGAGATCAGATGCTTTGTCGAGATGAGCAAGGTGGAATTTTCCAGGGTGGTAGTGAACATCTGCAATGGTTGCAGCAATGGGGGAACGATTGACATGGCAATTAAAGATAGACATAAAAATAGAAATGCGTTTTCGAGGCTCCTTTAAAAATTTATGTTCATAGGCTTCGGTCATCATACAGATTTTTCCATCAGCGGGGGATAAAATAATGTTTTTTTCTTGAGAAGGTTCACGGTGTGGATTCCGAAAAAAAAGAGCAATGGCTACGGTGATTAGAATAAAAATGATGCCTGCCCAAGATCCTAAAAAAAACCAACCGAGCAAACTTAAAACAAACCCCACCAGAATGAATTTAAACCCTTCTTGCGCAATGAGAAAAGCGTTATTTTGCATAATAAAAAGGCAATGCTAACACGAGGCTTCAAAACAGTCAATTTTTCGAAGTGGGTTTACTTGAATTTCTTGTGATTTCAGAAGTCTTCTTGTTAAAATTAATTTTTATGAAAGTCTATTTTGAGGAGGGTTAAAGATGTATATTTTTTTAGCAACAACTGCTGTGGTCGGAACGCGTTATAATGCTTGGCATTTGGTTATGAGCGCAGGGCCCATGGTTAAATTTGTGATGTTTCTTTTGATTCTTGCTTCCATTGTGTGTTGGGCCATCATGATTGCAAAGTATTACGCCTTTCGGGATGTGCGGCGCTCCACCAATGAGTTTTTAGATCGATTTTATTCAGGATCTTCTTGGGAGGAATTACATAAGCGATTGCCTGACTATGAGCAGGCTCCTTTGGCGCATGTGTTTCAAGCGGGATATGGAGAGCTTCAAAAAAGTTATCGGGAACAAAAATCCAAAGAAATTGACCAGCCTCATTTAGACAATGTGATTCGTTCTATTCGCCGTGCCATTACGTTGGAAACCACAGGGCTTGAAAAAGCCGTTTATTTTTTGGCGACCACGGGATCTACTGCTCCCTTTGTCGGTTTGTTTGGAACGGTGTGGGGTATCATGAATTCCTTTCAAGGCATCGGTGCCACAGGGGTTGCCAATTTGGCTGTGGTGGCGCCTGGAATTTCTGAAGCTCTCATTGCAACGGCAATGGGGCTTGCAGCGGCTATTCCAGCGGTGGTTGCCTATAATTATTTTCAATCCCGTATTCGCATATTGGTTTCTGAAATGGAAAATTTTGCTTCTGATTTTATTAACATTATCAAACGAAATATAGATTAGGAGCTTACGATGGCATTTGAATCTCAACACAATCATAACCGCATGATGTCTGAAATTAATGTGACCCCTTTGGTGGATGTGATGTTGGTTTTACTCATTATTTTTATGGTCACAACACCGCTTATGGAACAAGGGATTCCCATTGATTTACCCCAAACCAAAACGACGGCGATCGATCCTTCTGAAAAACAAATGGTCTTGGTCATTACGAAGAATCGGGATTTGTTTTTAGGAGAAGAAAAAATTAAATTTGATCAGTTAGAAAAAAAATTGGCGATCGCTCTTGCCAAAACAAATCGAAGGGAAGTGTTTGTCCGGGCCGATAAATCAGTTACCTATGGATTGGTTGCGGAGGTTATGGCGCGGATCAAAAGTGCAGGCATTACACGGCTGGGTTTGGTCACAGAACCTTTAAAATAGGAATTCAAAATGGAATCGAATGTGCATCGGCAGAATGTGGCAGAAGTGTATTTTAGAAAGGCCCTGTTTTATTCTTTGGGCTTACATATTGGAATGGTCGTTCTGGCTGGGGTGGCCCCCTATTTACCTTGGCTCAAAGCCAATCAAAGTGCCATGTCTTATATGACGACCCTGCGTGTGGATATTGTGGATTTACCAAGAGAAGTGATTCATAAAGTAGATACGCAATTGGCTCAAACCCGAACGGAGCTTCAAAAAGTTCAGAAAAAAATAGATCAGGCGTATGAAGACCCAACGGCCTTAAAATTTAAAACGAAAGAGGCCATTAAACAAATCAAAGCCACACAAGCTGCCATAGATCGTGTCAAAGCCTTACAGGCGTTGGAACAGCAACAATTGAAAAGCAAAATCGACACCTTGAAACGAGGGAACATTAAAACACCCGGAACTTCTTTCCCTTCGACACAGGACAGCGGAGAGTTGATGCATGCCTATCAAAGTGAAATTGAAGAAAAAATTAAATTGCGGTGGGCACTGCCTTTTTATTTGAGAAATCAAAAAACATTATCAGGGAGTTTGGTGTTGTATTTAGATGCCGATGGAACCATTTTGAGACGAAAACCGGTTCCAAGTGGAAATATCGATTTTGATCAATACATGAATAAAGCGGTGGATGAAGCGTTGCCATTTTCGCCGGTTCCATCGGAAATCCAGAGAGACTTACGATACGATGGGATTAAACTCGATTTTTTAGCAAGGGAGTTACAATCATGAAGCAGGTTTTTAAATGGAAAAATGGTTTGTGTCTTATTTTTTTTCTGGTGATCGTTGGTTCTCTGAAGCTGGGAACAACCAAGCAATTATATATTGTCATTGATAACGCCAAATTACGAAAATCCATTCTTTCTTTTCAGCCCTTACAAAACATAGGATCGAGTGCTTTTGGGGCATCCGTTGCTCGCCAAATTTATGCCTGGGGCATGGAAGATTTAAAATTTACAAATTATTTTGATTTTGTTGTCCCGGAAAATTTTGAAAACAAAGGGTATGAAATTTATCAGATCCCTTTTAACGAATGGGCATCCTTGGGGACGGAGTTTTTAATTCAAGGGGGCTATAAACTTGATCGAGAAAATCTAACGGTCGATATTCGTCTTTACGATATTAAATCCGCCAAGCTCATTTTAGGGAAAACATATTTGGCCAAGGAAAAAGATGCCGAAGTGGTAGCACACCGCTTTGCCAACGATGTGATTGAAACGCTTACAGGGCAGAAAGGGATTTTTCAAAGCAAAATCGTATTTGTGTCAGATAAAACACGGTTTTCTGAGCTCTATATTATGGATTTTAATGGGAAAAATGTAAAACAGCTCACCTATCATCGTTCTCAAGTGATGGCGCCTTCTTGGTCTTCAGATGGACGATGGCTTGCGTATTCTCGGTATACAACCAATTCTGAAAACATTCGGAATCTAGATCTTTTTATTTTAGAGCTTGCAACGGGGAAAGAAAGACTTGTTTCAAGTCGTCCGGGGTTAAATTCGGGGGCAGTGTGGGCTCCTGATGGTAAGTCATTGATTTGTTTTTTGACCTTTGAGGGGAATGCAGAATTGTACCAGTTGGATTTATCTGGAAATATCATTCGGCGTCTTACGTTTCATGATTCCGTGGATGTTGAACCCAGTTTTTCGCCAGATGGAAAGAGGGTTGTTTTTTCATCCTCAAGAAAACCCGCTGCGCATCTCTATCTTTTAGAAGATTTATCAAAAAGAGAAGTAACGACGTTAACATTTGCAGGGCAACATAACTCAACGCCTGCCTGGTCGCCCAAAGGAGATCGTATTGCTTTTGCCCATCGGTTTAATTCTCAATTTGATTTATTTTTAATAAACCCCAATGGATTGGGGCTCGTAAGACTTACGCAATCTACATATAGAAAAAATAATGAACAACCCAGTTGGTCTCCTGACGGCCGGCACATTGTTTTTGCAAGCAATCGATCTGGGAAATATGGTCTTTATCGTATTGATCCCGACGGTAATGAGGAAGTTTCTTTGCTTTTAAACTTTGGAAATTGTCATTACCCCGCTTGGTCTCCATTCTAAATTTAAAAAAAGTTATCCACAGTTCCTGTGGATAACTGGCATATTTTCTAAAAAAAAAATCCTAAAACCGTGATTGGAAAACAACTTTAGCGAATTGACTCATTTTTAGACAATCATGATCTTCTTTTCTTTTTCGTCAATGAAGGCATGAAGTTTTGATAAGGCTTCTCCATTGGTGACCCATGGCAAAATATCGGAAAGGGTTTTAATTTCCTTTTTGGTTTCATTTTGAAGATAGAGAAGGGTTTGATTAAATTCGTCTTTCATTTCTTGAAATTCGTCTCCTTTTCGAAGATGCATGGGGGTTTGCCACTTTCCCTTTTGAATTTCTTGGAGTTTTCGTTTTAAGACAAAAATGGGACCTGCCATTTTATGGGTGATGATGATGCCGAGCAATGTTAAAAATAGAATCAGCATGCCTAAAATCATGACCAGGGTATAACTTAAGAAGTTTTTCCAATAATGAATGAGTGCTTGAACTTTTGGATGGGAAGCCATGCCAGCTTGAATCAATACGTCATAGCTTTCTTTGAGAGAGTATAAAAAAATACCCCCAATGATGAGTGCGACCAGAATGGCAGATGAAGCCAGCAAAAAGGCATAACGAAGTTGAAAGTCTTTATGGATCAAATACTGTGTGCGAAAAATGAATTTTTTTTGCACAACAGAAAGTGTAGCAAGGAAGCTTCAAAAATAAAACTAGATTTTTTTGTCGATTTCGTAACCTAACGCCAAGCTTCCCAAACGACTGACATTTTGATACAGCAAGCCGTGGGATTCCGCTTTCTTCTTAAAGCGAATGGTCTTGCCATTTCCACTAAATTGAATGGCGGCAAACAAATCAGAACGTGCTTTTTTGACATTTTTTTCTGAAATTTGGGCGTAATTTCTTAAATAACCTCCCAAAATTTCATTTCCGATGAGATAAACAACGATTTCTCCAACCGCGTGATCGAATAAAGGTCGAGTCGGAATTTCTTCTTGGATAATGACATCACTGATGACGGTAGCGCTTTTTGTCTGGGTTTTTTTCTTTTTCTTTTCTAAATAAAGTCGATTTAAATCTTTGGAAGATTTAATGAGGAGTCTTCCCATTCCAAATGTGCCTAAATTATTTCTGATTTGAAGCATGGGCAAACGATTGAGGTGATATTTTTGATATTTTTCAGATAGGGCGACCAGTAATTCTTGAGAAGTTTTGGCCACTTTTTCAATGCCACTTTTTTCTTCAAAGTTAACGTGGGTCTCAACGGCAAATGGGGTGGAAATGAGCCAAGGATCCATCCCCAATTTATCTGCTAAATCCGTAGCCAGGGTGTTGTAGAGGTGTAATGAGTCACTCACTTTTGTAGAAACATAATGAAGTGCACGTCGATGCGGGATGACAGGTTGAGCAATGGGAAGCAATTTTGTTAAATCTTCTCGCGAAAATTGATCAATGACCAATATAAATTCTGGATCAAATCCTTGGGATACCAACCGATTGTTTTCCACATGGCTTGGAGCAATGGAAATGGATTTATGGGCTGACGTTTGAACCTCAACAGGTTTTGAAAGGGGTTCTAAGGTGGCAACTTTGACCGTGAGGCCACTTTTCTTGAGAAGCTTACATAACGTATCGAGGTGGTCATAAAAAAATGGGTTTGGATGTCGCGTAGAAACCAACAGGAGAATTTTTTTTAGTTTTCCAAGGTCTTCATGAAAGCGTTTAAAATATTTTTTAATCAGTCCAGGCGCTTTTGCAAGGTCGTTGGGATGGAGGTGGTGGAGTCCAGAAGGAAACAATTGGAAATTGTTGACGGCAACTTTAAAACCACTGTCTTTGATGGTGATCGAAGATAAAAAAGGAATCGGTACTTTTTTGGAATGAACCTCAAACCATTCGGATATCTCTGACCGCCGTTTTTTAAATGTCATTGTGACTGAATTGTACATCATTTTCGTTATAGAAGGCGCCTAAAATTGACCTTTTTTTAGGCAGGACTATATCAGAGAATTTTAAGAAACACAACCCCGTTCATTTTTCATGTTTTGGGGTAGGAGAATAGTATTTTTTCCCAATGAGTGGTTGTGGGAAGTGAGTGTGGGTAACCGTACTTTGAGGTTGATCGTGTGCATATTGATATCCCTTGCCGTAGTTTAGGTCCTTCATGAGTTGCGTTGGGGCATTTCGAAGATGGAGAGGGACCTCTAAATTGCCATACTGTTTGGCATCGGTTTGGGCCAAGAGCATGGCTTTGTAGGAGGTGTTGCTTTTGGGAGCTGTGGCGAGATACGTGCATGCTTGGGCCAACGGAATTTTGGCTTCGGGCATCCCGACAAAATTCACAGCTTGCATGGTTGCAATGGCGAGGCAGAGCGCCTGGGGGTCTGCATTGCCGATATCTTCCGATGAAAAAATAACCATGCGACGGGCAATAAAAAGAGGATCTTCACCGCTTTCCAACATACGCATCATCCAATAAAGGGCAGCATTTGGATCCGATCCGCGCATGCTTTTAATGAAGGCGGAAATTAAATTGTAATGTTCTTCGGCGGTTTTATCATAATAGAGCATCTTTTTTTGAAAGGCTTGTTCGATGATGGATGAGGTGATTTCAGCCTTTTTTTCTTGGGCACAAATGAATGCTGAAATTTCCAGCGCATTTAAAGCAGATCGGGCATCTCCGTTGGCAAGTTCTAACAAAGCTTCTTGAGCTTCTTTTGAAATATGAAGTTTGCTTTTCCCCAGGCCTTTTTCTTCAGACAGGGCCCTGGTTACAATTTTGGTGATGTCTTGTTTGGATAAACGCTCTAAGGTTAAAACTTTACAACGTGAAAGAAGCGCAGAAATGACTTCGAAGGATGGATTTTCGGTGGTTGCTCCGATGAAGGTGACAACGCCTTTTTCGACATAAGGCAAGAGATAATCCTGCTGAGCTTTGTTAAAACGGTGGATTTCGTCAATGAAAAGGATGGTTGTTTTCCCGTACAGTTTTTGTCTATTTTGGGCTTCCTCCATAATGGATTTTAATTCTTTGACATTGGCGGTAACGGCTGAAAGTGCAATAAACTCCCCTTGAACATGATTGGCCAATAAATGAGCGAGGGTTGTTTTTCCAACTCCAGGAGGGCCCCATAGGATACAGGAAAAAAGTTTTTTTGATTTCCATAGATTCTGTATCAATTGCGAAGGGCCTATCAAGTGATGTTGCCCAAAAAATTCGGACAATGTTTGGGGGCGTAATCGATCTGCCAAGGGCGCAGATTGATTCATTTTTTGAGAAAATAAATCCATAGCGGTAGCTGTAGCACTTTTTTAGGATTATTGATACACGCATAAAGAATGTCGCGAGATTTTGAGCCTATTTTGAGCCGAGACAAGGAAGACGAGCAAAATGCCCACAGGCGTATCCTTGGTGATACGTCGAGGACATTTTGTGAGTCTGACGCAGTCGTAGGCCAAAAGATGCGCCATTCTTTATGCGTGTATCAATAAGAACAGTCCAACGATAAGAGCATTTTGGGGTATGAGATTCACATTGAAAGAGGCCGGTTTTGATTTTTAAATGACATGAATATGAGATTTATTGAAAATGGCGAAGCTCCATGCTAATTTCATTTTTTATGTCAGTGATTAAAAAAGTAGGCATCCTTCTGAAAGACCATTATGCTTTAGCAGAAACATTTTCTGAAAAATTGATTCCTTGGCTTGAAAAAAAAGGATGTGAAGTGGTCACCAAAGATTTTTCTAAAGTCCAACTTGTCTTAACTTTAGGAGGGGATGGCACGTTTATTCGGGGGGTTCATCTGTTAAAAGGAGCCCCGATCCCCATTTTAGGCATTCGTTTGGGGCATTTGGGTTTTTTAACGCAAGTTTCTCCAGATGAATTTGAACCGATTCTAAGCCAAATTTTATCGCAAGGTCCTCAAGTTGAAAAAAGGATCAAAGTGAAGGCCAAAGTCCATCGTAAGGACCAAGGGGAGTTTAATTTTCATGCCTTAAATGATGTGGTTTTTCATACAAATGGTATTGCTCGGATTGCTTCTTTTAAAATTACACTCAATGGTATTTATTTTTCGACCGTTCAGGCAGATGGTGTTTTGATTGCTACGCCGACGGGTTCGACGGCATATTCTTTTGCAGCAGGCGGGCCCATTATTGAACCGTCTCATCCTTTGTTTGTGATTACCCCGATTTGTCCTAAAAATAGAACGAATGGCTCCTTGGTTGTTTCGGATCAATCCAAAATCGAGCTCATGTTAGAAGATGAACGAACCTCCGTTGCTTTGACGATCGATGGACAAGAATTTTTTGAATTGCGAGCGGATGACAAAATTGAAATTCAAAAATCAGAAGAAATGGCCTATTTTGTGAAGGCCCCTCAAACACATTTCTTTGAAACGGTAAGAAAAAAACTGTTTTAGTAAATTTGAATATTCAAATTTCGGCCATTTTGAATATTTCGATTTTTTAAACTTAATTATGATCAAAGTATAGTCATATTTTACTGTGAGTACTCATTGTTTATATTGAGTAACCTAAATTAACATGAACCTTTGCATCAAAATGTTGACTTTCATTTTTTAAAGTCATTATGATAATGAAATATGCCTTACATTATATTGCAATACGATAATAAAAATGAAGGTACCCTAAAATTATGAAAATCAGTTCTTGTGGTTTAAGCGATATTGGGCGTATCCGACGGGTGAATCAAGATAGTTTCGTGTGTAATGAAAAAGTAAAGTTGTTCATTATTGCCGATGGCATGGGAGGTCATCAGGCGGGTGAAGTGGCTTCACGGATGGCGGTTGATACGTTATGTCAATTTTTTGCTCAAAAAACGGTTTCAATTGATCCAGAAACGTACTTAAAACAGGCTATTTTAAAGGCGAATGAAATTATTTACCATCAAGCTTCTTTGGATGAAAGTTTGAAGGGGATGGGAACGACCCTGACGTGTCTTTATTTTTTCTTCGATACGGTCTACATTGCGCACGTCGGTGATAGTCGAGCTTATCTTCTCAATAAAAATTATATTTGGCAGCTTTCCATGGACCACTCATTGCAACAAATTCCCATAACCTCTGGCTTAGCGCCCCTTAAAAACGTTTTGACTCGGTCCGTAGGATACGATGCGCAGGTTGAAGTGGATGTTTATACGAAGAAAATTTCATCTGGGGAGTATTACCTTTTGTGTAGCGATGGGTTATATGGAAGCGTTAAACATTCGGAAATGGTTAAAATATTATCTCAGGATGTTTCGCTGAAAGACGTTTGTCGCAAGCTCATTGATTTAGCAAATTCTCGAGGGGGAGAGGATAATATTACGGTGATGGTGATTCGCATTGATGATGTTTAAATGTAGCACCGATTGTTATTGGTTTATGCCAGCAACAATATGATTGATCAGGAGATGACAGCTATGATACTTAAAATTTTTATGGCGTATAGAAAACTTTTAAATCTTTTGGGACGCATTCGCGTGAGTTATGTTACCTTTGCTTTTTTATTGGTCTCATTTTTGGGCGTATCTTTTCAATATGTGAAGCTTTATTATGATCTTATGGAAATGAAAACCATCCACCATGAAAGCTTTAGGGTGGTTCAACAAGTCCGGCACTTAAAAAGTCGTCTAGCCCAAGTAGACAAAGCTTTAAATCGGTTAAATTTGATATCATCTAAACTTCAAGCCATTGCTCAAGTGAAGGAGCGTATCAACGGTCCAAAAGTGGCTCAATTGGGGTTTGAAAATTTGGAAAACTTTAAGGTTCAGCAAACCATGGAGACAGGTATTATTCCTCAATCTGAGAAAATAGATTTAGAGAGGGTTCAAGAGCAGCTGAAATTGTTTCAATCTGAAGTAGATGTTCAGTTGAACCGTTATGAAGATTTAGAAGCTTATTACGATGAAAATAAAACGCTCCTTGCTTCGATTCCTTCGATGATACCAGCCAAAGGGTATGTTTCTTCTTTATTTGGGTTTCGAAAGAATCCCAATAATGGACAATGGAAAATGCATGAAGGTGTGGATATTGCTTCCTACTATGGCAATCAAGTGGTTGCGACTGCAGATGGCTTGGTTGAAGAAGCCGGATTTGGTGGTGGTTATGGGCGATATGTTTTGGTAGACCATGGATTTGGGCTAAAAACACGTTATGCGCATGCCTCTCAATTATTTGTTAAATCAGGTGATTTTGTAAAACGCGGGCAACGAATTGCCAGTGTCGGTCAGTCTGGTCATGCCAGAGGAACGCATCTTCATTATGAAGTGCGGCTGAATGATATTCCGCTAGATCCGAATGATTTCATTTTTAATTGAGAGCACCTAAAGTTCTTTAAGTTCTTTGTAAAGTTTAAGTTGAACGTTTGCCAAAAATAAGTGATCCGATTCGAATCTGCGTGGCTCCTTCTTCAATGGCTATTGGATAATCCCAAGACATTCCCATAGAAAGTTCCCTCCAATCGAAATTTGGAAATTCTTCTTTCGCTTGGCAAAAGAGAGCGAACATTTTTTTAAAATAAGAACGGGTGTGTTCTGGATCAGAAGTTTGAGGGGGGATGGCCATGAGCCCTTGGATCTTAACAAACGTGAATGGCGGGAGGGCCTTTACAAAAGTTACAAACTGGTTTGGCAAAATACCAGACTTCGAAGTCTCTTCCCCAATATTGATTTGCAATAAAACAGGGAGTGTTTTTTTTATTTTTGCACATTCTGATTCAATTTTTTGGATGAGATTGATCCGATCTACAGAATCAATCGAAACTACTTTGCCGACGATGTCTTTGACCTTGTTGGTTTGAAGATGTCCAATAAAATGCCATTGTAAGGGTTGAGAGTTAAAACCCGGCCATTTTTTTAAAAACTCTTGGACATAGTTTTCTCCAAAATGAACCAAACCACAGGTACGGGCGATTTTAATTTTCTCTATGTCTTGAGCTTTAGAGACAGCAACGAGTGTTATGTCTTTTGGATTGCGATGTGCCCGATGCGCAATCTCATGGATAGAGCATTGGAGATTTTCTATCTGATTTGGAATCCAAGACATGGATGCAAAGTATCATTATTTTTGGTGTTGGGGGTAGAAAATGTTTGACAAGGCATTTGTCTTTTTCATACACCTACGTCCATGCCCCGGTAGCTCAGTCGGTAGAGCAGCGCCCTGAAAAGGCGCGTGTCGGCAGTTCGATTCTGCCCTGGGGCATGTTTAATCTTTTTTTTCTCATCCCGTCCCGTTTCAGGGTGAGAGATACCCCTTAAACATTCCCATCTGAACCGTCGATAAGCTTTAAAGGAGGGATACCATGAGCCAAGGGAAAACCATTCTGTTGATTGATGATGAAGCGGATTTACGTGAAGCCATTAAGATGAAGTTGGAAGCCGAAGGATATCAAATTGAACAAGCTGCCAATGGGGTAGAAGCGCTTGAACACATTAAGAGAAACAATCCAGATTTGATTGTTCTGGATGTGATGATGCCTGAGCTCAATGGATATCAAGTGTGTAAAAGATTAAAAGAAGATGAGAAACTAAAGCATATTCCCATCATCCTCTTAACCGGAAGGGCGCATTCGTCTGATCAATTTTGGGGGTTGGGGATGGGTGCCAATGATTATATTACCAAACCCTTTGAGTTTCATGAACTCTTAAGCCTGATTGCTCAACACCTGAATGATTAAAAATAGATAAGAGGCTTTCAAGGAGCAGGTGAAGCCATTATAATAGATATAAGGTATACGTATGGCCAACTTAAAATATAAAAACATAGGTCAAAAAATGGTTCCCGAATTGGAGACCTTGGAAGAAGCATTGGGTCATCTGGAAACAGTCTTTCCGGAAGCCATTTCCGTTAAAAGAAAAGATCATCAGAATGTTATCAAACTTAAAAACAATATCTCAACCCCACCGAAACCAAAAATAGAGAGACTTAAAAATGTCATTACCCAATTAAAATTACAAAAAGAATTTGTGGATGTTGCTGCACATGAGCTTAAAGCGCCGCTTACGATTATTAAGCTCAGCCTTGAAAACTTTAAAACCGGTGTTTTAGGGCCCCTTTCAGAAAAACAAAAAAAAGTAATCGAGCGCATGGAATGGAATGTGATTCGGTTAACACGATTGACGGAGGATATTTTAAGTTTGGCCAGACTTGAAAATGGCAGAGCCAAAATTCGTTGTTTGCAACAGGAAACAGCAAAATTTTTAAAAAATGTCATTTCTCATTTTGAAGATTGGGCGGAAAGACAACATATTCGTTTAGAGCTAAAAATTCCAAAAAAATTGCCGCTGTTGTGTATTGATGTGGATTTAATGGAGCAGGTTTTATCGAACTTGATGAGCAATGCCTTGCGATATGCAAAAACAAAGATCATTGTAACCGTAACGGCAAATGCGCATGAAATGCTGATCAGCGTCCATGATGATGGCGAAGGTATTCAGGAAGAGCACTTGCCAAATTTGTTTCAAAAATTTTCTGCTCTAAAAGAATCTTCTCAAAATGCAAAGCACCAAAGCACAGGCTTGGGATTGGCCATTTGTAAAAAGATTATTGAGGATATTCATGGCGGAAAGATTTGGGCAGAATCTTTAAAAAAAATGGGCGCCAAGTTTAGCTTTTCTCTCCCCTTGCAATGTCTGTGTGAAAAATAAGTTCTAACAGAACTCCCGAAAATAGACTTTTTCCAACATCTGCTAATGAGCAGTGGAAAGGGTGTCGTAACGGTTCAGCTTATTATAGAGCGTTTTGATGGTGATTCCCAAAGCTGAAGCGGTTTTCGTTTTATTCCCATCAAAATATTCCAAGGTTCTTAAAATATGTGTCTTTTCAACTTCTTCCAGGGCTGTAATGGCATTGATCAGGGGGGTTGGTTTTTGAGCTGGCTTGGGAAGTTTTAGGTGAATTAAAATATCTTCTGGTTGAATGGTGGTTCCATCGGACAAAATTTTAAGTCTTTCAATGGCATTTTGAAGTTCACGAATGTTTCCTGGCCAATGATATTGTTTTAAGAGTTGAAGGGCATCATGGGTAATGGCTTTGGTTCTTGCACCTCCAAACTCGGCTGAATTTAAAAAATAAAAAATAAGAGATTCTAAGTCTTCTGTTCTTTTTCGAAGTGGCGGAACGCGTAAGGTAATTGTATTGAGGCGATAATAAAGATCTTCTCGAAATCTGCCTTCTTGAACTTCGATTTCGAGATCTCGATTGGTAGCAGAGATCACACGGACATTGACCCGCAGTGCTTTTTTTCCACCCACGCGGTAAAATTCGCCTTCTTGCAAGAACCGCAGAAGTTTTGTTTGCATGTGTTTACCCATTTCAGCAATTTCATCTAAAAAAAGCGTTCCGCCATGGGCGGTTTCCACGAGCCCAATTTTTTGAGTATGGGCCCCTGTAAAGGACCCTTTTTCATGTCCAAACAATTCGCTGATCAAGAGATTTTCATTCAATGCGCCACAGTTAATGGTGACATAAGGTGCTTGGGTGCGCTGACTGTTTTCATGAAGACGTTTGGCGATCAGTTCTTTTCCGGTTCCACTTTCGCCTTGAATGACAACGGTTGCTTCCGTTGGGGCAATGCGGTCGACCATGAGAAGCAGTTCTTTTAAGGGTTTACTTGAGCCAATAATATCAAATTTGGGAACTTTCTGATGAATAAATGTTTTTAAAGACTTGTTTTCTTGTTTCAGAAGTTCTTGTTGTTGCAAAATTTTTTCATTGGCTTCTTGGAGTTCTTTTGTTTTTCCTGAAACCAAGCGTTCGAGTTCTCGGTTAAAGTTTTTAACTTCTAAAAAATGTTTGTTGCTGTAAATGGCCAAGGCACATAAATCCGAAATGGTCTCAATCACAATGCGATCATTTTCTGAAAAAGCATTTGTTTCATCACTTTCGACATTGAGAACACCAATGGTGGTACCATAGATTTGAATTAAAGCAGAAAGTTCAGATTGTGTGTGGAGGCCTGGGTGAGCAAAAAAATGTGGCTCTGTGCGAACATCATTGGCCAAAACCGTTTGTTGGCTTTGCAATGCCCAACCAATCATGCCGAGATCGGTGGGAATCCGATCGCCTATTTCTTTTGCATAGAAAGCCCCTGCTTTGGCTTTTAGAATGGCTTCTTGATGGTCTGGATCATAGATCCAAAGGGAAAGATGGTGAAAGTCAAATTCATTTTGAAGAATACTGGTGATTTCTTGATAGAGCGCATCTAGATTGGGGGTCGTTAAGATCTTTCGTCCGACCTCATTGACCATTTTCAGGTGTGAGGCAACTACATGTGACGATTTCAATTCGTTTTGTCCCCCCAATGTCAAAGAGGCCTAAAACCTATCGAACTGTGAAGAAATTTGCAAGGTCAATTTTACTGAATTATATAAGAAAGGAAAATGATCATGAAAATATTATATAGGTATGTTTTGCCACCGCTCTTAGTGATGGTATTTTATCCTTATATTCGGACCCTTCGAGTTCGAATTCTAAATGAAGAGGGTGAGAAATTGGTGAGAGATCGCTCTACTCGTTATATTTATGGCCATTATCATGAAGATATTCCCTTTATCGCTTTGTCTCATGCCTATTCCAATTTCATGACGATGGCCAGTCGCAGTCAGGATGGTGAGCTAATTTCGAGGCTTCTTTCTTTATTGGGGTATTCCATGGTGAGGGGGTCCACTCGGCATTTTGGAGCTCAATTGGTAACCTCTATGAAGGAAGGAATTCGGCATGGGAAAGATTTGGTCTTGGCTGTGGACGGGCCCAAGGGGCCGCGACGAACTGTAAAACCAGGGATTGTGTACATGGCCCGTGAAACACAAACGAGGGTTATTTTGATTGCTGCGGCAGCGAAACGACAATTTATTTTTAAAAGAAGTTGGGATGCCATGTGGATTCCTTGGCCTTTTACAAAAGCGGTGATTTTTGTTTCAAACCCAATTGAAGTGTCGGCCAATCAAGTGGATTTAAAAGAGAAAGCAAAAGAATTGGAAAAAACATTATATCGATTGAAACAAAAAGCAGAGACATATTTTTAAATGGGAGTTGGTTCATCTCAAAGGTGAACATCGCGTTAAAGATTTCATCTTTTGGGAGAATGGGAGTTGGCGCTTTAGATGGGTGAAGTCTGGCCAGTGCAGGTCCTTCTCCGGGCTCGAATTGCAATGCCGCCTGGAGAGGGACCTGCACTGGCCAAACTTCGTTCGCAAAAACGCTAAAGAATTCTTGCATTTATCCGATATTCTCTAATGAGGCAATCATGACACGTATGAAATATGGAGTGTGGATCCTATGGGCGTTTTTCTTCCTAAGCAGTTCCATACTTTGGGCCGATATTCATGCTTATGTAAAATCCAGTGAGAATGATTCTGAAATTTCAGTTTCTGATTTAACGCTCCCACAAAAAATTGGACAGATGCTTATGTTTGGTGTTTCAGGAAAACGGTTAACGCCAGAAACACAGGCGCTGATTGAAAAGACACATTTAGGGAGTATTATTTTTTATGGTCAAAATGTGCGCTCCCCCTTACAAGTCAGAGCTTTTTCATCTGAACTTCAAAGAACGGCCAGATTAAATCACGGAATTCCTTTGTTTATTGCAGTTGATCAAGAAGGTGGACCGGTCACCCGGGTTAGAAAAGATGCTTTTGCATTACCTTCTGCGATGGCTTTGGGTGCAACGCGTTCATATAAGCTTGCTTTCTTGGCAGGAAAAATGACTGCGCTTGAATTAAAATCAATGGGCATTAATATGAATTTGGCACCTGTTTTGGATGTGAATACGCATCAAGAAAACAGTGTGATTGGGACGCGTTCCTTTGGAGATGACCCGGAACTCGTTTCTCAAATGGGTGTCTGGTATGTCGAGGGGCTGGCGTCTCAACAAGTGGTGGCCACCGCGAAGCATTTTCCAGGGCATGGCGGAACAACCCTGGATTCCCACTATGCGATTCCCACATTATCTAAAAACTTTGAAGACCTTGAACGATTTCATGTTTATCCTTTTCGAAAAGCCATTGAGAATGGCTTAGATGCCATTATGACGGCGCATTTAGCAGTTCCTTCTTTAGATCCTTCCGGATTGCCGGCCACTTTTTCTTATAATTTGATGACGTCATTCTTACGAGATCGACTTGGATTTCAAGGCGTTGTGATGACGGATGATTTGGAAATGCATGCCATTTCAGAGCAGTATGATGTTTCGCAAGCCGCTTTAAAAGCCATTTTGGCTGGCGCCGATCTGATTATGATTGGATGGACGGATGCAAAAAAATATCAGGTTTTTGAATCTTTATTAAAAGCGGTAGAAACAGGGAAGCTTTCCATGTCTAGAATTGACGAATCCGTTGAACGAATTTTGCGATTGAAGCAAAAGCGCGGGCTTTTTGAATTAAAACCTGAGGATTTAGATTCTCCCGAAGTGCAATATCAAGCCGTCAGGCGTCAAATTTCAGCGCAAGCCATTACGGTCGTTGAAAATAAGAGAAATATTCTGCCCATTTTAGAGGATCAAAAAAAACGAGTGTGGGTTGCAAGTCCACTGCGATATTTTAGAGAGCGCATGGCTTTTTATCAGAATGACGTTCAAAGCCTATCCATGACGAGTCGCCCTACGAAACGAGAGATAAAAGAATGGGTGCAAGAGATCAAAAAAAATAAAATGGAGATAGATGTTTTGGTATTCGGCTTTACACATGCCTCACAACTGGCCATTGTCAATCAGTTACCCAGCGATCTTCGAAAGAAGGTGGTGGTCGTTTCCTTTGATTCACCTTATTTTTTAAAAAATTTGAAAGAAGTGTCTGCTTATATCTGTAGCTATGGCATTCAAAAAGATCTTATGGATGCCACGGCGGGCATTTTAAGTGGCGTTTTTCGATCTCAAGGGCGCCTTCCTATTTCCATTGATCCCCAGCATTCCTTTGGAAAATCATCCAAAGTAGCGATTCGTTAAGAATATTCAGAATTTATTTCCCCTAGCAAGGGCACGCTTCTATAGGGAGTTGGAAAGCGGAGTCTATATCTCCAACCCCTATAGAAGCGTGCCCTTGCTAGGGGGAGCAATTTTGTTTGTTTTTAAGTGCGCAACTTTGAATACCCACTTTCAGGTAATTATTTCATTGAGAGTTTTATTTTTCGTTTATTTATTGTACAGTCATTTTTTAACATAAATAATTGAAATTATTGATAAAGTTAAAATTTTTATTTTCGATCTATATTTTGTTTAAAATATATACGATTGTGATGGCGATAAAATTTCATAAGTAATGGATATTGCTCAAATTATTTTTTGGCAGGGTTTTTGCAATGTCTTTGGGGCAGTGAAAAAGGTTTTCGGTTTTGTGGTTGTGTGGTTGTTGTTGTTCTCGAATGTTTATTCAGCGCCTTCGCAGAGGTCTGCCAACGACCTTGTAGAAATTTTTATCGATTTTCTTTTGACATCGCCAGATCCAGAAGCAGTAGATTTTGCAGCACAGCTAGATTCTATAGCAAATACATCTGCGTGGCAGAATGCTCTTTTTTTTGGGGATCCTATTGCGGTTACAGATCTGGTTCCATCTTCCGTGCTTGAAGATGCTGCTGTTAAATTAGAAAGATTTTTGAACGTTTCCCTTTACAGTTTAATTCGAGATTATAAAGAGTGGGGATCTATTGCAGATGCGCAACTTCAAGGCTATTTTGGGGTTCGATTACGAAGAGAAATATCCTATGGACAAGCCAAGGCCATTGCGTTTTTGTGTGCTTCCTTTAAGAAATCACATTTAAAAGAGCTTTTGTTAAATCGTAGATTTGGTCATTTACCCAAATGGTCGGCAGAGGATAAGGCGCGGCTGGTGGATCTCATTGTCGATCGAAATCTTGATATAAAAGGCGGTGGGTGGAATCTGGATTCAGATGTTTCTAATCTCATTCAAAAATATGCCGGAGACCATGGGCTCGTCAAAAAAGATTTGGAAGCAAGTATCGGAAAAATTCTTTCTGTTTATCAAGCATTGGAACCTGAATGGTATGGAGAGTTGGTAAAGGGTGCAGTGACGACTTGGAAAGCAAATCTTTCTTGGATTAGGCGTGAAGCAGGATTTCAATTCCTTACCTTGAAATTTCCAGAAGAGAAGGGAGTTTTAGGGGCAGATGTTCAAGCGATCCAATGGGGATCTCCTCTGAGAGATGGACATATAGGGCGTGCATTAGGGTTACAGAATGAGCTGACGTTGGTATGGGGTGCACAAAATGGATCTCAGCAATTTAGTCTTATTTATTTTCCTGGCTTATCGTCCACATCGATGCAGGGCCCAGAGTTTGTTCCGCAGCAAGTTGAAATTGCAGAAGCTGGGCAAAGTTTTCAATTAAAGCCGTACCGAGGACGAACCATTGCAGGTCCTTTTGTGATTCAATTTCATGTGATGGGAGGAATGTCCAGACATCTGACATTCAAATTTTTAACAAAGACGGGAGCGATCATCCCAAAAAGATGCGTGGTGGTTGATTTGGTCGATGGCGGTGTGTTGACTTATGAAGGAAGTTCTCAAGGGGACAACCCCATTACGTTAAATCAGCTGGTGCGGCAACATTTAAGACCGCTTCTGGAGCAGTCATTGGCAGCCCCCGATACGAATGGTACTGGCAACGGAGATGGGAGGGGTCGTGGCACACTGGATCTCTCACGGCTCATCGAATCAGGGCTTACCTTGGAAAGAGATGGTTCTATGATCGTTGAGATGGCGCAATGGGATGTTGCTCAAATGAGATTAAGGGATGAATCCGCATTGCTTCAAACGTGGTCACCAGCTCAGACAAGGGTTATTAGACAGGCATTGAGAGGTTTGGAGAGAGGGATGCGGCTAAAACTTCCGGTTCTCCCTCCCTAGAAACGGGCAGAAGTTTTTGAAATAAGGATTGTGTTAAAGGCAAGCGAAGCTAGGCCACTCTGTTAATATCTCTGTGGCGGCATTGTAACAGGAGGGTGTTGTGAATCAAAAAGTCATATCGTTGTGTGTTTGTGTGTTCTATCTTTTCTCGTTGGGATCAAGCGCGATCGCAGAAACCAACCAAAGTGGCAGTGACGATGAAACTTCTCGGCTCTATGTTCAGAGCAATGTTACCAAAATGTATCAAGTGCTGCGGTTGATCGATGATCATCGTAATTGGTTTAAAGTTTCTGAATTGTTAAGAGAAATTCTGGCATCCGACATCGACAATAAATTTATTCGTCAACAACTGTCGCTCGCCAAAGATGAAATAGATGCTTATGCCTACAAGCAATGGTTGACGAAGCGAATTGAAGATGTGCCTTTTCTCGTAGCGAAGCTACGTGTTGTAGAAGCCATGATGGCCACACGCCTGAGGCTTAATATTTCATATGACCGAGAAGTGGCTCTGATAAAAGGACTGTTGCAAACCTACTTTTTTCCGGGGTTTGAAAATGATGGGAAAATTATTTTTCCAGATAAAAATACGTATTCTTTTGATCTGTATGGATATGTGAAAAAAAATATTTTAAAAACAGAAACAGCTCCCAGTGGCGTGATTGATGACCCCAGGTTTCCAAAAACGGATGATGAAGAGAAAACAAAAAAAGATCATAATGTTTCAAAAGCAAAATTTACACCCAAAGTACTGGAGACAGAGCAGCAAAGTGGATCTCTCGAAGCCCACCCTCAAGGGTTGGTAGACGATATTCAAGCCATTCATGAAACGATGACTGCCGTCAAAGACATCTGGACTGGCACCCAAAACGACCTTGAAGATCTTTCTCATGCGGCGTTACTTCAAAATCAATATGAACCCTGGGCGATGATGGTTCAAATCATTGCTAATCCTGATGCGATTTATTCAGACCCACAACTGTATCAATTTTTGAAGGGGGTTAAACTGCAAGTCAAAATTTCAGAGCCCTATGGGTTTGATCCGCTTCAACAAGAAATTTTAAAAACGGTGCTGACAGATGAGCATCATGTGGGTCTGGATATCGAACAACAATTTGACTCCACAACGGGTCAAGTGGTGATGTTTGCGGTTTCTAATTTGGTGGATCCAGAACTCATTAGTTTTCGGTATCTTATCTTTTTGAAAAAGATTTTAGACTTTTCAACGCATGCCAAAACAGTGAAAGTAGGTGAAAAAGTGGGCGTCGGTGTGATTCAAGTGGCCCAGTTTTTAATGACGTTAAAAGGTGCGGATGTTTGGTACACGAAATTGGCTGTAGCGTTGGGAAGAGTTTCTGGAAGAACCATTATTGGTGGACAGAAAGTGATTACCTACGTTATGGAAAAAGATGGGGAAGTGAGAAAACTTCTTGAGGTCTTTAGAAATTTGCGTATTGGCAAAGGAAAATTGAAAGTTCGTATGGCCGGTCCTGTGGAGTGGATTGCTCAAAACGATCGATATTTTAAAGCCGTTTTATACGTGAGTATGGCACATGACTTGGCCGCAGGCTTTATTCAATTTATTTCGGCTCGTGATAAGTTTGAGAAAATTGAGATTATGCAAGAAACCGCTGCCAAAGAAATATCTTCGCTTCTCTATTTAGCGCCGCTTGTCAGTCAGCGACTGATTTGGACAGGGCTTTCTTGGGGGGCTTTTGCCTTCGACATGGGGAGCCTATTTTCAGATGATATCCCTCCCACACATCGAGTGATTAAAGGTATTTTTGCAGAATGGCTTCCGTTTCAAGTGAAAAGTCTTTGGAATGGAACCACCTTCCGAGGGGAAATGATTGAAACCTATGAAAGTCGATTGGAAATTGTTCCGGACGAAGTTTCTTGGACCCTGCAGTTGTGGCTGAAAGCGATAACAGAAGCGCAAAATCCTGGACAACTTGTGGTGGCCAAAGAAGCCTTTGAACGAGATATGCGAGCTTATGCCAACAAACGACTTTTTATGATTTATTACCTCATTCAACGTTGGAATAATCGAGAGATCTCAGAACTGGGGCTTATGGAACGACGGTATTGGAATGAGTATGAAGCCTATGCGCAAGAACTCACAGCCGCAAAATTGCAATACGATCAAAAGCTTCAGTCTTTGGTCGTAAAATCGTTGGTATCCGAATCTGGGGAATAAAGGGTTATTCAAAGGCTGCAAAATAGACAGCTTTCGGATGATGAAAAACCACTGCTGAAACGCTGGCTTCCGGATCCATCATATAGCCATCGGTCAGCGTCATGCCAATGTCTTGTGGCTTTAACAATTCGAAAAGAATTTTTTGATCTTCCAAATTTGGACAGGCAGGATACCCAAAGGAGAAACGTTTCCCTCGGTAATTGGCTTGAAAAAGATCTTTTTTGGTCAAGGACTCTGGATCCAAAAAACCCCATGCTTTTCGAATGTGAGCATGAAGCAGTTCTGCATAAGCCTCTGCAGATTCCAAAGCCAATATCTGCAAAATGTGAGATTTTAAATACTGTCCTGCTTGTTTCAGATGTGCGACTTCTTCTCGAAGTCCTTTGCCAACACTGGTTGCCAGAAAGGCCAATGCATCTTCTTTGGGATGAACAAAATCACTTAAACATAAGTAGGGTGGCTTTTTTTGACGTGGGAAGGTCAGAAAATGAGAGGGCATGGGATCCTCGGGGTGTAAAAACAATGCAATACGATTTTCTTGGCCCTTGGCTTTAAAAAATTGATAAACAGCCGTTGGGCGTAGGGCGTCCGATTTTTTGTATTCTTCTTTAACCGATTGCACCATTTCATAAATTTCAATGGCTTTGGAATCTTTTTGACTCAGCGCCTGTTTCAGAGAGGGATTGTGATCGATGTTTTGTAATTGTTTTGCCACGCTTCCCGAAATTCCCAAATGGCGGGTATAGAGCATTAAAGGATTCATAAATGAAAATATGTGTTCGATCGACGTGTATCGAAGGACATGGCGTTCGTAATCCGGGGGGAGTGGCTTTTCCGATAGAATTTCAATGCTTCGTTTTATAAAGGTAGATTCAGAGCTCGTTTCAGAGGAATTTGAAGTTTTGGTAGCGGGTGGTAAATTTCTTTGTTCCACGAGATCTTGTTGTAGTTTTTGAAAACTGGTTGCATCTACAATGGCTTTGGCAAGTTCCAATCCATGCATGGCATCGGAGGCATAAATGACCGTTCCTTGATAGGCCTTTGCAATTTTTTGATCGACAAATCGACGGGTCAGTGCTGCCCCCCCCACCAAGAGCGGTATGGCGATCCCTGCTTTTGAAAAATCATCGGCAGTGACGACCATTTGTTGTGCGGATTTAACAAGAAGTCCCGAAAGGCCGATGATATCCGGACGATGGTGCTGGGCATTTTGAATCAGAACTTCCGGTGGAACTTTGATGCCTAAGTCAATGACTTCAAAACCATTGTTCGACAAAATAATTTCGACCAAGTTTTTTCCAATATCATGGACATCGCCTTTGACTGTGGCCAACAAAATTTTACCTTTGCTGGAGGTGTCCTTTTTTTCCATGAAGGGCTCTAGGTAAGAAACAGCCGCTTTCATGGCCTCGGCCGATTGCAGCACTTCCGCAACAATCATTTCATTTTTATTAAAAAGTCTGCCGACTTCTTCCATGCCTTTCATGAGGGGGCCATTGATAATATAGAGCGGTTTTTGGGTTTTCAAGGCCTCATTTAAATCGGCAATCAAGCCGTCTTTGCTGCCTTCAATAATATAGCTTGCCAGTCGTTCTTCTAAGGTGCCTTGAACCGTTTCTGTTTTACATTTTACTTTTTGTTTTCGAAAATGTTGAACGAAGTTCCCAATGGGATCTGCTCCTAGATTGTATAGGAGATTTTTGGCCAAGGTCTTTTCTTCTTCCGGAATGGCTCCCCATCGGATTAATTTTTCTGCATTGACAATGGCTAAGTCTAAACCAGCTTCGACACATTCATGGAGAAATACAGAGTTTAAAACTTCTCGGCCTGCCGGTGGGAGGCCAAAACTAACATTGGAAATTCCTAAAATGGTTTTGGTTTTTGGAAATTCTGCTTTTAAGAGTCGGATGCCTTCAATGGTCTCTTGGGCGGATCCAATATAAATTTTATCACCGGTCGCACATGGGAAAACCAAGGGGTCCCAATACATGTCCTCATCGCAGACAGCATATTTATTTTTTAAGAGGACGTAAGCTCGCTTTGCAATATCAAGCTTACGTGTACGGGTGATGCCCATGCCTTGTTTGGGATCGTCGTCAATGGTTCCAATAACATAGGAGGCCCCATGTTTAAGACCTATGGGAATGACTTTCTGAAAGCGCTCTTCGCCATCTTCTAAATTAATCGAATTAATGATGGATTTTCCTTGGCAATAAGTCAGGGCTTTATCAATGACTGCAGCATCGGTAGAGTCAATCATGATGGGGACACGAATTTTTTTCATGGCGATCGATAAGAAACTTTCCATGTCTTTGAGTTCATCGCGATCTGGATTGGCCAGGCAAATGTCTATGATTTGCGCGCCTCTTTTGACTTGCTTTCGCGCGATTTCAGAAGCCTCTTCGTATTTTTCATCGCAAATAAGGGTTTTAAATTTTTGACTGCCAATGACATTGGTTCGTTCTCCTACGACGATGGGGCGTGTTTCTGGGCTGATGTCGAGAGGATCAATGCCAGACAAGAGGTGGGCCGTATGAGCAGGTAATGGACGAGGTGACGTTTTGTGCGCCAGTTCTACAAAAGAATGGATGTGCTCGGAAGTGGTGCCACAACAACCGCCCATGAGGTTGATCCAGCCGTGATGGGTGAAGCGAGATAAAATGGTTGTCATCATTGAAGGGGTTTCGAGGTAATGACCATCGGCGTCGGGGAGTCCTGCATTGGGAACACAAGCGACTGGAAAACGTGAAATATGTGAGAGCGTTCGAATATGATCGGTCATAAACTCTGGGCCGGTCGCGCAATTGAGTCCTAAGTAGAGAAGTTCTCGATGGGAAAGCGCTGCATACAAAGCTTCAATGGATTGACCTGCGAGCAGCGTTCCCATGGGTTCAACCGTCACAGAGATCGCTGTTTCCAACGGATGTAAGCTGCTGTGCAAGCGTTCTTCATTCATTCGATCTATGGCAAAAAGGGCAGCTTTGATATTGCGCGTATCTTGGCATGTTTCCAGTAAGAGATAATCTACGCCTCCCAAGGCCAACCCTTTTGCTTGTACATAATAATGTTCGATCATTTCGTGGAAAGTGGCGCCTCCTGTGACGGAGATGGCTTTGGTGGTCGGGCCCATGGAACCTGCAACATAGCGTGGTTTTTCAGGTGTGGTGTAAAGATCTGCTATTTTTCGCGCGATCTGGGCAGCATGAAAGTTGATATCTTGGGCTTGTTCGGCAATGCCATATTCTGCCAGCACCAAAGGGGTTGCGCCAAACGTATTGGTTTCAATGATGTCACACCCAGCCTCAAGATAACTTTGGTGCACACTTTCAATGAGTGTGGGCCGGGTGAGGTTGAGAACTTCAAAACAGCCTTCGTAAGTGGGGCCTCCAAAATCTTGCGCGGTGAGATTCTTTCCTTGTAGGGCAGTGCCCATGGCGCCATCTAGGACCAGGATTTTTTTCAATAGTAGTTCTTTCAGTGAAGGTTTCATCGTTTCAATCGGTTTTGCATCGCTCAAAAAGAGTGAGGAAAGGATCGTCTTAAGTTGAACCTGGCAGATGAAGTTCTCCAACTTTCCTCTCTTTTTTGAGAGGGGCAAAACCGCAAAAAAAGCATTTTAATCTCAAACAGATCATAAAACAAGTATCGTTTGAACTGGGCTTTCGGTTGACTTTTGTGAGGGAATTTCCTAAACTTTTTAAACATATGCGCTTATCTAAAAAACTTTCAGTTGTTGTCTTACTTCTTGGGGCCTTTGGCTTTGGGATTGTGTTTAGGACCTTTTTTGATTCGTCTGTGGAGGCGACCAAAACGCCCCCCAGTCATTATGAAAAGATTGGCATTTTGCTCAAAGTCCTCAATTATGTCGAAAATAATTATGTAGAAGAAGTTAAAGTGGACGACTTAATGTATGGAGCCATTAAAGGCATGCTTTCAACGTTGGATCCGCACACCAATTTTTTACCCCCTGATCTCTTTCGTGAAATGAAAGTGGATACCTCGGGGGAATTTGGAGGCTTGGGGATTGAAATTACGATTCGAGATGATGTGTTAACCATTATTACGCCACTTGAAGGGACCCCTGCGGATCGTGCCGGTTTAAAAGCCAACGATCGGATCATTAAAATTGAAGGAGACTATACAGATAAAATGACGATCATGGAGGCTGTGAGTAAAATGCGAGGCAAAAAAGGAACGCCTATTACGATTACCATCATTCGAAAAGGTTTGGAAGAACCCAAAGGCTATCGCATTGTTAGAGATACTATTAAAATTCAAGCGATTAAAAAAGAACTTCTAGAAGCTGTTTATGGCTATATCCGCATTTTGACATTTCAAGAAAAAACTTCTCGAGATTTGAGACAAGCACTGGTGGATCTGACGAAGGAAGCTAAGAAGATTCAGACGCAACAAAAAATGCCAGAGGTGGGATTGAAAGGATTGATTTTGGATGTGCGCAACAATCCAGGTGGATTGTTGGATGAAGCCGTGAAGGTGGCAGATTTGTTTTTAGACAAAGGAGAAATTGTTTCGACGGTTGGAAGAAACAAAACCAATAAAGATATCGAATATGCGCACAAATCAGGAACTTGGGAGTATCTGCCCATGGTGGTGTTGGTCAATGGGGCCTCTGCTTCTGCGTCGGAAATTGTAGCCGGCGCTTTGCAAGATCATAAACGTGCACTGGTGGTGGGAACAAAGACGTTCGGCAAGGGATCGGTTCAACAAGTCATTGAGTTGGATGATAAGTCAGGATTGAAATTAACGGTTGCAAAGTATTACACCCCCAGCGGAAGATCGATTCAGGAGCAAGGGTTAGAGCCTCATCTCATGATTGAACAGCGAGATCCAAAAATATTGAAGGAAGAAGATGAGAAATTGAAAGGGAATAAACCCAAGTGGCGTGAAGCTGATTTACCTGGGCATATTAAAGGGGAATCCAATGGAGAGGAAAAAGAAGAAGTGGTGGTTCCCTTAACTGAAAAAGAAGTCATTAAATACGATTATCAACTTCAACAAGCGTTAGGGTATTTAAAATCGAATACAATTTTTAAAGACTTTAATGATCCGAACCTCAAAGTCGTTCACACGAAATAGCCGTCTGTTGATAAAGTCTTCCTGAGGACCAAAGGTCCGAAGGATCTTCCTCAAGATTCTTTGCACTTCGCCACAAGTAGCTTCGTCTCAGAATGACAGTGCGTCAACATCTCTGATAGATACTTACAATCGATAATAAAGAAGTGCTGCGCCAATGGTGCCGATTGGCAAGATGAATAAATTGATAATGGGAATAACGAGGAGGCACGACATAGCCAATCCAAAGCCGAGGCATGCCATCCAATGGCGTCTCACGAAATGACATTGTGCCCGGAAGGGTAGTCTTTCGACTTCCAATGGGAAATCTAAAAACTGAAATGCCAAGAGAAAAAGAGTAAAAAATCCACTTAAAAAAGCCCCGATGCCAGGGATCAATAGAAACAATAGAATCATTATTTCTAGAATGAGAAGCAATCCTAATTTCTTGTGTTGGGTAATGAGGATGCGTTTAATTTCAGCGCCCAAAGCTCGGAATGAAAATTTTTGAGAGGTACTGGGTCCTTTTTCCAGTATTTTTACTTTTTCAGTGATCCATTCATGGAAGGGGGACGATAGAAGGTTTCCAATGAGGCATAAGAGGAAAGTTCCAATGGTGAGTAAAACCAAAAAAGCGGTTGCTGCCAGGAAATAATAACCCATGAGCCAATACCAGTTTTCAGGTTTTGTAATGAGAAGCCCCATCAAATAGCCAAATTTGGCAGACAAAACCCACAAGAGTCCCAGAAATAAAACAATGTTGATCAGGATGGGAATGAGTGCCAATCGCAATAACGATGTATGAGAAAATAGATAGCCAATGGCTTTAAAAGCACACATAAACCCCAACCGAAATTCACGCATAGATGTCATGGGTAGATGAAAATGTATTTAGGAAAGATAAAAGCATTTTCCACATGTTCCGCATGTTTTAGGGTAGCGTACCAGATCCGTGAAATAAGTGTAAATTTAAAAGATGCAGATCTTGAATGGAAGAAATATCTTTTTCAAAAAATGGAATGGGGAAGAGATCAATTGAAGAAGGCATTAATTTTTTGAGATGAGCCATTTGCCTTTTTTCTTGTTCTGCCAAATGCTGGTATTTTTCAAACAAAGAAAGGATAGAACGTTCTTTTCCAGAAAGATCGTGTTTTTTAAGGCTTTCCAATTCTTTCTTTTGCGCATCTGTTAGCAGTACCAAAGGGGTCATGCGATTGACTAAAATCGCATCTATTCTGATTTGTCTTTCAGAAAGTTTTTTTTGGAATTTGACTGTGTCTTCAAAGACAGAGAATTCTGGAACGGTAACGATGAGAAAGCTGGTTTGGGGACTTTTTAAAATAGATTTTGCCTTGAGCGTTCGATCTCGAAACCCTTCGTAAAAGGACTCTAGGCTGAGCATAAACTCTGAAAGATCTTGAAGCAATTTTAGCCCAGTAACTTTTTCCAGGAGATTTAAAACCATTTTTGAACTCTTCGAAAGAATCCGAAAGCCCCATTTACCGGCATACGCATAAGGCTTTAAAAACCATTCCATGTTTTTTCCATCTAAAAAATTGGCCAGGCGATCGGGGGCTTCAATAAAACTCAGTGCATGGGCGGACGGAGGGGTATCCAGAACGATGGCATCAAATTCGTTTTTTTCATGAAGTTCATAGAGTTTTTCCAGTGCAATATATTCTTGAGTGCTTGCCATGGCAGAAGCCATGTGTTGATAAATTTTATTTTTCAAGATGGTTTCTGCGATTTCTTCCGTAGGGGCATGGGTTCGAATCAAGGTGTCGAAGGTATGTTGGACATCGAGGAGCATTGCCCAAAGAGAATGTTGGGTGTCTATATTTATTTTTTGGGGTTTTGGTTGAAAGCGTTCCAATCCGAGTGTTGAGGCCAGTCGTTTGGCGGGATCAATGGTTAGAACCAAAGTCTTTTTCCCAGCTTTGGCAAGTTTGAGAGCGATTGCAGCGGCAAGGGTTGTTTTTCCAACACCCCCCGATCCCCCCACAATGACCATTTTTTTGTTAGAGATTTTATCCAATAACGTCATGTTGGAGGTCCAATGAAATTTTTTCTAAAGAATGAAGGTCTAGGCATTGATCCAAATGCCAGTTTACTTTCACTAAGTCTTTGGAGACTTTCTGCTCTAAAGTTGCAATCTGGGGACGTTGAAGCAAGGCGCGCTTTTCATATTTTTCTAAGGTTTGTTCGATGATAGCCGCCAAGGAACTATTTTTTAAACGTTGGCTTTGATGAAAATCTGTCAAAGAAAATTCTGAATTTGGAAGATATTTATTGAGGAAAAGAAGCCCTTTGGGTAGCTGTAACGATTTTATTTCTTCATGGTATTCGATTGTTTCTTGGACAGGCAGTTCTTCAGCAAGGGTGACGAGATGAATGCGGGATCGCTCCGATGAACAAATCATTTCGTACATATTTTTAGATTTTACGGAGATGGTGCCTACTTGGGCGATATCTAAAAACACTTTCGGAGATTTAAAAAGATACAATCCATGTCCCGTGGCGGGTGCATCGACAATAATATCATCCCACTTTGGTTTTCCAGTCATCGTTTCTTGCTCTAGATAAAACAGTTTCCCAATGATGGAAATTTCAGAAATACCGGGCGCTGCATCTCTAAAAAATTGAACAAAGCGGTTGTCAAAAAACAAATTGTAAAGTGTCGAAAATTTAATTTGAGAAATAATATACTCTTTTAAAGCAAGCTTTGGGGTGATGACCATGCCGTAGATATTTTTCTTAAGCTTTTGAGGGGTAAATGAAAATTTTTTGGTTCCAAACCAGCGCGCAAAAGGCCCATCGGGATCCAGTTCGACCAAGAGTACGGTTCGATTCAGACGCGCTTGATGAAGTGCTAAAAGACAACTGAGGGTGCTTTTTCCAACGCCTCCTTTACCAGTTACAAAATGGATCATAGCTGTAGCTTCTCGGAATGATTCAGATTTCGTCAAGAGGTTTTTGGGGAGACAAGAAAAAGAAATTTTTTAATGGCTTTTTTCAAGGGGGGCTTGCCCTGGGGACTTCATTTCTGCTATCGTTTAAATATGGCAAAAATACAGCTCATTGCCGGAAGTTCCCATCCACACCTTGCAAAAGAAATTGCAAAACTTCTAAAAGTTTCTTTGACCCCCATTGAGCATGTTCGCTTTGCCAATGATAATCTTTTTTGCCGCATTGAAACTTCTATTCGAGGGGATGATGTTTTTATCCTGCAAACCTCTGTTCGTCCCGTAAACGATGGTGTCATGGAATTATTGCTGATGATAGATGCAGCGAAATATGCTTCTGCTGGTCGGATTACAGCCGTATTACCTTACTACCCTTACGTGAGGTCCGATAAGAAAGATCAGCCACGAATTCCGGTAACAGCCAGATTGATTGCAGATATGTTACAAACAGCTGGAGCAGATCGGGTGGTGACTTTGGACTTACACGCCCTTCAAATTTTGAGTTTTTTTCGGATTCCCGCAGATCAGCTTTTATCAGTGAAGCTCCTCTGCGAGCATCTTAGATCCAAAATCGAATCCAATCATACCGTTATTGTTTCCCCAGACGTAGGGGGGCTTCCTCGAGCAAGATTCTATGCCAAGAACCTCAATCTGCCTCTGGCCGTTATGGACAAACGTCGAGATAAGCAGAGTCAAAAAGTAAAAATGGGGGTCATCATTGGAGAGGTCAAGGGGAAGCACGCGATTGTGGTAGATGATGAAGTCAATACGGCCACCACGTTGCTCGAAACCGTAGAAGCGCTGAAAACACAAGGTGTTCGAAAAGTTTCAGCCATGTGTATTCATCCGGCTTTTTCGAAAGATGCACAAAAGAAAATTGAGCAATCTTTTTTAGATGAAATGATTGTAACCAATAGCATTCCCATTGAAGAAGCATCCAAAAAAATTAAAGTTTTATCCATAGCGCCTTTGTTGGCCAAGGCCATTGAAAATATTCATCATGGGCAGTCTGTTAGTACTTTATTCGAGTAATCTTCGAGAACGTTATTTTTGGTAAAGGGTCTTTCCGTAATAATCCATGTATTTTCAACACCCTGCTAGGGGTTTCCTTCATTTAATGATCCTCTCATAAAGTTTCAGATTTTTATTCCGAGAATGAAAAGAGAGGTGGTTATGGCACGTTGGCTCAATATTTTATTACTCTTAGTACCCTTTATGGCTTATGCCCAAGAGGATCCAGGATTGATTACAGGACCTTATGTAGAGGGGGAAATTTTCATTCGCTACAAAGATGGAACGCAAGAAGAAAAACAAGAACTCATGGCACTGAGCCTGGGGGCGACACTTAAAAAAAATGATTTTTTGGTACCCAATTTGAAACTGGTTCAGCTTTATCCTGGTCAACCGGTGGAAGAGGCCATCCAATATTTTAAAGCCCTGCCGGATGTTTTATATGTTGCGCCAAATTATTTAATTCAATTGGAGGGGGGGATGTTTCCCCCTCGAGAAATTCCAGATCCAGATCCGGACAATTCGGTTAAAATAAACGACCCTTATTTCAATAACAGCTATGGTTTATATGCGATCGAAGCTCCCAAGGCTTGGAAATCTTTTACGTGGGGAAGTCGCAACGTCATGGTTGCCATTATCGATTCTGGCATTGATTACACCCATGAAGACCTTGCCTCCAATATGTGGAAAAATCCGAATGAGATTGAGGCCAATGGCATTGACGACGATGGCAATGGCTATATCGATGATCAGTATGGATGGAATTTTCTCAAAGATTCGGCAGATCCCATGGATGACAATTTTCATGGAACCCATGTTGCAGGCATTGTCGGAGCCTTAGCGGACAATGGGGTGGGATCTCTTGGGGTGAGCCCCTCGGTGTCACTCATGGCTTGTAAATTTACAAATGAAAAAGGGGAAGGGACGACAAATCATGCCATTCGCGCCATTACCTATGCGGTCAGAAATGGAGCTAAGATTTTAAACAACAGCTGGGGTGGCTACGGAAAATCAAGACCGCTGATGGAAACCATTCAGATGGCAGCAAACCAAGGTGTTTTATTTGTAGCGGCGGCGGGCAATGATAATGCAGATGCGGATGTAAAACCATTTTACCCTGCCAGTTTTACGCAAGAAAATGTTATTTCGGTTGCGGCAACCGATGCTTGGGATGAGAAAGCTTCTTTTTCGAACTTTGGAAAAAAATCAGTCCATTTGGCAGCACCCGGTGTTTCTATTTTTTCGTCTATTCCCAAAAATCGCTATGATAGTTTCAGCGGAACATCGATGGCTGCCCCTTTTGTTTCGGGTGCAGCGGCTTTGATTTGGGCCGCCAAACCCCATCTAACCATGAAACAAGTAAAAGATCTTTTGTTGCAAACCGTTGATCCTATTGAATCGATGCAAGGGCGCACCATGACCGGTGGGCGGCTGAATATTTATAATGCGCTTTCCTTTAGTATTCTTTCGCCTTAAACACGTGTTTCTGGGCGGCGATTCTTTTTTTCAAGTTGTTTAATTTTTCTTTGGAGCTTTTCGATTTCATGTTGGAGCGGAATTTTTCCAGTGAGGGCATCTAACTTTTTTTGAAGTTCCCCTTTGACATGAGCAATCTCTCGGGCACCTGATTTGAATGTTTTTTCAAACCCTGATTTAAGTGTCTTTTCGAAAAAAGAAGAGATGGAGCCACCACTGCTTTTAATGATGTCTTGTAATAAGTGGAGGGGCAGCAAGTGATTTGATTTCTTTTCTGTCTCAAAAATGATTTGGGTAAGGGTGGCACAGGTAATATCTTCATTGGTTTGATTGTCCATAACGCGAAGGTCTTCTCCTTGCTGAATCATTTTGGCCAAATCCCATAATGTGACATAACGAGAACGGGTGGTGTCATAGAGTTTTCGGTTTTGATATCGTTTAATGATTTTAGGTGGTTGCGCCATGCTGCGTCAATTTAGGGTAACCTTTGAGAGAAGTCAAGTTGTAGGCCTGACTTAAGGGCTAAACGGGAGAATGTGATCGCGGTGCGTGAGCCATTGAACTTTAAAATGTTGGTTGGCCACATCGATGTCTTGCCGAGAAGGATTTTCAAAATAAACAAAAACAACCCCCGGATCTGTTTCGGATTGCCAAGGTTCATAAAACCAATGGTTGTATTTAAATTCCAGTACTTGGAGTGTCTGTGGATAATTCGAATCCAGAACTAAAAAATGTCTTGGCAAACTATTCCAAGGGTCAGAAAGATCTTTCTTAAAACCTACAATCGTTAAAGCATGGGCTCCCAGTGTTCTGGTGCTGATGATGACGATGGGAACGGGGGTGCTGGCCAAGATGTAGGATTGGAATTGATCTACCGTTTCATAAAGGGCATCAATGCCGTTGAATATCAAATGAGCGCCGTTTAAAAAAATTTGAACCGCATTCCTAAAACGATCGAAATCACCTTGAATGGTCTCAATGGCATATTTAAGGGGATTAAATGTGTCTGTCCACTCACGTTGCATTTGGGAAACAAACTGGTAGGTGCTGGAAAAGCCGGTAATCACTTGAGGACGTTTTTCCTGAAATGCACTGATAATTTTATTTGCGATATGATGGGGTGATCTCTTTTGACCACGTTCAAATTTAATTTGCGTGAGCAGGGTGTAGTTGACGCGATCCATTCCATAACAAACGCCTCCCTCAGAAATGGGTGCAGAGTAATTTTCCTTTGAAATCAAGGAAGAAAGCTGGGTGGCAGAAAGCGTTAAGGCTATGGCTTCATGGGTGTTTGGAATGGGAGGGGCATAGGTCCACGCAGAAGAGAGCCCCACAAAAGTGAATAGAAGGATAAGAGGTAGAGAACGAAACCTTTTAAAAACACCCACGATCCATAATTCTTAGCAAACTTCATGCCAAAAATTTAAAACTTTTTAACCATTTGAAAGTATTAAGAATTCCAAAAGTTTTTCTATATTTAAAATACATTAATCCAATTTTAATGTATTTTTTACACTGTAATATCTGTTTTTTAGTAAAACTTTTCACCTCCCACTCAAAAGTGAGGGGGGGAGGTGAGTTTTCTGATTTTAGTTTTAAGGTTGTTCGGCCGATAGGTTTTAAGAAAGGAACGTTGTGTTGTTCAAAAAGAATCGTTTTTCTAAATTTCTTCCCTATGGTGTGGGAGGTGCTGTTGGTTTGGTACTCAGTGCCCTTTGGATTGCACATTCCTACTGGTTTTCACTGTTTTCTTATCCCTTTCAAGAACGGCGTAGCCACAAACCAGAAATGAAACAGGTCCCCCTGGTACAAAAAGTATCCAGACAGCTCAAAACAAATCCCAATCAAGAACAAGCTTATTATCACTTTGCTTTGGGAGCATTGGCCTCTTTGGAAGGAAATGCAACAGAAGCGATCGAGCATTATAAAAAAGTGATTCAATTAGATCCATCGGTTGCAGATATCCACGCTAAAATTGCAGAAGAATATTTAAAAAAAGGAGAGGTGGAAATTTCGAAAAAATACCTGAAACAAGCGTTGGCGCTAGATCCCAATCATCTCGAGGCCCATCTTTCTCTGGGCAGTATTTTGGCTGCAGAACGTAAATTTGAAGAAGGGAGAGGTCACTATGAAAAAGTGCTGTCCATAGACCCCACCCATCAAAAAGCATATCTTTTTCTTTCAACACTCTACGCAGAAGAAAAAAAATATCCAAAAGCCATTCTTATTCTAAAAAAACTGTTACAACAGAACAACGAAGCCTTTTTGGCCCATTATTACTTGGGAAGAATATATGCAGAGATGGGAAAAACAAAAGAAGCTCTTTCTCAGTATCAGTTAGCCTTGGAAATGAATCCAGGATTTCAGTTGGCGGCACTTGCACTGGCCGTACACTACGAGACAAAAAATGAAACGGAAAAGGCCATTCAAGTGTATTTAAATTTGATTGAGGCCACAGAAGTCCCCCCTCGCATTTTAAGAAAAACGGTTCAACTGATGTTAGAAAAAAAAGAGCCTCAGCGTGCTTTGAAGCTCTTAGAGGATTTAAAGTATCAAGATCCCACCGATTTAAATAATCGCGTTCGAATAGGACTTATTTATTATGAAATGAAAGATTACCGTCAGGCTGAAAAAGAGTTTGAAGAGTTGTATCGAGAACACCCGGATTCAGATCGAATTGTCTATTATTTATCTGCCGTTTATGAAAAACGAAATAAAATAAAGCATGCCATCGGCATGCTAAAAAAAGTTTCGGAAGATTCCACCTTATATGTTGAGGCGCAAAGCCATCTTATTTTTTTACTGAGAGAACAAGGGCAATTTCAGGTGGCCATCGATCTTGGGAAAAAAATGTTACAAAAATATCCGAAACAACATGAGTTTTATGACTTATTAGCTTCGATTTATGAGAAGCAAAAAAATTTGGGAGGTGCCATTGGAATTCTTCGAGAAGGGGTTGAAAAATTTCCGAAGGAAGAAAGGCTTTTGTATTATTTAGGGGCACTCTATGACAAAACAGAAAATGTGGAACAAGCCTTAGAAGCCATGGAAAAGATTTTAAAAATAAATCCAAATCATCCGGATGCTTTAAATTTTATTGGATATACCTATATCCTTCATTCCAAAGATTTGGTCAGAGCCGAAAAACTTCTTAAGAAAGCCTATGAGCTTAAACCCGGGGAAGGGTATATTGAAGATAGTCTGGGATGGTTTTATTTTTTAAAAGGGGATTACCCAAGTGCACAAAAATGGCTTGAAACGGCGGTTCAATTGAAACCCCAAGAGGCAGTGATCTTAGAGCACTTGGCAGATGTGTATGTTAAATTAGATAAACTTCATCAGGCGGAAGAAGTTTATCAACGTGCCCTTAAAAGTAACCCCGAAGGGGGCACGCTCCAAAGCATTGAAAAAAAATTAAATGAGTTAGGTCAAACGTTGAAAAAACGCTTCCCTGCCAAAATCAAATAAGTTACCCTTTTTTCATGAAATATTTCTTATTTTTTCTATCATGGTGCATCGTGGGCTGTGCGCCAGCGCTCAAAGACGTTGTTTCTGATCCAGAAATCATTGGCCTTATGGATCAAAATCAGGAAAAAATTAAGTCGCTTCGAGGGATGGCGCGGGTTTATTTTTCATTACCCGAAGGAAAGGGAACGGTGGAGGCCATTGCCGTGGTTCAAAAGCCTCGGTCCTTACGGCTGGAGACGGGAAATTTTTTTGGGTTTCCGTTGACAGCCTTTACACTTCGACAAAATGCGTTTGAATACTATGTGATTCCGGAAGAAAAAGTGTATGTGGGGTCTTTGAAAGATGTTTCTTTTAATCACATTTTCCCATTTTCAATCGATATTCAGGATTTAATGAATATCTTTCTGTTTTCAAAAAAATCACTGAAGCATCCCAAAACCTACAAGCTCCATTTTATGCGAATAGAGCAACGAGGGAATTTGTATTATCCTTTGGAAATGCGAATGACCGATGCTTCGCTCAATCATTTTATTCATTGGACATGGCAGGAAGTTGAATTAAATCCCAAAGCATTATCGAAAGAGGTCTTTGAACTTAAAAAACCTAAACACGCCAGAGTGGTTCCTCTGCCCACTCAAAAAACGGTTCCGATGATTTTTACAGAAGAGGGCGCCCAAGAGCCATAAAGGCCTTGCACTTTCCGAGTCAATTCGTTAAAACCACTTGATATTATTGAGTTATGTCTAAAATCTTAGAAGTGAAAAACTTAAAAACCTCTTTTTTCCTAGAAGAGGGGGAACTTAAAGCTGTGGATGATGTAAGTTTTTCATTGGAAAAAGGAAAAACCTTGGGCATCGTTGGTGAAAGTGGCTGTGGGAAAAGCGTTACAGCCCTTTCCTTGATGCGACTTATTGCACAACCTCCTGGAAAAATTACAGGTGGACAAATTCTATTTGACGGCAAAGATTTGGTAAAGATTCCCATTTCCCAGATGCGTGATATTCGAGGGAATAAAATTTCGATGATTTTTCAAGAACCGATGACGTCACTCAACCCTGTTTTTACCATTGGAAATCAAATTGAAGAGGCGATTGCATTGCATCAAGACCTCTCTCGAAAGCAGATTCGAGAAAAGGCCATTGAAATGTTAAAGTTGGTGGGTATTCCTTCTCCGTATCGACGAATTCATGATTATCCCCATCAACTGAGTGGCGGCATGCGTCAACGGGTGATGATTGCAATGGCGCTGAGTTGTGAGCCAGAAATTTTAATTGCAGATGAACCAACCACGGCTCTGGATGTAACGATCCAAGCCCAAATTTTAGATTTATTAAAAAAGCTTCAAACAGAAATGGGGATGGCGATTATTTTGATTACGCATGATTTGGGGGTTGTATCAGAAATGGCCAATGAAGTGATCGTCATGTATGCCGGCAAAATTGTAGAGCAAGCACCGGCGGTAGAGCTTTTTGAAATGCCGCTGCATCCTTATACTATTGGGTTATTAAAGTCGATTCCATCGATGCAAGAAACGGGCGCCGGGAAACTTCATCCCCTACGGGCGATTCCAGGGATGGTGCCCAATATCTTAGAGCTTCAAGGGGGCTGTCCTTTTGAAGAACGGTGTTTTATGCATGTTCCTCATTGTAAGGATGAAGAACCCAAATTACGTGAATTAAAAACCAATCATTGGGCCAGTTGTTTTGAAACAAAAATATGACAGAAAAATTAATTGAAATTAAGAATCTCAAAAAACATTTTCCGGTCAAAAAGAGATGGTTTCAAAAAAAGGCAGATACGGTTAAAGCGGTCAATGGCATTACGGTCGATATTTTTAAAGGAGAAACGCTTGGCTTGGTGGGTGAAAGTGGTTGTGGAAAATCAACCCTGGGACGATCCCTCATTCGACTGATTGAACCTGACGAAGGACAGGTCTTTTTTAATGGCAAAGATATCTTGAAATTTTCTGGAAGTGAGCTTCGGCAAACCCGCAGAAGAATGCAGATTATTTTTCAAGATCCTTATGCATCCTTAAATCCCAGAATGACGATTGGCAGTATTATTTCAGAACCTTTGAAAATTCATAAGCTGGTTCGATCTCGGCAAGAACGCATGGATCGTGTGGAAGGGCTTTTAAAAGAAGTGGGGTTAAGGTCAGATGTCTTGGGTCGATATCCCCATGAATTTAGTGGTGGACAGCGACAACGCATTGGCATTGCGCGTGCGATTTCTTTAAATCCAGATTTTATCGTGTGTGATGAACCGGTTTCGGCCTTAGATGTTTCGATTCAAGCCCAAGTGATCAATTTGTTATCCGATCTTCAGAAAAAATTTAAGCTGACGTATTTATTTATTTCTCATGATTTAAAAGTGGTGGAGTACATTAGCGATCGTGTCGCGGTGATGTATTTGGGAGAAATCGTAGAATTGGCCTACAGCAAAGATATTTATCGCGATCCCAAACATCCTTATACACAGGCATTGTTATCAGCGGTGCCACAGATTGATCCCAAGACCAAAAGGACACGGATTGTTCTTAAGGGAGATGTGCCAAGCCAAGTTCATTTGCCGCCCGGGTGTCCTTTTCATCCTCGGTGTCATTATAAAATTGTAGATCGCTGTCGGATCGAAAAACCGCCCCTCCGAGAGATTGCACCCGATCACTGGGTGTCTTGTCATTTGGCTGAGTGAATGTGAAGCAACGTCTTAACCGTATCGGTGACTTCTTGAATGTTAAAAGGCTTGGTAATGTAGTCATGTGCTCCCAATTGGAACGCATGTTTTTTATCGACCTCGCTTTTTCGGCCAGAGATAAAGACAATCGGGACATCTTTTAAGTCGGTTTGTTGTTTTAAAAGTTTACACAACTCAAAACCATTGACCCATGGCAAATTAATATCCAGCAAAATAAGTTCTACTTCCTGTTTTTCTAAGATTTTTACGAGTTCAGAAGCTTCAGGTGCTAGGAGTACGTCGAACCCTTCCTTTTCAAACAGACGTTTGAGGACATTGCGCGTAGATTCATCGTCATCCACAACCAGAATGTGACGCGGGCTTGTTTCTGCATGGAGCGAGCGATAATCTGCTAGAGAAACCACTTTTTTGGTGAGTATTTTTTTCTTTTTGATGCGTTCAATTTCTTGCGCTAACTTTTTGGTTTGAACGGCCTTGAGATCGTTTGCCATGGAAATCTCCTTTGGTTGACTTACATCTCTAAGCTTACGACTGACAATGAACAACGATACAAAATCAGTATAAAGGAACTACACCTTCCTCGCAAGCAATTGGCAAAAATCAGTCTATCTGTCTGAAATAATTAAAGAAAGTCTGTTATTCTTGGGGGATAATTGCCCAAAGGATTAAATAAAGGATGATGCCCAATCCCAAGGACGTAATGGCCAAAAATAAAAAGCCAGCCCTTACCATGACGGGGTCGATGTCGAGACGTTCTCCCAAACCACCACAAATGCCTGCAATTTTGCAATTGGTTCTGGAGCGTCGTAGAGGAGAAGAAGAAAAAGAAAACTCAGATTCTGATGTTTTGCGCTGTGGGATAATGATCCAACAAATAAGGTATAACAAAATCCCGGTGCCACCCATGAGAACAGCACTCAACCAAATAATTCGAATCAAAATGGGGTCTACTTCAAAGTAATGTCCTAGGCCACCGCAGATCCCTGCAATTTTTTTGTCTGTTCTAGAACGATAAAGTCTTTTCATAAGATTAAATTCATACCCAACCTCGGACGGAAAGTCGACCTCTTTTTTAGGGCATCATTTTTCTAGATCCTTGAAATGATTGTGTTTTTTAAAAAAAAGCACTTGGCCCAGATTTTGCTTATAGAGAATATCATGATTGCGTGTTTACACACAGGATGTTTGCATGGGTTAAATACTTATCTTATTAAAGTAGAGGTGGATTTGCAGCAGGGATTACCTGCTTTTCATGTGGTGGGGTTACCCGATGCCGCTTTGCGAGAATGTAAAGAACGGGTTCGGTCTGCATTTAAAAATTCTGGACTTGTTTTTCCGATGAAACGCATTACGGTGAATTTGGTTCCTGCTTCCTTACGAAAAGAAGGGTCTTTGTTCGATTTGGCCATTGCCTTTGCTCTCTGGATGGCGATGCAAAAAAGATCGACCGATCATTTTCGAGATTCTTTCTTTTTAGGAGAACTTTCTTTACGGGGAGAACTTCAAACCATTTCAGGTGTTCTTCCATTGGTGATTGCAGCCAAGCGTGCTGGTTTTAAGAAAGTATTTGTGCCCAAGATGAACGTCCATGAGGCATCTTTGGTGCCTGAGATTGAAATTTATCCTTTGGAAAATTTTGGTCAGTTAATTTCTCACGTTGTTGAGAATCAAAAAATGAAACCCTTTGAACGAAGTCAAGGCACTTCATTTTTTCAAGAAGAGGGAAATTTTCAAAGTATCAAAGGCCAGCGGTGGGCGAAAAAAGCATTAGAAGTTGCTGCGGCAGGGGGGCATCACTTGTTATTCATGGGGCCTCCGGGATGTGGGAAAACGGTCCTTGCCCAGAAATTACCGCTGCTTCTTCCACCGCTTACGTATGAAGAATCTTTGGAGATTACACAGATCTATTCCGTCATGGGATTAACAGAGACCACTGCCCCCTTGATCTGTCGGCGGCCTTTTCGAAATCCGCATCATACGGCAACGCTTGCGGCCATGGCAGGGGGTGGCAAGGGGTTATTACCAGGCGAGCTTAGTCTTTCGCATCGTGGTGTTTTGTTTTTGGATGAGGCAACCGAGTTTCGAAGAGATGTCTTGGAGTTACTGAGAGAACCGCTGGAAGAGCGTAAGGTGAAATTGCGCAGAATTACGGGGATGAGTGATTTTCCCGCTCATTTTTTATTGGTGTTGGCTTTCAATCCTTGTCCTTGCGGAAATTTCAACCATCCTAAAAAAAATTGCCAATGTGGGATTCAAGAAGTGGAGCGATACCAACGAAAGGTGTCGGGGCCTCTTTTAGATCGGATCGATCTTCATGTGCAATTATCTCACGTGACACAAGAAGAGCGTGAACAAAAAAATGAGGATGATCTGCCAGCCATGCGGGAACGGATTTTACAAGCGAGAGAATCTCAACACCACCGTTTTTCAAATCCATTGAAACTAAATACGGATATCAAATTTCAAGAGATTGAATCTTTTTGTTCCTTAGATTCCCAGGGTCGATCTTTTTTAGATCGTGCGATGGATAAGTTTGGACTGAGTTTGCGCAGTTTTCATAAAATTTTAAAAATTGCTCGAACCTTGGCGGATCTAGAGGGTGAACATAAAATTGAAGAAGGGCACTTAAGCCAAGCCTTGCAATTTAGATATTTGGATCGGTGAGCTGACGGACATTCGTCAGGTATTCCTATTGACGGGAAGGTGATTGTTTCAGATGAATTACATGGGGCTCATTGGCAACCCAAATTTCATGATCAACGGCACCATTTGTCTAAAGACAAACTCATTGAAGCCGCTGTTCGGTGTTTCAGAGAAGCAGGATAAGAAAAATTCTTAATCTTGCTTATCTAGAGATGGCCCCTCACTTTTGGCCTTTTCACGAGCCCTTTCGAAAAGGTCACCGTTTTCTTTCATGCCACAGGTGAGATAATTAATGCTGTAGGTCGTTCCTTTTTGAAGAAGACCATGCTTGACGACATCTTTAAGATTGCGATCAATGTCATAAATAGAAGAATTTTTATTTTCTGAAGCATTGAGAACCGTTTCTACGACTTTGGTATTTAGAATAACGCCAATGCTATCGGTAAGATCAATCACAGAGCCTGTTTTTTGAGCAAATTCTGAAGAGGAGTGATTTGCTAAAATGTGGACATTTCCTTTAGCATCGCTCGATTGTAAACGAGCATTGAGATAGAGTTTGCTGTGTTCTAATTTTTCATCCGTTGGAGAATGAACGATGTCTACTAAAAGTTGATCATTGTTTTTAAGTGTCCAAGAAACAGTCCCAATGTAAAATGGCTCTCCTTGAGAGTTTTGTTTGCGCTCTAATGAAATATTGTCTTTAAACTCTAAATCTTCAACCTCAAAGAGATTGGTTTCGTTGCCGATGATGGTCGCATTTACCATGCACCAAGCTTTATCCACTTGAAAATCAAAGGGGCTGCTTTGTTGATTCTCATCAGCATAAGAAAGTGCTGAGAAAAAAATGAACCCTAAATACATTATTTTTTTGAACATCATATAGATACCTCCTAAGTATGCTGGAAATAAAATACCCGTTTTGAAGTCATGTCAACTTTTTTCTGGTCAGGTCTTAAAGAAACTTAGCAAAGGGCATTGATTGCGAATAACTTTATCTCCCCAGTAAAAATTACATTTTGATCATCGCTTACACATTCAATTTGAATGTGTTCGACGGAAATCTTTTGGCATTCATTTTGCTTATGCAACGTCATGAGACTGTGGGTAGGTGTTGTGTGCTTCGGGCGAAAATAAAATGGGTCATGTTTTTTGCATTCTGCAGTGGTCTGTTATTGCCTTCTGTCGATCTTTCTGCAAAGCCACCCTCGATCGAGGATCTTTTGCGACAAGTGAAGGGGCATCTAGACCAAATAGATCTCAGCGATCTATCGAGTGTCTCGCAACAAGATTTTGATGAAATTCGAAACATTGCCAGGTTGAGAGAGGTGTTTATCAGATCCTGGGCCCACCGTGAAGGGATCTTGCTTTCGAAAACAAAAGCCCAAAATGTATGGGAAGCCCTGATGACCTTTCACACCTATTGTAAAGAACATGAATTGCCTGAGTTGGCCAACCAGATTGCCGAAGCTTCTTTAAAGCTTCTTTCGGTGAAAAGCCTGGTGTTCCAGACCCTGATCCTTCTAAAAGAAAATGCTCCATTGTTTCGTGATGTTCACATCCGAGGTCTTCTTTCAAAAAATGATGTTGTTACGCGTTTCTATCGCAATGGAGATATTGATTACATTGGCTATTTTAAGTTTCTCAAACAGCTGGCCTCTAAATATGATCCGAAGATAACGACAGTAGAAAACGAATTTTATGAGCGAGCCAAGTTACAAGTGCAAGATTATCAAACCTATTCAGATATTTGGAATGAGCTCATTCGAGCCACGTCCATAGAGAATGGCCAATACCAACAAGGGCTTCAAGAGCTTATTCGGCATGGCCATTTTGGGCTCAAAGCCCAGCTTGGATATGTGTTGATGAAGTCAACTTCTGCGCGAATGGTTCGATCGATGGTGCATTTTTATTTTATGAGAGCTTTTACAGAAGTTTATGTTGGGCTTTATCATGGTGAAACAGATCGGTTGAAAGATTATTTGGGAATGCTTTTCAATGATCACATGATGCACGCCAATTTTATAACATTTTCGGTGGTGGCAGATCGTGTTCGACATGTCTTTCACCAGAGTTCTGTTTTTCATCGGTGGGGACTCCAGCATCCTTTATTGGCGCGTACGTGGTTAGATGCGGCGCCCTTATTTTCAGGTATGATGGTGAGCGATGCTATTTTTAATATGATCAGCCACCCAAGGTTTAAAGAAGTGGGATGGCTGGTCCGTCAAGGAGAAATGACAGAAGCCCTTTTCTTGCTGAAAGATTTGGTTCACGAAGTGTGGTTTCGAAAATCGTTTTTAGTTCGTGCGTTGGCATCTACAGCCATTTTTACGGGATATGAGTTGGCTTTTCATTCCACGATGACCAGGAGCGCGCGTTCTCTCACAACTTGGTTTTCTCGGTGGACTTCGCATCCCTTTGTCACCCGTGCTTCATTGAACCCAGGTGTTTCATTTTTGGTGGGTGTTTCCGCCTTTATTACCCATGATTTGCTGATGGAAAAGTTAGAACCTACGTTGAATGCATGGGACTGGCAAGATCGCATTGCGGGGGCCGAAGTGTTGTTAAAAAAATCACTCCATGTTTTTGAGGGTCAACATGAATTATTCAGGCAGGCACAAAAAGAATTGGGGTTGGAAGATATTTCTTTAGAGGTATTTAAAGATTTGGCATTTCATCGAATGCTCATTTCTTTTCTATCTGAGGAAAGAGCAAAGTCTTCTGAGAATATTTTTTTCTTAAAACAACTGGAGCAAGATGTATATGAATTAAAACTTTTGGAAATAACCAGAGACCTTCACACCAAAGAACTTTTGCAACGCCGCGTAGAAAAGGGCTGTCAAAATTTTTTAGCCATGTGTGCAGTATGGGATCGGTCTTTTGAATTATCTTTGTATTTTGAGCTTTTGGAAGAAGCCTATGAGGGGGCCAGGGAAGCATTGTTTTATCCCCTCTATCAAAGGATTTGGAACTACGAACAAGAATTTGAAATGCGTAAAGCAGAAATGATGCCTTTTTATACAGCTGAAACGCAAAGGCTGCAAAGTCGGGGCGATGTGGATCTTGCGTTTGTAACGGCCTCCCGTGCTCAATCTGCATTAATCTCTCTCAAAAAAAATATTTTTTCTCAGGAAGCAAGGAAAGTGCACCAGTTTTTGGATGAGCTTTCTTCCATGGATTGCCAAGCGCAAGACCTTTCTAACTTTAGGGCGGTTCAAGCCCTGCTTTCAAAAAAGAACGATGAACGATCCGGGATGGATATGGAGGTATTCGATTACCAATGGTTTTCATTATTTACGCAGCAACTCCATTTTTATTTAACATTATATGAAGGGACTGATTTTAGGATTTTGAAACAAGATCTTGAAATGATGGCAGTTCGAACGTTGCTTTCATTTCAGCTCAAGCGATTTCAAATTGAAAGGACCAAAAGAGAAGGGCTTTTAGGTTGGCAACAGGATGAACTTACCCCAAATGAAACACAAGAACTGCAAGAATTATTGAAAGCGCTAGATCCAACCAGAAAAC
>JACQJD010000009.1 GCA_016198185.1 Deltaproteobacteria bacterium
TAAACCACGCGGTCAACTTCCCCTGCGAGGAAGTTGCCGCTCAGCTCTCGGCCTCGCTCTTTTGCCCTACGGGCAAAAGCCATGCTCGCTCGGCCTGCGAGATGGGTTTAACATTCATTCTCCAGGGGGCTTTGCCATCTCTTCTATCAATAAATCATCATCTGCCAGACTCAACTTAAGACGATCACTTCCATCACTTTTTGAGGAGTGGCAGGCCAGAAAAATCTGATGGTTTGTGAGATCTTACAAAACTTATCAAAACACCTAAAATAACCGATACGCCTTTTGGATATGAATTTACATTGGATTACGATCGTCGGCGGCATTTGCCTACTGATGTATGGCTTAAATTTAACACGGGACAGTCTTCAAAAAATTGCTGGGGATCGATTAGAACAGTTCTTAAAAAAATTAACCGAAAAAAAATTAATCGCTTTTTTCACAGGTTTTTTAATGACGCTCATTTTACAAAGCAGTTCTGCATCCATTGCCATGGCTGTAGGATTTACCTCTCAAGCATTGCTGACTTTAACGCAATCCATGGCAATCATTTTGGGGGCAGATGTTGCTACGACTTTGACCGTCCAAATCATTGCCTTTAAAATTGCAAATTATAGTTTATTGCTCGTCATTTTTGGATTTTTCATTACCACCCTCTTTGGTGAGGATCAAATAGACATTGGTCATTTTTTTATGGGGCTTGGCTTTATCTTTTTGGGAATGTGGTTTATGTCCAAGGGATCGGAGCCCTTTCAATCCTCCGCCCATTTAACTTTTTTTCTTTCGATGCTCAAAGAACACACGATCATTTCACTGCTCCTGGCAATGACCCTCACCGCACTTTTTCAAAGCAGTGCCGCTTTTTTAGGAATTTTAATTTCCCTGGCTCATTCAAATATTTTATCTCTACCTCAAGCGCTGCCCCTGATCTTAGGGGCCAATATCGGTGGATGCGCCCTGCCACTGCTTGTTTCTTTAAGAACCAATGACCGAGGTCAGCAAGTTGCCATCGCTCATATTGTTTTAAAAACAGGCGGGGTTTTACTTATTTTGCCATTTTTATCTCACATAGAGTCATGGGTGAGCTGGTCCACCTTAGACGTATCGCGTCAAATTGCCAATGCACATGTCCTGTTTAATGTCAGCCTGGCACTTTTATTTTTACCGGTCATTCGCTTGGGCAACTATGCCATTCAAAAAATCTACCCCTTACACCCTGAACCTGAAAAATTTTCACCAAAATATTTAGATCTTCAAGTTTTGGGAACACCTTCTTTCGCTCTGGGACAAGCCCAAAGGGAAGCACTCCGCATGGCGGGGCTCGTTCAAGAGATGCTGGAAAAAATTATCATCGCTCTTAAAAAAACCGACCACCGGCTTATTCAGGAAATTGAAGAATTGGAAGACCGTTCCGATCTTTTGTACCGCGAAATTAAAAGGTTCTTAATTCGGATTTCACAAAAATCGATTTCCGTTGAACAAGCCCAAGCTCAGCTAGACTTGGTCATGTTGGTCAGCGATTTGGAAAACATTGGTGATACGATTGAAAAATCTTTGCTCCCACTGATTAAAATAAAAAAATCTCGCCATCTCTTATTTTCCAAAGAAGGCCTTCATGAAATGGAAGATTATCATCGACAAATCGTAGAAGGATTTCAATTAGCCTTGAGTGCTTTTACAACCAAAGATGTGGATTTATGTCACAAACTCATTCGGCAGAAACAAACACTTTTGGAATTAGAACTAGAACTTCGAGAAAAACATTTGGAACGACTTCGAAAAGGTGTTCAAGAATCGCTAGATACCTCTGCCATGCATTTGGAAATTTTAAGCTATCTCCGACGCATCCATTCTTTTATCAGCAATTTGGCTTACCCTATTTTGCAAAGAAAAAACGGGAAGTAATTAGATTCTGGTAAAAAAAGTCATTCCGAGCACAAAGTGCGAGGAATCTCTTCGACGATAAATAAGATCCTTCGCTTTGCTCAGGATGACTTTTTCACCAGAATCTAATCTAATGAGCAAGCTGTTTCAAATGCAGTTGTTGATGGCGTCAACAACAATAAGATAGCCCCTTCCTATCATTTCAGCAAAGCTCAAAAGGTTCTTACTTTGCGAATTTTTGGAAATAGTCTTTAGAATCTCTTGGATTAGGTTTCATGGTTTCAAGCCCAGGTTGCCAATTGGCTGGGCAAACTTCGCCCGTTTTGGCCACTTGTTGCAATGCGGCCAGTACACGCAAAGCTTCATCGATGTTTCGCCCAATACCAAGATCATGGACAACACTGTACTGAATAATGCCTTCAGGATTAATGATAAAGAGACCACGAAGTGCAATCCCTGAATCTAAAAGCACGCCATAATCTCTGGCAACGCTTTTGGATAAATCCGATAGCAAAGGATATCGAAGCTCACCCAACCCACCTTCTTTGCGAGGCGTGTTGACCCAAGCCAAATGACTAAAATGACTATCGACCGACACCCCAATGACTTCAGCATTGAGCTCTCGAAATTTATCGTAGCTATTGCTAAAAGAAGTAATTTCGGTTGGGCAAACAAACGTAAAATCCAGGGGATAGAAAAATAAAACCACCCATTTTCCTTTATAATCTGAAAGTTTTAATTCCTTAAATTGTTTTCCAAACACAGCTTGGCCTTTAAATTCAGGTGCCTTTTTTTGAACCAGTGTTGACATCTTTTTCTCCTTTTTTTAGGTTGATTCGATCAAAAACTGGCTTAAGATAGGGATTGCGTTAACCTTTGTCAAGGAGTTAGGCGATGCAAAAACAAAAAGAAGAATCATTGGCTCAACAGAAATGCACACCCTGTCGAGGGGGGATCCCCCCCCTAAAAGGAGATAATATAAGGCCTTTACACCAAAAGCTTGGACTCGATTGGAAGGTCATTGAAGAACACCACCTGGAAAAAGAATTCACATTCGCTGATTTTAAAAGTGGCTTGAATTTTACAAATAAAATCGGTAGGATTTCCGATCAAGAAGGCCATCATCCCGATATTTATTTATCTTGGGGAAAAGTCAAATTGTTGATTTGGACCCATAAGATTGATGGTCTTACAGAAAGTGACTTTATCTTAGCTGCTAAAGCTGATGAAGTTTATAAACGTAATTTTAAGTCATCAACAGAAAGGACAGAATGATGTTTAACTTTAAAGTAAGCGGCATGAACTTAGCTGCAAGTATGATGGTTGTGGTCATGGGGCTAATGGTAGCCGGTTGTCAAAAAAAAGCTCCCCAGCATGATATGAACGCGATGATGAGTACGGGCGATACCATTATGGTCCATAACAAAAGCTGTGCTGAAAGCGGATCTGCATTGAAAGAAGAAGATCTTGGGAAATGGACCTCTGAAGTTGCCTACACGGGAACCAATCCTAAATTCCAAGGAAAGAAATTTATTTTTAACCAATGTTGCGACCAATGCAACAAAACATTTCAAGAAAGATGGCCTGCGCAGCAAGATGACATCTTGAAACAATACGGAATTCAGTAATCTAACATTCATTCAAAGTGATTCACTGACACCCTCCTCTTTTAGCTATTTTACATGGGTTCCCGATATAGACTCCTCGTTCCAACTCCTTGTAAAATAGTTAAAAGAGGAGGGTCTAGGTGATTCGTTTTTAGAAGTTTAATTTTTTTTCAGTCTGCAACCATTCCAAACAAATATCGAAATATTCGTTGGCCACGGTCTTGTGAAGTTTTTTCCCATGCGGTAGGAGCTCCACAAGGATTTAAAGGCAAATCAGCTCCCATGAGCGCAAAGGCGGGGTGCCTCTGAAATATCGTTAGAATTTCTTTAGCGACCTCCTCTATATCAGATTGAATAAATACTTGCGCCGGGGTCTCCAGACGCAAGGCCAATTCTTTCACAAAAGCATCTGTCACCATTCTTCTTTTGTGATGTTTTTGTTTTGGCCAGGGATCTGGAAATTGAATACTCACACGTTGAATGAGATTACGTGGAAATGAAGAAAAAATGGATCGAAGTGAAACATTCAGATTCGCATGAATGTAATACAAGTTTGGCAGTGAAGATTGTTTTCGAATTGAAAGCGCGTGATCGATCCAAGGTTTTCGGATATCTACACCCAAGTAATTCCAAAACACATTCTCTTTCGCTAATGTTAAAAGAAACTCCCCCATCCCACAGCCAAGATCAATGTGCAGGGGTTGCATCGGTTTTTTATAAATTTCGACTGGCAAGAGTTGGTCACATCTTATTTGGTGAACTCTACTTAAGGGATTAACATGTTTTCGAATGCGAATCACAGGCATATAAAAAATGGCGTACATTTTATACACGCCATTTTCAATTGGTTGCGGGGGTAGGATTTGAACCTACGACCTTCAGGTTATGAGCCTGACGAGCTACCAGGCTGCTCCACCCCGCGTCACTATGCCGAGGTTCTAGCAGAAGCCTCTTTGGAAAGTCAAGCACCATCCTAAGAAAGAGACAAAAATTGGCACAACATTAATTATCGATGAGAACCTGCTTTTTTTTTGATTTCCCAAAATCATGTGGTAAAATTTTTAATTAGTGGAACGTTTGCGGTGAAAATTCAAAATTTTACCGATGGTTCATTCACTTTTTAAAAGTTCGTAGGAGGAAGATGTGAATAAACATCATCAAATATTATGGTTTTCTTTGGTAACGATGCTCATTATTTTTTCAGTCGTTCTCGTTTTTAAAGGGGATTTTAGACCCATTCCGAAAGAACAAACGCTCGCCAAACAGATGGCTCAACCTTCTAGAGAACAACAAGAAAAATTTAAAATTGATTGGCAAGCTTCTCTTGCACCACAGGAAGAACCCAAACGAGCACCTGCAGGGAAACTCCCAGCTGAAGAAAAAATAGAGGCCCGTGCACCCGAAATGATTGATCACCGTGGCCTGATTGACCCTGATATTCATATTACACGCGATGAGCAAGGACGCGAAATTATTGAAGATGACATTGTTGTAACGCTCGATCCCAAAACAACAGCCGAAGAAGTAGAAACGATGGCGCAAGATTTAAAACTTTCGGTTCATTATTTCAATGGCGCGGTGGGCATTGCACACTTTAAAATCCCAAAAGAGCACGCCCAGTCACGTGTTGACATTCAAGCTTTGTTAAAAAGAACCTATCCTTCTATCACGGCAGCAGAAGACAATATGCTCATGACCAACTTCGTCCTTCCCACGGAACATGAACCTGGAAAACTTTGGCATTTGTACCAAAAATGGAATACGACAGTTTCTTCCAATAACCAAATACAATTTCCTATAAATTACGGACCACGTTACGATATTTTTTCAAAATCCGATGGAACAGAATACTATAATCCAAGGGACTGCGGTTACAATGTTATGGCTATCGTGGATAGTGGTTTTGATCCAGATCATCCGGATATGGCTGGAAAATATATGCTCTCTAAGGCCATAAATCTAACCTGTCCTTCCAATAATAAGGTTCATTCCTATTTAAGCAGTGAGCAAGCGAGCTGTTATGCCGGTGGAGCAACAACGCATTCACAGCTTTTAGCAAGCCTTGCAAGTCAGACCTCAGAAGATCCTCAATCTCCGTATTATACTCGAGGGGTAGAAGCCACCTTGGTTCATGGACATATGCTTTCAAATATCATTTTAGGTTTTCATAATAGCAGCGGTACCGCAGGTATTTGTCAGAAAGGAAACATTATTCCAATTTTAATAGGCGCTCTTCGTCGCGATCAAACCGGTAAAGTGCGTTATGAATTTGACAGCCTTCAAGGGGCCTTGGGAATCGTGGCTGCCGTCAAAGCAGGCGCAAAAGTCATTAATGTCAGCTGGGGAACTTCTCACAACAATGAAATTACCTGTGATGGAGCAACCTATCATGCGCAATGCCATATGGTTCGCGCTGTTCGATATGCTGCTGCTAAAGGCGTATTTATTGCTTCCGCAGCAGGTAACTCTGGTGACGATAGCGATCAAAATAAATATTCGCCTCCTTCTCTTTCAGAACATTTTAATAACATGGTTTCGGTCGCAGCCCATGGTCCCAGTGGAAACCGTTGGGCAGGATCAAATTATGGCGAACGCTCTATCGATATTTCTGCACCCGGGGAATTTATTTATGCTACCTATTTTTGGCAACCTTTTATCAATAAAGTTCCTTCGAGTTATAACTCTCGAAAAGGTACTGGCGTTTTACAGGACCAACAGGGGACGTGGGTCGTCGGCACCTCTTCAGCCGCACCAGCGGTCACTGCTATTGCTGCAATGACGTATCAGGCTCTCCTGATAAAACTGGGTCTGTCACCAACCGAGTACGGTTATGCAAAACGCGTAAAAGAAACTCTAAAATTTAGCGCTTCTAAAAGTTGCCCCATTTATCAAAGTAAAGGTGTCAGCAGCGGTTGTCTTTCTTTCGAGCCAGTCATGCCAGCAATTATCCAAGAAGATCCGCGGGGGATCTCATTGTCATATATTAATCCCTCTGCAGATGATTTTTTTGATACCCTAGATCCAACAACACTGGAACCTTTGAATGCATCTACAGGTGGAAGTGGCAGTCAATCTGGAAGCAGCAGTTCAGGCCAAGCTGCGGTGAGTTCTGGCGGTAGTGATTTAGGTGCAGGCGGCGGGGGCGGAGGTTGCGGTTTTGTAGACCCAGGCTCTGGCACACCCCCTTCAGCCAACTTCCCAATTCTTTTGTGTGTCTTTGGGTTCCTCTTGTGGATCCGTATGAAATGGGCTCAAGATCAAGCATGTGCCAAACCAGCGAAGCATTGCGAAGCTCATGAAAAAGGCTAATTCAATATAACACCGAAAAATTTTTGACATATGGCCGCAGCCGGTCCGAAAATGCCGTCATCCTGACCCTGAGCGAAGCGAAGGGGAAGGATCTCACCATCGGAGATTCCTCGCACTTTGTGCTCGGAATGTCATTTTCGGACAGCCTGGCCAAATTTCGAAAAATTTTAACACATTACTACATTAGTCTTTTTCAACAGGCCCCTTAAGCCACAATAGAATACCCTCCATCGACTGTGATCGTGGCCCCATGAATCATCCTCGCCAAATCGCTGCATAAGAAAAGCGCCACATTGGCCACATCTTGAGGATCAACCACTCGACCGGCGGGTGTTTTTTGTTTCGCATTTTTTAATAATGCATCTCGATTTGAAAAATGTTTTAAAGCATCGGTGTCCACAACCCCCGCCGAAATGGCATTTACATTAATATTTTGTGAAGCCAAAGCTTGCGCCAAATGGCGAACCACAGACTCCAATGCTGCTTTGGAAGCCCCAACAAGTGTATAATTTGGAATAGCACGTGTCGCACCTAAGCTTGAAATGGCGATCATCGTCCCGCCCTTTTTCATGAGCGGCACTGCTTTTTGAGCAATGGCTAACAAAGCCCAACTGTTAATATCAAGCGTCCATTGCCAATGATGATGGGTCAGCTCCAGGGGCGGCTTCATCACACCGGAGGCCGCATTGTTCACCACAATCTCTAACCCACCCCATTCTTTTTTGATGGTTTCGAACATCTGTTCCACTTCTTCGTCCTTACCCACATTGGCTTTGAGCAACAAAGCTGGTTTTTTAAGCCCTTGAGATGTTTTTTCGGCCGCTGCTTTATTTCTTAAATAGTTGATCGCAACTTCACACCCAGCCGCACTGAGGGTTTCTGCAATCGCGCGACCGATGCCACGAGAGCCCCCCGTAATCAATGCTCGCTTTCCTTTTAAATTAATTTCCATTCGGTTCTCCTTTAAAATAAAAAGGGCTAGTGAAGTTTCACTAGCCCCTTCGAATATCTATTCTAAGTTCGAATTACATCATCCCGCCCATGCCGCCTGGGGGCATTCCACCCATGCCAGCATGTGCACCTGCGCCTTCTTTTTCTTCTCTAGGCTTGTCGGCCACCAATGCTTCCGTCGTCAGCATCAGAGAAGCTACAGAAGCTGCATTTTGTAATGCGTATCGAACAACTTTGGTTGGATCAATGATGCCTTTTTCGATGAGATCCCCATAGGTCTCGGTCGCAGCATCAAATCCAAAAGCTTCTACGGATGTATTGTTGAGAACTTTATCCACAACCACAGCTCCATCAAAACCGGCATTACCCGCAATTTGACGAATGGGCGCTTCAATTGCTTTTCGAATAATATCCACCCCCATTTGTTGATCTGCTTGTGCTTTGAGTTCTTCTTTTAATTTTTCCAACGCTTTAAGGGTTCTCAGATAGGCAACCCCACCTCCAGGGACAATGCCTTCTTCAACCGCAGCACGGGTCGCATGAAGTGCATCTTCCACGCGAGCTTTCTTTTCCTTCATTTCAACTTCGGTGGCAGATCCCACTCGAATGACCGCAACCCCTCCAACCAGTTTTGCCAAACGTTCTTGGAGTTTTTCTCGATCATAATCAGAGTCTGTTTCTTCCACTTGTTTTCGAAGCGTCTTCACACGTGCTTCAATATCACTCTTTTTTCCTTTTCCATCGACCAAGGTGGTATTGTCTTTATCAATCGTTACACGCTTGACTTGTCCTAAATGTCTTAATTCAACATTTTCAATTTTAAGACCTAGGTCTTCAGAAATGGCTTGACCCCCTGTTAATACCGCAATGTCTTCCAACATGGCTTTTCGACGGTCGCCAAATCCAGGAGCTTTGACCGCTGCACAGCGCATCGTGCCCCGAATCTTATTCACCACCAAAGTTGCCAAAGCCTCTCCTTCGACATCTTCTGCAATGATTAAAAGAGGTCTTCCGGATTGAGCCACCTTTTCCAGTAATGGAATCATGTCTCTTAAGCTGGAAAGCTTTTTGTCATGAATTAAGACATAAGCATCTTCCAGGACCGCATCCATGCGTTCCGGATCCGTTACAAAATAAGGAGATAAATACCCACGGTCAAATTGCATCCCTTCAACAACTTCTAAGCTCGTGTCCATTGTTTTGGATTCTTCAACCGTAATCACCCCTTCTTTTCCAACTTTTTCCATCGCATCGGAAATAATTTTACCAATGGTTTCATCATTGTTGGCAGAAATGGTCCCCACTTGAGCAATTTCTTTTTGGTTTTTAACCGCCTTGCTCTGTTTTTTGAGCTCTCCGATCACGCGTTCAACCGCTTTATCAATTCCCCGTTTTAATTCCATGGGGCTATACCCTGCTGCCACGGCTTTCGAACCACTCTTAAAAATGGCCTGCGCCAACACCGTTGCAGTGGTCGTCCCATCTCCTGCAACATCAGAGGTCTTGGAAGCTACTTCCTTGACCATTTGCGCTCCCATATTTTCAAATTTATCTTCAATTTCAATTTCTTTGGCCACCGACACACCGTCTTTGGTTATCGTCGGAGCACCAAAAGATTTTTCCAAAATAACATTTCGACCTTTGGGGCCTAAGGTGACTTTGACGGCATTCGCCAAAACATCCACACCTCTTAAGATCGATTGTCTTGCATTTTCACTAAATTGAATTATTTTAGCCATATTTTCTCCTTTCTAAATCATTACTGAACAACGCCAAGAACATCTTCTTCACGAATGATCAAATGTTCTATGCCGTCGAGTTTAAACTCTGTTCCCGAATATTTTGAAAAAATGATTCTTTCTCCCACGTGAACATTGAGAGGTTGTACTTTACCCGAATCTAATAGTTTTCCAGCGCCAACAGCCACCACCTCTGCTTCTTGTGGTTTTTCTTTAGCCGTATCCGGAATGATGATCCCTCCCTTTGTTTTTTCTTCTTCAGCGATTCTTTTAACCAAAATACGATCGCCCAATGGTTTAAATTTAAGTGCCATGTGTTTTACTCCTTTCTTATTTTGTAATTTAAGGTTTGCATTGAATTTAAAAAATTAACATTGCGTTTACCAATTACAATTACATTTACCAACTTTTAGTAAAGTCGTTCGGTAATATAATCATCCCTGATCCCCTGTCAAGGGGTTGTTTCAAAAATCCTTCAGCCCTTTCACAGATCCGAAGAATATGATAAGAATAAAAACCATGTCCAAACATAAATCGGTTCCAGCGGTCTTAGACCCGCTTGCTCAATATGCAAACCAAATCCAACAGTACCCCGTTCTCAATAAAGAAGAAGAGTTTCGATTGGCGGTACGTTACCATAAACACAAGGACCTGGAGGCTGCGCATAAACTCGTTGTTTCCAATCTGCGATTCGTCATCAAAATCGCCAATGAATACGCCCATTATGGACTTAAAATTTTAGACCTCATTCAAGAAGGAAACATTGGGCTGATGAGGGCAGTCAAAACCTATAACCCGTATAAAGATACTCGACTCATTACCTACGCTGTCTGGTGGATCCGGTCCTATATCCACGACTATATTCAGCACAACTGGAGCTTGGTCAAAATTGGGACGACCCAAGCTCAACGAAAACTTTTTTATAAACTGCAGCAAGAAAAAGACGAACTCTCGAAATTGGAACTCGAACAAACCCCAAAATTGTTAGCCCATAAATTGGGGGTGAAAGAAAAAGAAGTCATCGAAATGGAAAATCGAATGAGGTCTCGGGATGTATCGCTGGACACTCCCATCTCCGAAGATGAAAAAGCCTCTCATCTTGAATTCGTCGCAGATCAACAGAATTCTGCCGAACAACAATTATCCGATGAAGAGCAAAAAATAATCGTCCAACAAAAAATGGAAGCTTTTGAAAAGCACCTCAAAGGGAGAGACCTTTATATTTACAAAAACCGCTTAATTTCTGAAAATCCCATGAGCCTTCAAGAAATTGGCGACCATTTTCAGATTTCCAAAGAACGCGCCCGCCAGCTGGAAGAACGAATTAAACAGAAACTTAAAAACTTTCTATCGGAGTCAGACCACTGACAACATCTCTGAGGCAGCATTGCATTTCGAGCCTCAGAGATGTTGTCAGTCATTAAACATCGGTAGTAAGGGTGGTAAACTTGTAGTTGGTTTAGATTCAGAAGCAGACCATCCTTCGTAATCTGTATACCGCACATACTCAGATTCTGGTCTGGGTTGAATGCCCCGCAAGAGAATGTCGTTCATGGCGACTTGAATTTCATCGTCTGTAAGGTATCTGGCTTCACTGGCAATCCCCGTCATCGTCCCTTCATCAACGCGACGCTCGATCGCCAAATTAATGGCGCGCGCTTTAAGATCCATAAGCCATCCTCGAGAACTCGTTATCTCAACCATTTTGGCTTGAATTTCAGCCTCAGAAAGATCCAAGGCAGATACGCTTAATCCCTGACCCAATCTTTCTTGAAGAAGCGCCTCTTCGGCCACTCTAAAAAAATAAATATACCGAGCGACATCTGTTAAACCATTCGACTTCAAAAAAACATCTTGCGTGGCGAGCAAATAACGATAGGCTTCTGCTTTTTGAAGCGCTCTTCCCAAAGGCCCCCGAATCCCCACCCAATGTCCCCACCATAAAGAATGAAAACGCAAAAAATTCATGGACTTTAAAAGCCACGTCAGCGCCATTTCCTCTCCCCCAACCAACATCCTAAATTCTGCAGGGAGCGCCTCTGAAAACATGCCTTTTAAATCACGAAGACTTTCGGCAAAAGCAGGCCCCAGACGAAGCTCCGCTAAAGTAGTTGCCGTCCCATTTTCGGTCAAAATCTGAGCTGCTCTCTCAAAAAGCCGAACAGAACACAGCAAATTTGCCCGTTCTTTCACAACGGTATCTATTAATCCCTGACGAGAAGAAAGATAGGCTAAGTGCTCAGGATGTCTTGGAACCCACATTCGGTGAACAGAGGCGGATACGGTACCAACGGTCTCATCCCAGCTGGTTGCGGTTCTTCCAAATTGTGCTTCATGTCGGGATAAATCTCGCTTTAAAATGGTGAGATACGTATCCACATACCGTTTTAAATTGTGCAGCGCTGATTTTGTTTTCACATACCCCAACCCCAATTTTGGAAGCTCTTGTGCCACAGAACTTGCAAGTTCTCCTCCCAAAACCCGCGGCGTATACACAAGCCCTACTCGCCAAGAAGAAAGCGCTTCCTCGACCACCTCTCCATAAACTCGCTTTAAAGCAGTGGGGTGCAACGCTTGAAGTGGGATCGCACCTAATTCTGCCGGCAATCCCAATCGTTTTAACGCCCGAACCGTAGCCCTCTCTCGTGTAAAAGCATACGAACGACTCAGAAAAATCTCATTGCCAAACTCAAACATATTTTTAAAAAAGGTAAAAAATAAAGGCGCAAACAGAATCATGCTCCCTTGACCAATTTTAAGTCCCAAAGGGTCCGTCATGAGATTTTTTCGAACGGGTTCGTTTAATTTTTTGACTTCAACCAATCGCTTTTGAGCTTCCAATCGATCTTCTAAGGTTATCGGGGGTTGAACAATAAATCTTGCCTCTTGCCAATGTTGCGCTGCTTCGACATAGGCAGGATCTCTCCAGAACATATTTCGATAATCTCGAATGATCCAAGTCATTGCCCAAGGCGAAATCGCAAGCCCTGCCACGTTTAAACTGTTCATGAGCAATTTAGGCACACGCGGGATCCAAGCCCCAGCCATCCATCTGGGAAGGCGACTTAAAGGCCCCATCACAAAAGAAGCCCCAATCATGACTAAAAATCCGATCCCAATGGCATGCTCTACGGGATCCCTTTCCAGGGCTTTGCCCAAATCCTGCACCACTTCTAAATGAATTTTTTCCAAAGCCTGGTTATCATTCTTCGAAAGCGCACTCATCGAAAAGTCTTCATTGACGAATAAATATTTTTCTCCATCGACCGTACTCATCTTGACGGAACAAAAACGCTCGACTTCGTAAGATACAATTGATTTTAAATTCCAAATCGCTCGCTGAAGGACTTCTTGCGAGATCCCCAAAGGTTCATGGCGTACTTCCTCCAAATGCTGATATAAAAGCGCTGATTTCTCTCGAAAAAGAACTTCAACCCCTAAAATGGGATTATCCAAGATGAGCTGCTGGCGACTACTTTTCTCAAATAAATGCCGTTTCTCGGGTTGAATCAGCTGCCCCAAGGGGATGGGGGGCTCATGCCATTTGAGTTGGGTCGCCACTTTTTCGACCGCCTCGCTCAAAGCTTTCTTTTTTTTAGCCATTTCATACTTTAATCGCGCAGCTCTATACGTTCCATCTTCCACAGAATGCGCCTTGGCATCAAACTCTGTGTCGTCAAACAATATCTTTTCTAACGTTTTATAATCTTCTTTAGAAAAGTCTTTCCCATCCAAAGAAAGCATCCAGATCACATATACTTTAAAATGAAAGGGTGTATCGAAAACCTCTGCCAATGTTTTTGCCTCTTCCAGAAGATGGATCTTTCGATCTTGTTCCGTCAACTCCTGGACCACGGGTTGAATCGCCTCAAGAAGCATGTCGGCATTTTGTTTCACCACGGCAAAATGCGTACTTTCCCGACTTTTAATGACAGCATTCTTTTTAATTTTTTTATAAACGTTATAAATAGCCTCCACCGCTTCGGTAAAAGCATCCTTCTTTTGCTCCACCCATTGATCGATTAAAAGAATTAAAGCAAATTTTTGAGACTCTTTCATGGTAAGCTTCGGATTTTTGTAAAAAAATTGGGCCAGCATTGCATTCAAAGTAAATTTTTTAGATGCCAGCAGAAGACTTTTAATTTGATATTTGATTTGCTCTTCCGAACCACGCCATTCGAGCGGCGTTCGCTCTTGATGACTTAAAAGCCATGCAAAAATTTCTAATGTAATTTCGCGTTCATACAAAAAATTGGTTAAAAACAACTCGATAAACTGCTGTTTGGCTTTCGGAACACCGGTCTCTTGAAACCCCTCTGCTAGACTTTCAAATAGTGTATCCCATAAAAGTTTATCGATGGGTTGAAGGGGCTCGGCAAACCGCTGCTTCAAAGTCTCTGCCACTGCTTCGGCTTTTTGACGGGCATTCAGTTGATGCATTTTAAATTCATAAAAGAGCTCATGAATTTGCCGAAACAGATCTTGAGCGGTTTCTTCATTCATGATCTCTGGGACGAGCTGACTTGCCTTTTTTTTCGCTAAAAATGCAAATGCTTGATGGGATTGATGCCGAAGGATGCGCACCAAATGATCATGGTTATTGAGATTGGCAAGCATCAAGGGATGAAGTGAAAAAAATTTTTGATCACAATTTTGGGGTAATACCGAAAAAGAAGGCGCTCCAGGAGGCCGAACCCATACGAGATCCAACGCAGTCCACTTCTCTAAGTATTGATTCAAAATGTTTAAATGCATCATCGACTTCCAACCGGCCGCAGAGTTTAAGGAAGCCAATGCCGATTGCTCAACCTGTAACTCTCTGCCAACTTGGGGAACCACACGGTATAATCCAGAAGAAAGCTTCAGGACAGAATCAGGACTTTGTAAAGGTAGCTTTAAAAAAACATCCTTTCCAGATTCTGTTAATGTCAAATAATAAGGTTCAAAAAAAATTCGATCTTTACGTGCAACTGAAAATTGGTCCACCACCAACGCACGCTGATAATCCCGAAAAGCTTGCTGATACGCCAAATAAACGAGGGCTCGATCTTCCAGATTGAATGCCATCGAATTTAAATAAGCATCGTTTTTAAAAATCTTGCGATCCATCGCTACGCTGGTAAAATGTTTTTGATACTGGCTGGCCAGATAATCTTCAATTTCTGCCATATAATAATCAAAATCTTGATTGCTCCAATCGATGGGGGGTGCGTTGAGAACATCTTGTGCTTTCTGTTTCAAAAGACGCAATTGTTGTTCTTTTTCAACCAAGGAAGAGGTCGCTTCCAATTTTTTTTTGTCATTCGAGAAATTTTCCAAAAATTTTTGACGGGCATGCTCTGGTTTTTGGAACAGGGTTGGCATAGGAATATCAACCGTCTCAATGGGGGCTTTGGCCTCTTCTGGAGAATCGGACGAAGGCTTAGCAACTTCTTTCGTCCAAGCCTGAGGTGGATAAGAAGAAAAGGTTATTAAAAAAATGAGGGCATAAGAAATGCCCCGTTGAAAGACAACCACGGGTAGTTTTTAACATGAATTCGACGTAACGTCAAAAAAGAGATTCTTCGCCCTTCGGGCTCAGAATGGACCCGGTATTTTATGTAAACGATGTGTCATGTACGTTGAGCTTTTGAGGCGGAAATCTGACGAAGTATGACGTAGTGGATCTGTAGTCAGGCGGCGGGCGGGGTCGAACCGCCGTATGGCAGTTTTGCAAACTGCTGCCTTACCACTTGGCGACGCCGCCACTTCAAAAAAACATTCTACCGTGTTACGTCAACTGATTTGAAAAATCAACTGACTTAGTGTAAATTCGCTCCGTGCATTATTTATCCACACGCATTCATTTTTCCGCATATCATCGACTTTGGAATCCAGCCTTTTCGGAAACCAAAAATGAAGAAATTTACCAAGAATGCATTCGAGGACACGGGCACAATTACATCCTCGAAGTCACCATTCAAGGCAACACCGATCCCCACACCGGCATGGTCATGGATTTAAAAAAACTAAAACACCTTTTAAAAAAAGAAGTTTTTCATTTTGTGGATCACAAAAATTTAAATGAAGACGTTTTTTTCCTGAAAGGCATCATTCCAACAGCGGAGAACCTTGCCACCGTTTTTTGGCAATTGCTTAAACCCAAAATTACCGATGCCAAACTATATCGCATCCGCCTCTTAGAATCTGAAAATAATATTGCGGAATATTACGGTCCAGAACACCTGTCTTTTGGGTAAAATCCAGATTAAAAAACACTGGTAAAGACTGTGTTTTTCTCTTTATACTGTTTGCATGATCCACATTCTCATTTGGTCCAAGGACCATCCAATGGTTTCAACGCAAGACGTTGAAAAACTGAAAAAGGCACTTTCGGATCCCCACCAACAAGTATGGCTCGATTTAGATGCCCCAACCTCTCCAGAACTTAAACTTTTAGAAGAAGTTTTTCAGTTCCATCCCCTGGCCATTAAAGATGTCATCGATATGGTGGGTATCCCCAAAATAGACATGTATGAAAACTACATTTTTATGGTCCTTCATCGCGTTTTTTATCGCCTAGAATCTGGAGAATGCGAACTACGTGAATTTGAAATATTTTTTTCAGAGAAATTTATTGTTACAAGCCATCCCAAGGAATTATCGAGAACATTTCAAACCGCAAGAACCCAAGCCTTGGAACACGCCCGTGAACTTACTTCACATGGTACCAGTTATTTACTGTTCCGAATTTTACGCATGGCCATTCAAGACCACAAACCTGCGATTGAAGCCTGGCAAGATGAATTGGACCATATCGAAGAAAATGTATTTCACAATGCCAACCATGGTTCGGCATTTAAAACCAACCATGCCATGCTCGAAAAAATCTTAACCTTCAAAAAATTGGTGGCACGCATGCGGAAAAGTTTAATGCCAGAAAGAGAAGCCTTAAAGGAATTATACGACAGTAAAGAACTAACCCCCATTGGTAAAAAAAATCGGCCTTATTTTAAAATGGTCTTGGACAATATGAATCTCTTAATCAGCGAACTCGAAAGTTTACAGGCCCATGCCAATGTGGTGTTTGAAACCTATGCCGCCATGCTAACGATTCGGATGACAGAATCTTCCCATCAACTCAATTTCGTGATGCAGCGTCTGACCATTGCAGCTTCTATTTTTCTGCCATTGACATTTATCGTCGGTATTTACGGTATGAACTTTGATGTCATGCCAGAGCTCCATTGGAAGTGGGGATATTGGGGCTTGTGGGGGGTCATGATTTGGCTTTCTATCGCAATGCTTTTTTTCTTTCGAAAGAAAAAATGGATCTAAACATCATCAGATTCTCAGCTCGACTCAGAATCGTTTTTGTCGCTTTTTTCGACAAAAAACTACCCAAGATTATTGTGCTGTGCGCTTACCCCTTTCTGAGTTGGGCGGCGTCTTCACCTTCTGCCATTGCTAAAATCCTGACACCCGAGCTGGTATTACAAGAAGTCTATGCCAACAACGCGGAACTTGCTGCGCAACTTGCAAAGGCAAATGCAGAGAATGCAGCCATCTTAGAAAAGTATGCTCTCACAAACCCTAGAGTGGAACGCATGCAAGAATCCAACATGACAAAGATGCAACAAGAAGCAGGCAAGATGACCACCTGGGGCGTTTCACAAGAATTGATGTTCCCAACAAAATATCTTGCAATGGGGTCTGCTCAAAAATCAAAAGCACGCGCAGCCCAAGAAACCTTCTTAGATAAAAAACTAGAAATTCGAAAAGAAACATTAACACAATTTTATCATTACTATACGGCTTCCAAGATTCTCATGCTGCTGGAAGCCCAAAAGCAAACCCTCCGTGAAATTGCAAGAATTGCAGAAGCCCGACGTGCCACCGGCGCTGTCCCGCAACAAGATGAAATGAAGGCCCATGTGGAACAAACCAAAATTGAAAACGAAATCTTGTTACAACAACAAGAGATCACAGAAGCTCAAGCCATGCTCAATGCCTTACGCAACCAAGATCCATCTCAACCATTGACACTCCCCACAGCCAATCTCAAAACACCCGAGCTTCAATGGCCGAAAGAACCTGTGCCCTATTCTGAAAATTCAAAAATTCTTTCATCACAACGTTATGAACTGGAAGCAGCACAATCGGAAAGAAATCTTGCCTTCATGTCCTATCTTCCAGATTTCATGGTAAGCTTTCGAAAACCCTATGGATCCAATGCACCTGAAAGTGCTTATGTCGTCGGTGTTGAAATGACCGTACCTCTGTGGTTTTTCTTGAGACAATCCAGCCTCGTCTCTACAGCTTCATCGAAAGTCATAGAAGCAGAGCATCAACTCACCCAAGCCCAAAGAAGGGTTGGTGCCGAAACCAAACGCTTCATTTCTAAAGCGAAAACCCTTTCCAAATTACTTCAAATTTATGATACAGCGCTTATTCCTCAAGCCACCAGCGCCCTAAACTCCTCTCGTGCTGCTTACAGCGCAGGACGCGTTGGATTTCAAGAATTATTGGACTCTGAAAGATCTTTGTATGCCGTCAGAATCGACTACCACAAAAACTTGGCGGCCTATGTTGAAACACTGACGAGCTTAGAACGCGTGGTGGGAACTTCCGTCAGTGATCTTCCCATGCATGTCACGATAAAGGGGGAAAACCCATGACCTATCTATCGATCCAAAAATGTATTCTGACCGTCGGTGTGTGCATCACCATCGCAGGGTTCATCGGCTGCAATCGAAACAAGAATGCGCCCATCAAAGCCCAACCTTCAGATGCCGCTCTTCACACCACGCAAGACACCCAACCGGAAACTTGGACTTGCCCGATGCATCCTCAAATTAAAAAAGACGGCCCTGGAAAATGTCCCATTTGTGGCATGGATTTGGTACGCATGGGAAGTCTTAACCAAAACGACCAAGCCACACCCGAAGGACATGCGAGTTTTCATCTATCCACTGCCAACCAACAAATGATTGGTGTCAAATTTGGTGTTGTGGAAAAAAAAATGCTCTTTAAATCTATTGAAGCTGCCGGACGTGTTGCTTTTGATCCCGAACTATACACCGCACAAAATGAATATTTAGAAGCGATCAGACAACTTGAACGCGTAAAAAAAGCTCCCATTGAAGAGGTCAAAAGTTCTGCAAAAAGAATGATGGAATCCGCCAAACTGAGACTTCAAGTTTTGGGGCTCTCCGATGAACAAATTGCAGAGCTTGGTACCACCGAAAGCATGACGGTAGGATCGAATCTCTTGATCCCCTCTGCTGGCGAAAATGTTTGGGTCTATGCGGAAGTTTTTGAAATGGATCTTGCACATGTCCGACCTGGATTAGAAGTCACGGTGCGAGGGGGCGCCCTGGAAGGAAAAGAGCTTTTTGGAAAAGTAGCCTCCGTGGATCGCGTCATCACGCCAACCACCAGAACTGCAAAAGTAAGGGTTCTCATTCCCAATGCGAAAGATCAATTGAGACCTCAAAGTTATGTAGATACCACCATCCGCTCTCCCTTAGGAGAACAACTCGTTGTGCCATTTGACGCCATTTTAGACTCCGGCAAAGAAGCTTGGGTCTTTGTGGTCAAAGAAGATGATCAATTTTATCCCAGAAAAGTAACGGTTAAATATTTCGCAGGGGATGAAGTCGCCATCAGTTCTGGGGTCGAGGCCGGTGAAAAAATCGTAACCAGTGCGAATTTTCTCATTGATTCCGAATCAAGACTCAAAGGGGTTCTGAATGTACAAACTTTGGGCCATGATCATTCAACTCAAAACAATGATTCACCGAAAACACCCACTTGCCCCAAAGGAGAAGTATGGCACGAACAAATGAAGCACTGCATGCCTAAAGTAGGCAATTAATATGTTAGAGAAAGTCATTGATTTCTCTGTTAAAAACCGATTCTTAATTTTTGCACTTACCTTGGCACTCGCCACCGCTGCCTGGTATGCCATGAAGTCTATTCCGGTGGATGCCATTCCCGATTTATCGGAAACCCAGGTCATTATTTATTCCCGATGGGAACGATCACCCGATATTATTGAAGATCAAGTCACCTACCCGATCATCAGCGCCATGCTGGGGGCACCCAAAGTTAAAGACATCCGTGGATTTTCAGACTTTGGATTTTCATATGTCTATGTTATTTTTGAAGACAAAACCGATCCTTACTGGGCAAGATCACGAACGTTAGAGTATCTCTCCAAAATCACACCCCAACTTCCCAGTGGTGTTCGTACAGAACTTGGCCCCGATGCCACCGGGGTGGGATGGGTCTTTCAATATGCCTTGGTCGATGAAACAGGTAAAAGATCGCTCGCGGATTTACGATCCTATCAAGATTGGTTTTTAAGATATGTCCTGCAAACGGTTCCAGGCGTTGCTGAAGTTCCAGCCATTGGCGGTTTTCAAAAACAATATCAAGTAAAAGTCAATCCCAATGCGCTTTTAACTTATAAAATCCCTCTCTCTAAAGTGGTCCAAGCCATTCAAGCTGGCAACAATGACGTAGGGGCAAGGCTTCTTGAAATTGCGGGAACGGAATACATGATTCGCGGACGCGGCTACATCAAAAATTTAAAAGATATTGGCAACATTGTCGTGGGTTATGAAAATGGCACGCCGATCTACGTCAAAAATGTGGCTAAAATCAGTACCGGCCCGGAAATGAGACGCGGGATTGCCGATCTAGACGGAAAAGGGGATGCGGTCGGCGGCATTGTGGTCATGCGCTATGGTGAAAATGCCACAAGAGTCATTGATGCGGTCAAACAAAAATTAGAAGAAATAAAGCCATCGCTGCCCGATGGCTTAAAACTCGTCACCATCTATGACCGATCTGACTTGATCCATCGAGCCATTAAAACGCTGACCCACGAACTTGTCGTTGAAATGATTATTGTGAGCATCATTATTCTTATTTTTCTTCTTCACATTCCAAGCGCAATGATTCCCATTGTGACACTCCCCCTGGCCGTTCTCATCAGTTTTATCCCCATGTATCTCATGGGCATTTCTTCCAACATCATGAGTTTGGGCGGGATTGCCATTGCGATTGGCGCCATGGTCGATGCGGCCATTGTTGTCGTCGAAAATGCGCACAAACATATTGAAGAATGGGAGAAACAGGGCCAACGTGGAGATGTAAAAGAAGTGGTCATTGCCGCCATTAAAGAAGTGGCACCCGCTAGTTTTTATGCACTGCTCGTCATCGCAGTTTCTTTTATCCCCATTTTTGCATTGGAAGCCCAAGAAGGAAAACTCTTTAAACCTTTGGCCTACACAAAAAACTTGTCAATGATTGTCGCAGCCTTCTTGAGTATTACTCTGGATCCTGCTTTGCGGGTCACCCTCACACATTTTTCCGTAAGATATTTTAAACCATCCTGGCTTTCTCGAATTCGCAATGCGGTCTTGGTTGGAAAAACTTACTCTGAAGATGAGCACCCCATCAGCCGATTCTTTTTTAAATATTACGGTCCAGTGGTTAATTATGCCGTTGAGAAGCACTGGAGGATTGTAGGCATTGCGGTCATTTTGCTCGTTGCCACCATTCCTGCATTTTTTAGATTGGGCTCTGAGTTCATGCCCCCCTTGAACGAAGGCACCATTTTGTATATGCCAACGACGTTACCCGGTATTTCGGTTACCACCGCTCAAAACTTACTCCAAAGACAAGATAAAATTTTAAAATCATTCCCAGAAGTAGAACGCGTCTTTGGAAAAGCAGGACGGGCCAATAGCCCAACCGATCCAGCTCCTTTTTCGATGATGGAAACCACCATCATTCTCAAACCCCAAAGTGAGTGGCGAGAGCGCCCCCGTTGGTATTCCTTTTTACCAAGATTTTTAGAATGGCCTTTTACCATCATCTGGCCCAGATTCATGAGTTACGAAGAGCTCATTTCTGAAATGGACCAAAGAACAAAATTCCCTGGGACCACCAATGCTTGGACAATGCCCATTCGAAACCGGATTGACATGCTAACGACGGGTATTCGAACGCCTGTTGGAATTAAAGTTTTGGGGGATGACCTCAAACGCGTTGAACAGATTGGCCTTGAACTTGAAAAAATTCTCCCAGAAGTTTCGGGAACCCGAAGTGTTTTTGCAGAACGAATTGCGGGAGGATATTTTTTGGATGTCAAATTTGAGAGAGAAAAATTAGCCCGCTATGGCATTAGCATTGCAGAAGCCCAAGAGTCTCTCATGGCTTCCGTCGGCGGAGATCCCATTACCACCACCGTTGAAGGCAGAGAACGCTATTCCATCAATGTTCGTTATTCTCATGATTTTAGGTCTAATATGGATGCCTTGCGACGCGTCCTCGTTGCCACCCCAGAAGGAGCACAGATCCCCTTGGGACAGATCGCCCAAATCGAGATGGTTCAAGGGCCATCGATGATCCGCAATGAAAACGGGCTTCTTTCGAGCTACGTCTATATTGATGTCGCCGACCGAGATATCGGAAGCTTTGTGGCCGAGGCCAAAAAAATCGTGGGAACAAAATTAAAACTCCCCAAAGGGGTTGCCCTTGCTTGGAGTGGTCAATATGAAAATATGATCCGTGTGAGAGAAAAATTAAAGGTTATTGTCCCCATCACGCTGCTCATCATTCTTCTCTTGCTCTATGCCAATACGCGCTCGTGGGTCAAAACATCCATCATCCTCTTAGCGGTCCCCTTCTCGGCCATTGGGGCCATTTGGTTTATTTATCTTTTGGATTACAACATGAGCATTGCTGTGTGGGTGGGCCTCATTGCACTCTTGGGCGTGGATGCAGAAACGGGAATTTTTATGCTCCTCTATTTGGATCTTGCCTATGAAAAAGCGAAAAAAGCAGGAAAGCTCACTCACTTTTCAGATCTGAAAGAAGCCATCCATCATGGCGCTGTCAAAAGAGTTCGTCCGAAGGTGATGACGGTCGCAACACTCATCATGGCACTGCTTCCCATCATGTGGGCCAGCACCGCCAATGCAGGCGCAGACGTCATGAAACGCATCGCCGCTCCCATGTTGGGTGGCATCTTGAGCTCTTTTTTAATGGAATTGGTTGTCTACCCAGCCATCTTTGCCATTTGGAAATGGCACTTTGAACTCAAAAACCAATCTGAACAAAATTTTTGAAACACTGATTTGGAGCGGGTGACCGGTTTCGAACCGGCGACCTTATCCTTGGCAAGGATACGCTCTACCAACTGAGCTACACCCGCATTCATAAAATGTGGTTATATAAAATACTTTCTTTCAACTCAATAATTACTTTATTTTCGAAACGCTCAGTTGGTACATTCGACCCTAACGGGCGTGGCATGCACGCCCTATGGCTGAGCTACACCCGCAATCATAA
>JACQJD010000014.1 GCA_016198185.1 Deltaproteobacteria bacterium
GGCGAAGTCAAAAATTTTAATCCACAAGGGTATTTGTCCATCAAAGAATGTAAACGCATGGATTTATTTTGTCAGTATGCGGTTTGTGCAGCAAAAATGGCGTTACAAGATTCAGGTTTTGAAATCAAAGAAAACAATGCCGATCGTGTGGGTGTGTTGTTGGGATCTGGTATTGGGGGGATTCAAGCGATTCAAGAAACGGTGATTGCGATGAAAGAAAAAGGTCCAAAAGGGATTGGTCCTTTTTTCATTCCTCAAACCATTTCGAACATGGCGGCTGGACATGTTTCAATTTTGTTGGGCGCCAAAGGGCCCAACAGTTGTGTGGTGACGGCTTGTGCCACAGGAGCGCATGCCATTGGGGATGCATTCCGATGGATTCAAATGGGCAAAGCCGATGCGGTGCTTGCGGGAGGCGCTGAAGCCGCTATTTGTGAAGTGGGGGTGGGAGGATTTGCAGCGATGAGAGCTTTATCGAAGCGTAACGATGCGCCTCAAAAAGCCTCTCGTCCTTTCGATCGCGATCGAGATGGTTTTGTTATTGCAGAAGGGGCGGGTGTTTTTTTGTTGGAATCTTTAGAGGAAGCCGAGATGAGAGGAGCGCACTTTTATGCAGAAATCATTGGCTATGGAATGAATGCAGATGCTTATCATATGACAACCCCCTCTCCCAATGGAGAAGGTGCGGCGCAGTGTATGAAGCTAACCTTAGAAGATGCCAATGTGTCTCAAGATGAAGTAGATTATATTAATCTTCATGGGACTTCGACGGAAGCTGGCGATATTGCTGAAACCGAAGCGATCAAAAGAATTTTTAAATCCAATGCCAAAAACATTTCAACCAGTTCTACCAAATCCATGACGGGACATTTGTTGGGGGCGGCGGGGAGCGTGGAAGCCGCTTTTTGTGTGGGTGCTTTGGAGAGACAAGTGGTTCCGCCCACGATTAATTTGGATCATCCAGATCCTGCGTGTGATTTGGATTATACGCCCCATGAGGCGCGTCCTAAAAAATTACGGATTGTGCTTTCCAATTCTTTTGGGTTTGGAGGAACCAATGCAGGGCTTCTCTTGAGGAGGGTTTCATGAAAATTGCAATTGGAAATGACCACCGAGGCGTGGAACTCAAAAAAAGCATTATGAGGCACTTTAAAGATCAAGTGTTTGTCGATGTTGGGACCCCGTCTCATGAAAGTACGGATTATGTGGATTATGCGGAAAAAGTTTGTGAGCAAATTCTCAGTGGCAATTGTCAATATGGCATTTTAATTTGTGGCTCTGGCATTGGAATGAGCATTGTCGCCAATCGTTTCGCCGGCATTCGGGCGGCCATGGTGTGGAATACCCACATTGCTGAGTTTTGCAGAAAACACAACGACGCCAATGTTCTTTGTTTGGCGAGCGATTGTGTGGATGATCCAAAAACACAAGAGATCATAAAAATATTTTTAAATACGAAATTTGAAGGAGGCCGTCATAAGCAGCGGTTGGAGAAAATTCGTCATCTCGAAAAAAAATTAGGATTTCATCTATGAACTTAAAGAGCGTTGATCCTGAATTATTTGAGGCAATCCAAAAAGAAACCGAGCGCGAAGAATTTAAGCTAGAGCTGATTGCTTCTGAAAATTACGTTTCAGAAGCCGTTTTAGAGGCGCAAGGGTCTATCCTTACCAATAAATATGCGGAGGGGTATCCAGGAAAGCGATATTATGGAGGGTGTGAGTTTGTCGATGTTGCAGAGACGTTGGCCCTGGAGCGGGTTAAAAAATTATTTGGTGCCAAAGTTGCCAATGTGCAGCCACACTCTGGGTCTCAAGCCAATATGGCCGTCTATCTTTCGCTTTTAACGCCTGGCGATACTATTTTAGGGATGGATTTAAGTCATGGGGGGCATTTGACCCATGGCATGGCTTTAAATTTTTCAGGTCTTTTTTTTAAAGCGTTCTTTTATGGTGTGCGTAAGGATTCTTGTCTCATCGATTTTGATCAAGTGAGGGATCTCGCAAAAAAACACAAACCCAAATTGATCATTGCGGGTGCTTCTGCGTATTCACGGGTTATTGATTTTAAAGTCTTTCGAGAGATTTGTGATGAAGTGGGTGCCTATTTTATGGTGGATATGGCTCACATTGCAGGGCTTATTGCGGTGGATTTGCATCCCAGTCCCGTTCCGCATGCCCATTTTGTTACTTCGACGACGCATAAAACATTGAGAGGCCCTCGGGGAGGATTTGTCTTAACGACGACCGAATTTGAAAAAACGTTGAACAGTCGGATTTTTCCAGGCATTCAGGGCGGGCCGTTGATGCATATTATTGCCGCAAAAGCAGTTGCTTTTAAAGAAGCGCTGATGCCGTCTTTCAAAGACTATCAGAAACAAATCATGGCGAATGCCAAAGCGCTTTCAAAAGCTTTAGAGGAAAGAGGGTATTCGATTGTAACCGGTGGGACAGACAATCATTTGTTTTTGGTAGATCTTTCAAATACAGACCATACCGGAAAATCTGCCGAAGAGGCTTTGGATCGAGCTGGTATTACCGTCAATAAAAATACGATTCCTTTTGAAACGCGCAAACCCTTTATTGCCAGTGGTATTCGCATTGGAACGCCTGCCTGTACGACGCGAGGCATGAAGGAAAAAGAAATGGATGAGATTGCCAGTTGTATCGATGCAGCGCTTCGTGCTGGCGGCGATGATCAAAAAGAAGTGCAAGTGAAGGGCAGAATCAAAGAGCTGTGCGTACGGCATCCTTTTTATAAACATCATCTTTAAAAGTGTGCGGTATGTGATCACGGGGCATCCCTCTTCAAGCGGCATTGCATTTCATGCCTGCAGAGGGATGCCCCGTGGCCACACTTCGGGCACCTTTACAATTTTATAATGCCTATGTTATAACCGGGTTCACTTTATGAGATGCCCTTTCTGTAATCATCTTGAAAATCGTGTTATTGACTCCAGGGTGTCAAAAGAAGGCGATATTACCCGACGGCGACGTGAATGTGTTCAGTGCGAAAATCGTTATACAACTTATGAACGCATTGAAGAAGTATTACCGCTCGTCGTTAAAAAAGATGGACGTCGGGAACCATTTGATCGGCTAAAAGTGAAGCGTGGCGTTGAAAAAGCATGTCAGAAGCGGCCGATCAGTGTTGATGATATTGATCAGCTGATTTCTGATGTTGAAAAACATTATCAAGAAAAAGGGGATAAAGAAATTCGCAGTGTGGATGTTGGAGAACAAGTCATGTTGAGATTGCGCAGTTTAGATCAAGTGGCCTATGTGCGGTTTGCTTCTGTATATCGAGAATTCAAAGATGTCAGCGAATTTGTGAAGGAGCTAGATAATTTAAAGTCCGCAGAAGTCATTTCTATGAGTTCTGTTTAAAGGAGAGTAGTTCATGACGACCGAACAACATATCTATTATATGAAGCAAGCATTGGAGCTTGCTCGGAAAGCGGAGGGGCAAACGCATCCCAATCCTTTGGTGGGAGCCTTGTTGGTGAAGGATGGGAAAATTGTTGGCAGGGGGTATCATAAGCGTGCAGGAGAAATGCATGCTGAACGCATGGCATTAGATGAAGCTGGGGAAGCCGCGCGCGGTGCGACCTTATATATTACGCTTGAACCTTGTTGTCATGTCGGACGCACAGGTCCTTGTACAGAATCCATTTATCGTGCTGGTGTGAGAGAGGTGATTGTGGGAATGGAAGATCCTAATCCAGAAATGAATGGAAAGAGTCTTCGAGAACTCAAACGTCTGGCAGTCAATGTTCAAACGGGTATTTGTGAAAAAGAATGTCGAGAACTGAATGAATATTATACCTATTGGATGAAACATCAGTTGCCTTTTGTTGTTTTAAAAACGGCATCGACCCTGGATGGCAAGATTGCAACTTTTAAAGGGGAGTCCAAGTGGATTACTTCCGAAGAATCTCGAGAGTTTGTTCAATCTTTAAGACGGCGTGTGGATGCCATCTTGGTTGGGATTGGAACGGTGACGACCGATAATCCTTCCTTGACGGTTCACAAAGAGCGAGAGTTTATGAACCCTCTTCGCATTGTGGTTGATTCCAAACTTCGAATTTCGGTGAGAGCTAAAATTCTAAAAATTGATGACCGAACAAAAACGATGGTGGCCACCACGCGCAGAGCGCCCATTAAAAAACGAAAAGCATTAGAACGCAAAGGGGTAGAGATCCTCGTGGTCCCGGATAAACGGGGTCGTGTTTCCTTGGTGTCTTTGTTGAAACATCTTGGAAAAATTGGAATGACCTCGTTGCTGGTGGAAGGGGGCGCCGAAGTCAATGCCTCGTTTTTAAAAGAGAAGTTAACCCATAAAGTCTATGCTTTTGTTGCGCCGCGTATTTTGGGAGATGATGCCTTGGGGGCATTTTCCAAAATGGGATTGAGTGATTTAGATCAAGCGGTCAGATTAAAACATGTGAGTGTTGAGCCCATCGGTCAAGATTTTTTGATCCAGGGCTATGTACATGTTTAGTGGTATTGTTTCAGCTCAAGGAACCATCCAAAAAATTAATCCTTTAAATGGCGGTTTAAGTTTTTTCATCAAAGCCCCTAACGTTTTTCTCAAAGGAATGGGCGAAGGAGAAAGTATTTGCGTTTCAGGGGTTTGTCTAACCATGGTTCGATCCAGTCGCAGTGGGTTTTGGGTGGATCTTTCTTCGGAAACACTGTCAAAAACTTTTTTAGGAGATCTTCCAAAATTGGCTCGCGTGAATTTAGAGCGATCCTTGCGTTTTGATGATCGCTGCGGAGGACATTTTGTAACAGGACACGTGGACGAGACATCAAAGATTGTGGAAATACACGCTGAGGGAGAATTTGTGAGGATGGATATTCAAAAAACATCGGGACCTTTGGTAGAAAAAGGTTCTATTGCGGTGGATGGGGTAAGTCTTACCATCCATGAACTTATGAAAGATCAGTTTCGGTTGATGCTCATTCCTCAAACACTTCGTACAACGACGTTGGGAGAGAAAAAAAGAGGGGACCCTATTCATTTGGAGTTTGATATGTTAGGAAAGTATGTGCAATCCACCATCGAAGGAATTTATGGACAAAACACAAAAAGCACTTGAACGACTTCAATCCGGTCGGATGATCATTTTAATAGATGATGAAGATCGAGAAAATGAAGGCGATTTGGTGTGTGCAGCAGAGCTTATTACGCCGGAACATATTAATTTTATGAGTAAATATGGCAGAGGGCTCATCTGTTTGGCCTTAGAAGAAAAAATAGTGGACCAATTGGATCTTCCGCTGATGGTCTCTTCCAATCATTCTCGGTTTGGAACGAATTTTACCATTTCCATAGAAGCGAGATCGGGTGTTACGAGTGGCATTTCTGCTTTTGATCGCGCAAAGACGATACGCACGGCTGTTGCCAGGCAAGCAAAGCCGTCTGATCTGGTTTCGCCAGGTCATGTATTTCCCTTGAGGGCTCGAGCGGGAGGGGTTTTGGTTCGTGCAGGGCAAACAGAAGGATCCACCGATCTTATGTATTTGGCTGGGCTTCGAGGGGCGGCGGTCATTTGTGAAATTTTGCACGATGATGGGACGATGGCCAGGCTTTCAGATTTAGAAAAACTTTCGCAACAGTTTGATATCCCCATTATTTCCATTGCAGAAATTATTTCTTATCGATTGCGTCATGAGAGATTGGTGCGTCGTGTGGCGGAAGCCAAGTTGCCAACGCGTTTTTCTGAGCCTGCGTTTAGCGAGTTTAAATTGATCGTGTATGAAAATGACATTGATCAAAAGACACATTTGGCCTTGGTGCGGGGAGATTTATCTTTGGATGCTGTTCCCTTGGTTCGAATGCATTCAGGATGTACGACCGGGGATCTCTTTGGATCCTTGCGCTGTGATTGTGGTGAACAGCTCAAGGCCTCTTTACGTCAAATTTCGCTAGCACCCTCAGGTGCGCTTTTGTACATGCAGCAAGAAGGGCGTGGGATTGGGCTGGTGAATAAAATCAAATCTTATGCACTTCAAGATCAAGGCTATGACACCGTGGAAGCCAATGAAATGCTCGGGTTTAAACCAGATTTAAGAGATTATGGTTTGGGGGCTCAAATGCTTTTAGATTTGGGGATTTTAAAACTTCGTTTGTTGACCAATAACCCTAAAAAGATTGTAGGTCTTTCAGGCTATGGGCTTGAAATCGTAGAGCGTGTTCCCATTCAAGTCGACGTTCGGAAAGAAAACGTAAAATATTTAACCACCAAGCGTGAAAAATTAGGGCACTGGTTAGAATTGCCCAGCCATTCTTAGAAAGTTTTGTCATGAATAGATCTTCTTTAAAATTTGGGATTGTGGTTTCCGAGTTCAATTCGCTCATTACAGATCGATTGTTGTTGGGGGCCCAAGAAGTGCTTCATGGCCATCACATTGCGGATGACCACATTTTGGTAACAAAAGTACCCGGGAGTTTTGAAATTCCTTTGGCGCTTCAGGTGATGATTGGCTCTTATCAACCCGATGCTCTCGTTGCTTTGGGGTGTCTCATCCGAGGGGAAACTGCGCATTTTGATTTAATTTGTCAGACGGTGGTTCAGGGCATTGAGCATCTTTCGCTGAAGTTTGAGATTCCTATTGGATTTGGCATCATTGCGGCAGATACGCTGGATCAAGCCATGGATCGTTCTGGTGGGAAAGTTGGAAATCTAGGGAAACAGGCAACCCAAGCTTCCTTAGAGATGCTTCAAAGTTTAAATCGATTAAAGCAATCTGTGTGAGGATGTTATTTTATGGGGGTTCAACGAAAATCGAGACAGCTTGTTTTGCAACTTTTGTTTCAGTCAGATTTAAATGGCGAGAGTCTGAGGGATCCCGATTTTTTTCGTACTGAGAAACCCAAAGTCTCAGAACGTGCTCAAATGCTCTTTCAATCGATTTTGGATAAAAGGACGGAATTGGATCGCCATATTGAATCGGCTTCTCAAAATTGGAAGCTCTCTCGGATGGGGGCGGTGGATCGAAATATTTTAAGATTGGCGACCTATGAGCTTTTGTATTGTCCTGATATTCCGGGGGAGGTCATTTTGGATGAGGCCATTGAAATTGCGAAACGGTTTGGAAGTGAAGATTCCAGCGCCTTTGTCAATGGGATTTTGGATAAATTGTTAAATTTGAGGAATAAAGACCCTTAACGAGCATTGATTCCTTACCCTCCCACCTGTGTCCTTTGTCCCTTGACCCTATATCGACGGCCTCCGTATAAGATCTTAGAAGTGTATAATTGTTTTACACCCTTTCTAAAGGCAACCTATTGAAATAACAGGGTTATATTTTGGAACGTTTTTTGCAGTAGCCCTGCCTCGCTGTGAGGGGGAATCATTCTGATCATTTCATTCGCTGGATGGTGATTGCCATATCTGTGCTTTTTGGATGTGGTAAGGATATCCCATCCTCTAAGACCGCAAAGAATTTTTGGTATCAAGACTATCGAAAGAGTGACCAAGAGATCCAAGAAATTTTAGAGAAACGTCTCAATGATGGTTTTCAGTTTTCATGCGAAGATCACTTTAAATTGGTTCGATATGTTGAAGCGAACCACGTTTTAAAGGGCCAAATAGATGTTTTTAAGCGCTTAGAAACGGCCGCCAACAAAGTTTTAAAAAAAGGAAGGCTTCCCACGCCTTATTTCAGCAAAGGGGTTGGAGATTTTCGGTTCCTGATGGATGATGGAAATCATCTGGTATCTGTGCCCGCCATTGACATTGGTTATGTACAATTTAAATCCGCTCATTTTAACATGAACCCTTTTAACTCAGAGTCCTCTTTTTGCGAAAGTGTTGAGCAATTATCGAAAGACATGAAACGCGATTTTGAAAAAAGGCACTATTATGATGATACGATTCGTTCTTCTTTAGCCCCACTTATTTTAAAAAGTATTTTTCGTTATTTTGTAACGGGCTTGGATCCTCATTCCTATTTTATTGAGCTTGGAGAAAAATTTTTTATAGACCAACATTTGAGTAGGAAACTTCAGCGGGATTTGGATGATAATATGTACATCCAAAATTTTTCACAGACCTATTCGATTGTGGATTCGAATGCTTTCCCGTCTTTAGAGTTTGAAGGGGGGAATGAAAACGATGGTGTGGGGTTATTTTGGTCGAGTGCTTCCAATGTTATCTATACCCGCATCGATCGATTCTCTGAGAAGACCGCAGATACGTTTAAAGAACTTTATGAAAAAAACGTTCAACACAATGGTTGCCCAAGTGCTTTGATTTTGGATCTTAGAACCAACTCAGGCGGGTCAACTTTCGAGGCTCATGAATTGTTGGAACTTTTTTTAACCCAGGGCCCCACGATTGTTCTTTCAATAAAACCTGAAAATGGCAGCATTCAATACATGCCTTCTTCAACCGCAAGTGCATATTTTGCGACATCGGGAAATGAAATCCCAGGAATCCAAAATTTGCCGATTGTTATTCTGGTATCACGTGCATCTGCTTCTTCGGCGGAAATATTTGCCGATGCGCTTCAAGTCCATGGAAAAGCTATATTGGTGGGAGAACGTACCTATGGGAAAGCGGTCGGACAATTCCATGATTTTATGGTTCAAGATTTACCAGCGCCTTTTTCAATCAACTCGACGTCGATCCTTAATTTAACAACTTTCTATGCATATTCACCTGCGGGCTATTCTTGGCAAAAGGTTGGTGCGATCCCTGATATTGAAGTTCAACAGGATGAAGATTTTGTTTTCGATGTAAGCAAAGATGAGAGAGAGACCTTTTGGCCGCATGCCTTAGAGGCACCGTCTGCGGTTAAATTCAATGGATGCCTTGAACAGGTCTATTGCGCGCCATGGTTTCCGGTCTGGAAGATGCATTTATCCCAGCAATTTTCACAACGTCGTTTTTCATTGGCCGCACTCATGAAAGCCATCCCCAAAATCACGGTAACTCATTGACACCGTTTATTTCTTTATGTAAGTCTTCGATAATATTATAAAATTTCGGTGCAAAGGGAAATAAATGCAAATTCAAAGTGTTAAGGGCATGCATGATCTTTTGATGCCTGACTCTGTTCAATGGCAAAAAATTCGAGCCATTGCTTCAGAGCTCTTTGAAAATTTTGGATTTCAATATTTGGAAATGCCTGTGGTCGAGAGAACCGAATTGTTCGCAAGATCTTCTGGGCACACCTCTGACATTGTTCAAAAGCAAATGTATGTATTTCAAGATAAAAAAGGGGAGTCCTTTTGTTTACGTCCAGAAGGAACGGCGCCAGTCGTTCGTGCTTATATTGAGCATCGTTTGTATTATCCAGAAGCGTACCAAAAATTTTATTATTGGGCACCGATGTATCGTTATGAGCGAATGCAAAAAGGAAGATATCGTCAACATACGCAAGTGGGCATTGAAGTATTGGGAGCCCATGAGCCATACGTCGATGCGGAATGCATTTTTTTATTAACAGAACTGTATCGAAGGCTCGGTCTTGCAGCGTTTTCCGTTGAACTCAATTCCATTGGAGATAGCACCTGCAGACCTGCTTATCGAGAAAAATTGGTATCTTACTTTCAGGCAAAAGTGTCAGCGTTATGTGAAGATTGCCAATCGAGACTTAAAAAAAATCCCATGCGGACATTTGATTGTAAAAATGAGGCTTGCAAAGAAGTTTCAAAAAAAGCGCCACGTATTCTCGATGATTTATGTGGTCCGTGCGCAACGCATTTTGAATCTGTGAAACAATCATTGAAAGAACTGAAGGTGCCCTTTGATGTCAATTCCGCCATTGTTCGAGGGCTTGATTATTATGTACGAACGGCGTTTGAAGTGAAAAGTTCCATAGGCTTAGGTGCACAAGATACGTTAGGGGCCGGTGGCAGATATGACGGACTGGTGAAGACCTTAGGTGGTCCGGATACGGCTGGCTTTGGCTTTGCAACTGGCATTGAGAGGCTGATGTTATCCATGCCCTCGCAAGAGGTGTCCGTTGGCCGATGCCATGTTTTTGTGGCGGTCTTGGGTGACAAAGCGCGAGCGTTTGCATTTACCTTGGTCAATCAAATCCGGCTTAAACATATCAAGGCCGAAATTAATTATGAAAATAAATCTCTGAAGGTTCAAATGAAACAAGCAGATCGCCTCGGAGCGCAATATGTTTTGATGATTGGGGATCATGAACTTTCCGAAGGAAAGTCCATTTTGCGGAATATGCAGACACAGGAACAAGTGGAGGTGGCATTTTCAAATATCATTTCAACTCTGGAACAAAGGATACAAATATGAAGTTGAAACGAACGCATTCCTGTGGGGAACTCACGCTTTCCGATCGTGAGAAAGAAGTCATCTTATCGGGTTGGGTTCATACGCGAAGAGATCATGGGGGCGTTATTTTTATCGATTTGCGAGATCGTTATGGCATGACGCAAGTCGTTTTTAACCCCAACGTAAATTCAGCGGTGCATCGCCAAGCAGAAGGGTTGAGAAGCGAATATGTCATTTCCATTAAAGGCCGTGTAGAAGCAAGACCTCAGGGAATGAGAAATTCAAAAATGAAGACAGGGGACATTGACATTTTGGTGACAGAATTTGAACTTTTAAATGAATCAAAGGTGCTTCCCTTTGTCATCGAAGATCAAACAGATGTCAGTGAGCCTGTGCGTTTAAAATATCGATATTTGGATTTAAGAAGGCCTGCGTTTCAAAAGAATTTTATATTACGTCATGAGATGGCGCAGGTGATTCGTCATTATCTTTCAAAACAGAAGTTTTTGGAACTGGAAACGCCTTTTTTAATCAAAAGCACCCCCGAAGGGGCGAGAGATTTTGTGGTGCCGAGTCGCATCTACCCTGGATGTTTTTATGCGCTGCCACAATCGCCGCAGCTCTTTAAGCAATTGTTTATGGTTTCTGGGTTTGAGCGTTATTTTCAAATTGTAAGATGTTTTCGAGATGAAGATTTAAGAGCGGATCGCCAGCCTGAGTTTACCCAAGTCGATATTGAAATGTCTTTTGTGGATCAAGAAGATGTGATGGCGTTGGTCGAGGGGTTGGTTTGTGAAATTTTTCAAAAAATAAACCACGTTGATATTCATCGTCCATTTCGAAGGTGTACGTACCAAGAAGCGGTGAGTCGTTATGGTGTGGATCGTCCAGATCTTCGTTTTGGATTGGAGCTCACGGATGTAACGTCTATTGTTAAAAATGTTTCTTTTAAAGTTTTTTCAGCCCCAGCCGAGCGAAATGGAAAAGTCAAAGCCATCAACCTTGGGGTCTTGGGCGGAAAGCTCTCCAGAAAAGACTTCGATGATTTGGAAAAACTCGCCAAAGAATGGGGTGCCAAAGGATTGGCGTGGGTTAAATACGAACAGGGCCAGTGGAAATCTCCCATTGCAAAATATTTTTCGTCCAAAGAAATGGAGACGTTGAGCCAAAAACTAAATCTTACAGAGGCAGAGGCTTGTATTTTTGTTTCAGATGAAAATCCAGATGTGGTGAATCAAGTGTTGGGAAATTTAAGAATTCATTTGGGAAAAAAGTTTAAGCTTTCAGAAGGAAAACCAGATCAACTTTGTTGGGTAACCGATTTTCCGATGTTTGAATTGGACTCCGAAGAAAATCGGTATGTTGCGAAACATCATCCCTTTACAGCGCCTGCCATTGGAAGCGTTTCTGATTTAGATCAAGACCCACTCCAAGTGATCTCCAAAGGATATGATTTGGTTTGGAATGGAACGGAAATTGCGGGTGGAAGCATTCGAATTCATGAAGCCCCGATTCAATCGAAGGTGTTTGAAATCTTAAAAATTGGATCCGAAGAGGCGCAGGAAAAATTTGGATTTTTATTAGAGGCATTGCAATTTGGAACGCCCCCTCATGGCGGCATTGCCTTTGGCTTTGATCGACTGTGTGCATTGTTTTGTGGTGTGGAATCCATTCGAGAAGTGATTGCTTTCCCTAAAACTCAGAAAGTGCAGTGTTTGATGACCCATTCACCAGCTCCTTTAGAGGACCGACAACTTAAAGAGCTCCATTTGAAATATGTCGACTGAAGTAGCGGTTATTTTAAATCCAAGAGCTGGGGGTGGGAAAGCGCAAGAGTTATGGAAAAAACTTGTGCCCGACCTTCATTTTTTAAAATCATATGAAGTGGTTTTAACCACAGGCCGTCATGATGCCACACGATTGGTGCGGGAAGCTTTAAAAAATGGGATTTCAAAAATTTTGGTTGTGGGGGGGGATGGCGTTCTTTCGGAGGGGTTGAATGGTTTTTTCGAGGGCAATGATCTTATTCAGCCGAAAGCATGGTTGGGGACCATTCCTTTGGGAAGCGGTTGTGATTTTGCAAAAACGTGGGGTGTTTATTCGACCACGCAAGCGCTTCAAAGGTTGAAACGGTTTGAAACTCAGCCCATTGATATTGGAAAAGTTGAGTTTGCCAATAGGGAAGGTGAGCTGAGACAGCGTTATTTTATTAACATTGCAAGCTTTGGGTGTTCTGCGGTGGTGGCCAAACGCGTGAATCATTCCCAAAAAAAATTAGGCTCAAAGCTGACCTATTTTTTAAATACCCTTCAAACTTTTTTGTCCTACCCTGCGCAAGAAGTCAGGATCATGGTTCCGGGGGCTCCAGAAATGACACGAACCTTGATGTGTGGCTTTGTTTGCAATGGGAGATTTAGTGGATCTGGAATGCAATGGGCCCCCAGAGCGGATCTTACAGATGGAAAGTTTGATGTGACTTTAATTCGAGCGATGTCCACCCTGGGCGGGTTGATCAACCTTCCCAAAATATATTCCGGTAAGTTAACGCAAGTCTCTCAAGTTGAAACGTTTACATGTGATGGGGTGAGCCTTCAGGGAAAAGCGCCATTGGATTTGGAATTAGATGGGGAAGATATGACGGTTCAGAAAGCTTCTTTTAAATTACTGCCTCAGAAAATTAATTTTTGGTTTTAGAAATACCACTGAAAACTAAGGCCACCATAAGGGATTCCATGGAAGTTGGCCATGGAAACCATAAATTGAAAATCAACATTTAAACTTAAGCCCAAATCGGAAATATAATTTAATCCGATAGAAAAGGGGAGTAGTCCAATGCCTCCTTTGGATTCAGAGCCATCGGCTTTGACCAGCCCGAGATCAACGGCATTGGATGACTTTTGGGCGGCTTTTTGAGGGGGGACCGATAGATCCCAGTAAGCAAGGCCTAGGCCCGCAGCGGGGGTTAGCGGATGATCTAAAATGAGATACCGAACGTGGGCTTGGTAGGCATCGAAATAAAGACCCGTTCCGGCGCCAACTTCTATATTAACGAGGGAAGACCAATTGAGATATCCTGAAACCCCAACAACGCCATAAGCGCCCCCAATCGTTGATCCAACGCCAAATTGGTAGTCATCGCGTGGATTAAAACTAATGGCCATTTCAGCCGTGGATGGATAACTATAGGAAGTCATTGATAAGAAGAGCCATAAAGAAGCAATTTTCTTAGAAAACATTTCACTCCTTATAGCACGCATTTTGTGATTTCGCAATGGACTGGCCAGCCTTCCCTCACTTTTTGAAGGAAGGCTGGCCAGTTGAAAAAGAAATTTTATCTAGAAATTCTTATTGGTTTCTGATTAAATCGGTTGGCTATGACGATGAAACGAGAATTCTTTTTAGGATGGATGGCTGTAATCTTGGGGCTTACGGGATGTTCTATGAAGATGCTTGCCGTCGATGTAACCGCAGACATTATGGTGGATGGGGCCAAGGCCATTGAAGAAGAATCCGACCTCACGCTGGCCGACACCGCCATTGCCGCAAATATAAAAATGTTAGAAGGGTTGCTCAAGGCCAGTCCCAGAAATGAAACCTTGCGAATCCTTTGTTCAAAAAGCTACGGTGGATATGCATTTGCCTTCATGGAAGATGCCTATGAGGAATTTCAAAAACGAGATTCTAAAAAAGCCAAGGAATATAAAGAACGCGCCAATCTGTTTTATGAACGGGGTAAATCCTATGCGCTTTCCATTTTAGAAGAAAATAAAAAATTTAAACAGGCACTGGGTTCGCATTTCGAAGCCTATGAAGCCCAAGTCAATGATCTAGATCGATCAGACATTGCTCCCATTTTTTGGACTGCCTATAACTGGGGAAATTGGATTAATCTCAACTTACATTCCCCCCAAGCCATTGCCGATGCCCCTCGTATGGAATTGCTCATGCAAAAAGTGTTGGCATGGGACGAATCCTATTTTTTTGCAGGGCCGCATCTTTTTTATGGGGCCTATTATGGTTCTAGGCCGCCAATGTTGGGCGGCAATTTGTTAAAATCGAAGGAGCATTTTGAACGGGCATTAACCTTAACCAACCGAAAATTCTTAATTGCTCAGGTTCTGTATGCGCAATATTACGCCGTTCAAGCGCAAGACAAAAAATTATTTGATGCCTTAATTTTGGAAGTATTAGAGGCGCCGGACACTATTTTCCCAGAACAAAGCTTGATTACCCAGCTTGCCAAAAAGAAAGCCTACCGTTTAAGGGCGCAACGGTTCCAATTATTTTGAAAGGAGCTTCATGAAAAAGATTGGTTTTATGGTTTTATGGATGATGCTGAGTGGACTTTCTGATGCCATGGGTGCTGCTCAAGAAATTAAAATGGCCATTTTAGCTCCCGAAGGCACCACCTGGATGAACATCATGAATCAATTTAATGCAGAGCTTGAAAAAGAAACCAAAGGCGCCGTCAAATTTAAAATTTATGCGGGCGGTGTTTTGGGAGACGAAATTGACGTTGTTCGAAAAATGCGCATTGGACAAGTTCATGCAGGAGGCTTTACAGGTGTTGGGTTGGGACAAATTGTACCCGCCGTTCGCGTGTTGGAGCTGCCTTTTTTATTTAACAATGAATCTGAAATTGATGCGGTGACTTCTCAATTAAAATCCTATTATGAAGCTGAATTTGAAAAAAAAGGATTTGTATTTTTGGGATGGGCAGAGGCTGGTTTTGTGAATGTGTATGCCAATAAACCAGTGACAACCCTCGAGGATCTTAAAAAAATAAAAATGTGGGCATGGGAAGGAGATCCTTTGGTAAAAGCATTGGCCAGTGCGTATGGCGTCGTGCCAGTTTCTTTGGCCATTACGGATGTCTTAACATCGCTTCAAACCCGATTGATCGATTCATTTTATGCGCCCCCACTGGCAGCCATTGCACTACAATGGTTTACCAAAGTAAAATATATGACAGAACCCTATTTGGCCAATGCAACGGGAGCACTGATCATGACCAAATCGCAATTTAAAAAACTTTCTTTAGAAGTGCAGGGAGTGGTTAAAAAAGTTTCCGAGAAATATTCTAAAATCATTATTGCTGCCACACGAAAAGACAATCAAAGCTCTTACGCGGTTCTTCAAAAACATGGCATTCAATTTGTGAAAGCGCCCGATGCCGAAGTTCAGAAATTAAAAGAAGTGAGTGTCAAAGTTCAGAAGGCGTTGGTTGGAAAATTATATGATCAAGCGTTGTTGGATCGGGTCTTGTCCATCGTTGAGTCCCATCGTAAGAAAATGAGTTCAGCCAAAATTTCAAAATGAGATCTCTCAAGTTTACATTGGGAGTGATTTCAAAAATCGAAACCTTCATTTTGGTTATTTTTATTTTATTCATGATTTTTTTTTCTTTTGCTCAAGTGGTTTTAAGGTCTTTTTTTGATTCGGGTTTTCCGTGGGCTGATGCGATGCTTCGAAACATGGTGCTGTGGGTGGGGTTTGTCGGAGCTTCTTTGGCGACACAGGAAGATCGCCATATTAAGATTGATGCTTTGACAGCCTTTCTGTCTCCTACGTGGAAAAAAATTTCAGATTGTGTCACAAGTTTTGTAACGGTTGGGATCAGTTGCATTTTTGTGTTTGCCTCGGTTCGATTTGTCCGGATGGAATATGTAGCCGAAACCCACACTTTTTTAAATATGCCTTTTTGGATCGTTCAGATGATTATTCCCATTGGATTTGGCCTCATTTCTCTTCGTTTTTTATTAAGATTTTTAAATGATATCAGTTGTTTGAAAGCGCATTTTCAGGAAGTGGCGTGACGACATTATTCTGGGTCATTGGGTTTGTCGTCTTTGCCCTGTTGGGAACGCCTTTATTTTCAATTATTGGGGCGGTTGCGTTTTTACTTTTTTATTTGGCAAACATTGATCTTTCGGCCGTGATTATAGAAATGTATCGGATTGCCTCAGCTCCTGCGTTGCTCGCCATTCCGCTCTTTACGTTTGCGGGTTATGTGATGGCCGAAAGCGGGACCCCTCAAAGATTGCTTCGGGTGGCCAATGCACTTTTTGGTTGGATTCCAGGAGGACTTGCTTTGGTGACGCTGGCCACCTGTGCTTTTTTTACAGCGTTTACCGGGGCTTCTGGTGTCACGATTATTGCGATGGGGGGGCTTTTATACCCCCTGCTTGTTTCTCAAAAATATTCAGAAAAATTTAGCATTGGCATTGTAACCACGTGTGGCAGTCTTGGGCTTTTGTTTCCACCTTCTTTGCCACTCATTTTGTATGGATTGGTTGCGCAAGTGAGTGTGGATCAACTCTTTGTGGCGGGTATTTTGCCTGGTTTCTTGCTCATGGCGTTACTGTCCCTCTACGCTATTTATCAAGGAAAAGTGTTTCAGGTCCCCAGAACCTCTTTTCGACTGAAAGAAGTCTGCGTTTCTATGTGGCACGCGGCGGGGGAGCTTCCACTGCCTTTGATTATTTTGGGGGGCATTTATGGCGGCTATATGACCGCAACGGAAGCGGCCAGTGTGGCTGCATTTTATGTTCTTATGGTAGAAGGACTCATTTATCGGGATCTTAATTTTTTAAAAGATTTACCCAGAATTATTCGAGAGAGCATGGTTTTGGTAGGCTCTATTATCATTATATTAGGGGCTGCTTTGGGTTTGACCAACTATTTGATTGACGAGCAAATTCCCATGAAAATTTTAGAAATGATGAAAGTTTATATTACCTCTAAAATAATGTTTCTGGTGGTGCTCAATATTTTTCTGTTGGTTGTGGGTTGTATGATGGACATTTTTTCTGCCATTATTGTGGTGGTTCCGCTGATTGTTCCTGTGGCCCAAGCGTACGGGATTCATCCGCTCCACTTGGGCATTATCTTTTTAACCAATTTGGAAATTGGATATTTAACGCCGCCCGTTGGTATTAATTTATTTATTTCTTCCATGCGTTTTGGAAAATCGATTTTGTCTTTATACCGTTCGACCCTGCCGTTTTTGGTTATTCTTCTCATTGGACTGCTCATGATCACATATATCCCGTGGTTTTCGATGAGTCTGGTTACATGGCTTGGATTGTTTCGCTGAAAATGCGTGTTTCCTTGACACTTTTTTTCAAAGTTACTAGATTGAGCCCGAATCCTTTGAGTTAAAAATGAGTACCTATCAAAAAATATCACCGCCAACTCTGGGTAAAAAAATAATTCAAAATAAAGATCACACGTTACAAGTTCCAGACGAGCCCATCATCCCATTTATCGAGGGAGATGGAACAGGCCCTGATATTTGGAGGGCTTCTCAACTGGTTTTGGATGCCGCTGTTCAAAAGGCTTATTCAGGAAAAAAGAAAATTATTTGGTTTGAGATTTTTGCTGGAGAAAAAGCGAAACAAAAATATGACGAATGGTTGCCACAAGATTCCTTAAACGCTATTCGTGAGTTTGGCATTGCCATCAAAGGACCGTTGACAACGCCCATTGGTGGCGGCATTCGAAGTCTCAATGTTACGTTGCGTCACATTTTTGATTTGTATGCTTGTGTGAGACCCGTGCGCTATTTTCAAGGCGTTCCAGCGCCGGTCACCCATCCTGAAAAATTAAATTTTGTTATTTTCCGAGAAAATACAGAAGATGTGTATGCGGGGATTGAGTGGAAAGCCAATTCTCCTCAGGCAGAACAAGTTCGGAAATTTTTAGAGACAGAGATGAAAATTAAAATTCGCCCTGGTTCTGGGATTGGGATTAAGCCCATGTCTGAATTTGGAACCAAGCGACTGGTGAGACGCGCCCTTCGTTATGCGCTCGATCATGGAAAAGAAAGCGTTACGGTGGTTCATAAAGGCAATATTATGAAATTTACGGAAGGGGCGTTTAAAGAATGGGCCTATGAACTTGCGCGAGAAGAATTTTCAAATGAGGTAATTTCGGAAGACATTTTGTGGAGTGATTTTAAAGGAAAGTGCCCCAAGGGAAAAATCGTGATGAAAGATCGGATTGCCGATGCCATGTTACAACAAATTCTGCTTCGGCCTGACGAATACAGTGTGATTGCGCTTCCCAATTTAAATGGTGATTATCTTTCCGATGCAGCGGTGGCACAGGTGGGCGGACTGGGATTGGCTCCGGGGGCCAATATGGGTGACGAGTGCGCCATTTTTGAAGCAACACACGGAACAGCTCCCAAGTATGCAGGTCAAGACAAAGTGAATCCTGGTTCTGTGATACTTTCGGGTGTCATGATGTTTGAATATTTGGGATGGAAAAAAGCAGGAGATTTAATTGTGACGGCGCTTGAAAAAACCATTCAACATAAAACGGTGACCTATGATTTAGAACGCAATATGAAGGGGGCGACATTGCTTAAATGTTCTGAATTTGGGAAAGCCATCGTTGGGAACATGTAACATGATTAAAAGAAATAAAACCACGATTGTGGGTTCCGGAAATGTGGGTGCTACGGCTGCCCATTGGGCCCTTACCCAAAATTTAGGGGATGTTGTTTTGATTGATATTGTGGAAGGGGTTCCTCAGGGGAAAGGTCTCGATTTGTTCGAAGCAACGCCGATTTCAAAAACAGATTGCAAAGTGATTGGAACGAATGACTACAAAGACACAAAAGACTCTGATGTGGTTGTGATTACGGCGGGTTCTCCTCGAAAACCAGGGATGAGCCGCGATGATCTTTTAAACATCAATACCAAAATTGTAGCTGCCGTAACAGAGCAGGTGGTTCGCCATAGTCCAGAAGCGATTTTGATTGTGGTATCTAATCCATTAGATGCCATGACCTATGTGGCAAAGAAAGTAAGTGGGTTTCCGAAAGAGCGTGTGTTGGGGATGGCCGGTGTTTTGGATACGGCACGATTTAGATCTTTTATTGCAGAAGCCACACAAACATCGGTTGTGGATGTATCAACGTTGGTTTTAGGGGGACATGGGGATGAAATGGTTCCCCTCGTGCGTTTGACAACCGTGGGAGGGATCCCCTTAACAGAACTTTTACCTCAGAAAAAAATTGATGAGCTTGTGGACCGTGCGCGAAAGGGCGGAATTGAAATTGTTAATTTTTTAAAAACAGGCAGTGCTTTTTATGCCCCAGGGGCAGCGGTCATTGAAATGGTCGCTTCTATTTTAAAAGATCAAAAAAGGATTTTACCCTGTGCCGCGTATCTCGAAGGTGAGTATGGGTATGAAGGTATTTATTTGGGGGTTCCGGTGAAACTTGGCTGCAAAGGGATTGAAAAAATCATTGAATTAAAATTGACGTCAGAAGAAAAGAAAGCCTTAGATCAATCCGCAAGGGCCGTTCAAGACTTAATAAAGCATATTAAGCTACCCTCATGAAAATTCACGAGTATCAGGCCAAAGAAATTTTATCGCAATTTGACATTCCCATTCCCCAAGGAAAATTAGCGCTTACACCCCAAGAGGCCAAAGCTCAGGCACAAGCTCTGGGAGGGGCTTTGTGGGTTGTCAAAGCGCAAATTCATGCGGGCGGTAGAGGTAAAGGGGGTGGCGTAGCACTTGCAAAATCTTTGGAAGAAGTATTTTCCCATGCCAAACGAATGGTGGGTATGAATTTAAAAACCCATCAAACGGGCCCTGAAGGGCAAAAAGTTGAAAAAGTTTATATTGAACAAGGGCAAAAAATAAAAAAGGAATTTTATGTGGGGTTGGTTTTGGATCGCTCGACTGAAAAGATTGCAGTGATTGCGTCACGACAAGGCGGAGTTGAAATTGAAAAAGTGGCCGAAGAGTTGCCAGATCAAATTTACACAGAATATGCGCCCGATTTGATTGGATTTAAAGAAAGTGCTTTAAAGAGTCTTTCACACAAAATGGGGTTTGAAGGGCAACAAGCTTTTGAGTTTCAGGTTTTGGTTCAAAATTTATTTCGGGCCTTTGTTGATAAAGATGCTTCGATCGTAGAAATTAATCCGCTGATTCTAACGGAAGCAGGACATTTTCTGGCGTTGGATGCCAAAATGAATTTCGATGACAATGCGCTCTATCGGCATCCGGAAATTGAAAGTTTACGCGATTTATCTGAAGAGAATAGGTATGAAATTGAAGCTTCCAAACACAAGCTTAACTATATTCATTTGGAGGGTAACATTGGCTGTATGGTCAATGGCGCGGGTTTGGCGATGGCGACGATGGATATCATTAAGTTGCATGGTGGAGAGCCTGCAAATTTTCTAGATGTTGGAGGCGGGGCTAAGCAAGATCAGGTGCGAGAGGCGCTTAAAATTATTTTACAAGATCCAAAAGTGAAAGCGGTGCTCATTAATATTTTTGGGGGCATTGTGCGTTGTGATGTGATTGCACGAGGTGTTTTGGAAGCGGTGAAGCAAATTAAGATGAATGTGCCGTTGGTGGTTCGGCTTCAAGGGACCAACGCCGAAGAAGGGAAAAAAATTCTGGAAGTCTCTGATTTAAAAATTCTGACGGCGACCACCATGACTGATGCAGCTCAAAAATCTGTGGAGGCCATCTGGAGATGAGTATTTTGGTTAACACAGGAACCAAAGTAATGGTTCAAGGGTTGACGGGGCGTGAAGGAACATTTCATGCGGGGCAGTGTTTGGCGTATGGGACGCATATTGTGGCAGGGGTGACGCCTGGAAAAGGTGGAACAGATGTAGATGGGATCCCAGTTTTTAATTCTGTGAGTGAGGCAAAAGAAAAAACAGGAGCAACCGTTTCTGTTTTATTTGTACCTGCGCGGTTTGCGGCGCAAGCCATTCATGAAGCCATCGATGCTGCTTTAGATTTAATTGTTTGCATTACGGAAGGCATTCCGGCGCTCGATATGTTGCGCATCAAACAAAAGTTAAAAAAACAATCCAAAACACTCATGATAGGTCCCAATTGTCCGGGGATTATCACGCCTGGAGAATGCAAAATTGGGATCATGCCGGGGGTGATTCATAAACCGGGAAAGGTGGGACTTATTTCTCGCAGTGGAACATTAACCTATGAAGCGGTGGATCAGCTAACGCGAGTGGGGTTGGGACAGTCCACGTGTATTGGGATGGGGGGAGATCCCATTGTGGGGTCTTCGTTTGTGGATTTGCTTAAATTATTTAAGGAGGATCCCGAGACCGAGGTGGTGGTCATGATTGGTGAGATTGGTGGAAGTGCTGAAGAAGAAGCCGCCGATTATATTCAAAAAGAATTTTCGAAACCTGTGATTGGGTTTATCGCGGGGATGACAGCTCCTGCCGGAAAACGCATGGGGCACGCCGGTGCGATTATTGCTGGAGGGAAAGGAACCGCACAAGATAAAGTGAATGCTTTACAAAAGGCAGGTGTGCATATTTCCAAAAGCCCAGCCGATATTGGAAAGACTGCGTTAGAAGTTCTAGAAAGCACAGGTAGAGGCCGATAGGACCAACGGCCTCATGGAACGATATTGAAAGGAGTAACGATGGCCATTGAAAAAACGCTGGTCATTATCAAACCAGATGCCGTAGAAAGAAACTTACAGAAAGACATTATTTCACGTTATGAAAAAGAAGGGTTTAAAGTAAGAGCTAAAAAAGAAATGCTCTTATTGGAAGATGACGCCAAAGATTTCTATTTAGAGCACAAAGCAAGGCCTTTTTACCAAAGTTTGGTATCTTATATGACTTCGGGGCCAGTGGTTCTCATGGTGCTTGAAAGAGAAAATGCAATTTTGAAAAATCGAGAACTCATGGGGGCGACCAATCCCAAAGAAGCCAAACCGGGAACCTTGCGTGCCCAATATGCGTTAAGCATTGAAAAAAATTCTGTCCATGGCTCTGACTCTGCTGCATCTGCTGCCAGAGAAATAGAATTCTTTTTTTCAGAGTTCATCAGAGGATGTTGAAAATGCAGTTGTTGGCGCAAGCCAACAACAATAAGATAGCCCCTTCCTATCATTTCAGCGAAGCTCAAAAGTCTATTTTTAGCAGGCTGTTCAAAAAGGCTCAGATGCTAGGCGCCTGAGGAGGCGCGACTGAGGCGTACTTGAGTGGTACGTCGAAGGAGAGCCGACGAGGGTAACAACGCAGATGAGCCTTTTTCAACAGCCTGCTAGGCGATGTATTTGATGACATCTACTTTTTCTAAGGTAATGAGGCCTTCTTTGATAATGGCATCAATCTTAGAAAGCATTTGATTTATTTTTTCTTGGGTATCGACGACCTCAACCACAATGGGTAAATCCGATGAAAGTCGTAAGATGTTTGCAGTATGGAGATGGGATTTGGCCCCGAAACCAGCAATCCCTCTTAAGACCGTAGTGCCTGCCATTTTTTCTTTTTTAAAAAGTTCAACCAGGTATTGATATAAAGGTTTGTTTTCAAACCGGTCGCTTTCTCCAATAAAAATTCTCATTAAATACTGTTCGCCCTTTAATTTTGTCATATATTTTTTCCCCTTATTTTAAAAAAGAAATTAATTTCATTCCTCCCAATGTACTGACCAAGCACAAAAAATTGGTCAATATGAGATTGAACGCGGCCCATGGAAGGTTTCCCGCTCGGACCAATGCAATGGTTTCATAAGAAAAACTTGAAAATGTTGTAAATCCGCCCAGAATGCCAATGGCAACCATCAGTCTTACAGAATCGCTCAAATAGGAACGTCCGAGGGCGTATTCCATGAATAAGCCGATCAAAAATGAACCTAAAATATTAATGAAAAATGTTCCAATGGGGAAGGGGGTCTCAAAAAGACGATGGATGCCGCCGGAAAGTAAATACCGAGCGCCTGTTCCAATCATCCCACCGATACAAACAAGTAAAAATGAATTCACAAAACGTAGCGCTTTTTAAGCGCGGAAAGTAGTTTTTGAAAAGCAGTTAAATAGCGTGGAAGATGATTATAAATCTTCATGGCAATCTCATGATCGTAGGTATGGGAAGTTTCGTTTCTGTCTTCGATCATTTCTTCCCAAAATAGATCGCCTTCTTTAAGCCAGCCAGCCTTAAACACAGCCTTAAAAACTTCTCTGGGGGTTTTGGTTGAAATGCCTTCCATCTCAAGAGCGCGTTTTAAGCTTTTCCAACAGAGTTCATAACAAAATTCAAATCGTTGGATGGAGCCATCCAACGCCAAAACATTTTTTTCGCAATTTTCTTGTAAGGCTTCTTCAAGACGATCCAGTGCCTCTTCAAAATTTTTGAAAATCAACTTTAGCTTTGATTTTTCCATCTATAATTTCAATCATTTCCTTTTGAACGGCTTTTTTAAATTTTTAGGATACATTTTGTAAATCGATTATATAAATAGAAAAATGTGTTTTTAAATCGGCAATCTCTGATTTCAGTTGTAGAAAGTTTTTTTCTGGGATGGGGCCCTGTCCTAAGA
>JACQJD010000010.1 GCA_016198185.1 Deltaproteobacteria bacterium
AAATCTCGGGGTGGCGGGATTTGAACCCACGACCTCTTCGTCCCGAACGAAGCGCGCTAGCCAGGCTGCGCTACACCCCGACAGGCTGTTGAACAGCCTCACAAATAGTTGTTTTTGCGATACCACGCAACCGTTTCATGGGCTCCCTGTACTAAGGGAATTTTCGGTTGAAAAGAGAGCTGCGCCTGCGCCTTCTTCGGCGAAAATACCCAAGAGGTTGCAGACAATTCGGGGAGCTTGAGACGGCTAATCATCATGTCACGTTTGGTAAGCCAAGAATAGGCATCCCCAAACAAAGCCACGGCCTCTAAGGCTATCTTGGGAATTCTAATAAAATGAGGGTTCTTTCCAAAGGGTTTCGTCAAACACTGAGCCAAATTTTCAAACGTATAAAATTCCTCATTGCATAAGATATACGTCTGCTTCACCGCAGAAGGCGATGCAGCCGCCAGCACAATCCCCTCTACCAAATCCAGCACATGAACGATCGAATAATACCGTTCATAGGGATAGGGGATCGGAAACCACCCAAATCTGGCAAATTTAAAAAATGTCAAAAAATGCTCATCCCTCGGCCCATACACAATCGAAGGACGAATAATGGTATACGGCAAGTGAGAAAATTCTTTTTCTAAAATTTCTTCTGCACTTCGCTTGCTCTGACCGTAGGCGCTGATGGGAAAACACGGGGTGTTTTCTGTGGCCTGACGATCCCCTGATCCAGGACCAACAGCGGCCACAGAACTAATATAGACAAAGCGCTGAACGTTGGGCGCATGCAGACTGACCGCTTTGGCCAAATCAACCGTTCCATGAGTATTAATCGAAAAAAAAGCGTCTTTCGTTTTTGCTTTAATGGCACCCGCATTGTGGTAAACGACATCTACACCCTTCACCGCTTCCGGCAATGTTTCTGCTTCGGTGAGATCTCCAATCACCAACTCTACATTTAAATGCCGAATCCAACGTAGGTCGCTTGTTTTTCGAACCAAACAGCGCACCTGGACACCTTCTTTGAGAAGCCTTTCAACCAAAAAGCTCCCAATAAACCCATGTCCTCCAGTAACCAGCGCCTTCACAAATAATATTTACAATAAGAAAAAATTACGACTTAGGTAGGATTTTATACATGCCCGTTCCACATTTCGAGCATTTGCCTTTCATGGCCTTTCGTCCATTTTTCATCGTCACCACTTTTTCATCTTTCATAATTGATTTTGCCTTACATTTGACACAATAACCTTCTTCAGCCATTTTCATTCTCCTTTGTTAAATGTTCACTCCATGTAAACATCATAAAAAACTCATTATATTTACGAATTTCAGCCTGTGTAAACAAAAAAATGGCCCTTCAATTGACTTGACTGAAATCGTGATTATATTTTAATCACCCTATGCAGCAAGCATTAAAGCTATTTGAAACCTATTTAAAATACGATCAAACAGTGTCTCCCCATACGCTCAGAAATTATATGAGCGATCTAAAACATTTTTATCTTTATATAAAGCCACAAAAAACGATTTCTCAATGGCAGGATGTTTCTGCTCTCAGCATCCGTTCTTACTTAAGTCATTTGTATCAACATTGCCAAAAGAACTCCATTGCTCGAAAACTGTCAACCTTAAAACATTTTTTCCAATATTTAACACGCGAAAAAAAAATTGCACTCGATCCAACCGCGCATCTCATCTCTAGCAAACAAGAACAAAAACTGCCGGAGGTTTTACGCGTTGACGAAGTGGAAAAATTGATTGAAACGCCTAATCTTTCGACTGACTTAGGAAAGCGAGATCGCGCCATTTTAGAATTATTCTACGCCACCGGTATTCGGGTCAGTGAACTGGTGACCCTCAATCTTCATGATGTGCATCGCTCAGAAGAAAGGCTTAAAGTGAAGGGAAAAGGACGCAAAGAACGCATCCTCCCCTTAGGACAAAAGGCTCTCGACGCATTGCAACACTACGAAGCCAGCCGGCCCCAACTGCTCCAAAAGAATAAAACAGAGGCTCTTTTTTTAAATCGATTGGGAGAGCGCCTGACCGCTCGCAGTGTTGCACGCATGATTGATAAATATATTTTGCAATGCGGAAGTTTAAGAAATATTAGCCCGCACACCTTGCGCCATTCCTTCGCCACGCATTTATTGGCAGCCGGCGCAAATTTACGTGACATTCAAGAACTTTTGGGGCATGAGAGTCTTGCCACGACGCAAAAGTACACGCACTTGGACATTGAACAACTTATGGAGGTTTATGATAAATCACATCCCAAAGCTTAATTTTCGAGGCACCACCATTGTGGGCATTCGCCATCAAAATAAAATTGCATTGGCAGGCGATGGCCAAGTGACTTTCGGAACCACCGTCATGAAGCACCAAGCAAAAAAAGTACGCCGCATTTATAAAAACCAAGTGGTCGTAGGATTTGCTGGCGCCACGGCAGACGCCTTTACCCTATTTGAAAAATTTGAAACCAAATTAGAGCAATTCCATGGCAATTTAACCCGAGCGGCCGTTGAACTCGCCAAAGACTGGCGAACCGATAAAATGCTACGACGCCTCGAAGCCTTACTCCTTGCGGCAGACCAGAAAAGCTTGCTCGTCATTTCTGGCGTCGGTGATGTCATTGAACCCGATGATGGTGTCATTGCCATTGGTTCTGGTGGCGCCTATGCAACCGCGGCAGCTCGTGCCCTGGTTTCGCATTCTTCTCTTTCAGCAAAAGAAATTGCCGAAGAAGCCCTAAAAATCGCAGCCGATATTTGCATTTATACGAATCACCACATTACGAGCGAAGAAGCTTAAAATGAAACACCTCACCCCCAAAGATATTGTTACAGAACTGGATAAATACATCGTTGGCCAAAAAAATGCCAAACGCGCAGTTGCCATTGCCCTTCGAAATCGCTGGCGTCGTAAGCTGGTTTCGGAAGATCTCAAGGACGAAATTTATCCTAAAAATATTATTATGATGGGCCCCACCGGTGTGGGAAAAACCGAGATCGCGCGCCGATTGGCTAAACTTGCCGATGCCCCGTTTCTTAAAATCGAAGCATCAAAATTTACAGAAGTGGGCTACGTTGGAAAAGATGTGGAATCCATGATTCGAGATCTCACCGAACTTTCGGTTCGAATGACCAAAGCCGTTGAAAAGGAAAAAAATTTAGAAAAAGCACGAGAACGCGCAGAAGAAGTTATTTTAGACTACCTCTTGCCACCCATTGAACGAAAATTTCCTAAAAATTTAGATCCCCGAGAATCCACCATCAATTTAAATCAACTCCCGGAAGAAGATTCTAAAACAAGAGAAAAATTACGCTCTCTGCTTCGAGAAGGAAAACTCGATGACCGGATCATTGAAATTAAACCCGAGGCAAAGCGGGCTGGATTCCCCATGATGGTAGAAGTGTTTGCCCAAACCAATTCTCCAGATGAAATGAATAAAAATCTTCAAGACATGTTTTCCAACATGATGCCCCGCCGCCAGAAAAAACGAAAATTCAAAGTCCCAGAAGCACTTGAATATTTAACCCAAGAAGAAGCACAGCGCATGGTGGACATGGACAACGTCATTGAAATTGCACTCAGGAAAGTTCAGGAATCGGGCATTATTTTTTTAGATGAGATTGATAAGATTGCCCGTCGGGAAGGCTACCATGGCGCGGATGTTTCGCGAGAAGGCGTACAACGAGATTTGTTGCCCATTGTGGAAGGATCCAATGTCTTTACAAAGTATGGGATGGTCAAAACCGATCATATTCTCTTTATTGCTGCTGGGGCCTTTCATACATCCAAGCCATCAGATCTCATTCCAGAATTGCAAGGTCGATTCCCCATTCGCGTTAAATTAGATAGCCTCACACGAGATGACTTTATTCGCATTCTTCAAGAGCCTAAAAATGCCCTCACCAAACAATATATTGCATTGCTCAAAACGGAAGGCATTGATTTACAATTTACCGAAGATGCTGTTGTCGAAATTTCAGAAATGTCCACGCTGGTCAATGAACGTCAGGAAAATATTGGAGCTCGAAGGCTGCACACCATTCTGGAACGTCTTTTAGATGAAATTTCTTTTGATGCTCCGGATTTAAAAGGAAAATCCATTGTCATTACTAAAGCCTACATCCAAGAAAAATTGCACGATATTGTCGAAGATCAAAACTTAAGCCGCTATATTTTATAAACATCTGTAACCACAAGTGAGCAGGGTTTAGGATGCTTGAGCGATCGCTTCTACATACTCACAGTTTGGGCGAATACAGACATATTCTTGCCCTCGAGATTTGGTAATTTTTAAAACAAGAAAGGGCGCCCCACATTGCGTGCAAGGCTTTTGAATGGGTTTGTACCAAGTTGCAAATTGACAGTTGGGATACTTCGAACAACCATAAAAAATCTTTTTAGACCGCGTTCTCTTTTCAACCAAATTCCCCCCACATTCGGGTTGAGGACACCCAATGCCAATATGAAAGGGTTTGGTGGTTTTACACTCAGGGTATGCCGAACAAGCTAAAAATTTTCCAAATCGCCCTTGCTTCACCGCCATAGGGCTTTGGCAATTCTCACACTTTTCATCGGTCGTTTCTTTGGGTTGAACCGTCACACCGCCATCTTGAGAAATAGAAATTTCTTTGGTGTTTTTACACTCAGGATAAGCCGAACAAGCTAAAAATTTTCCATGCCTTCCCCATTTAATCACCATCGGGGCATTGCATTTTTCACAGGTGTAGTCTGTTTTGGTTTCTTCCCCCTTCACATTTCGCATTTCTTTTTTGGCGAGCTTTAAGTTTTTTTCAAACGGCGCATAAAATGTTTTTAACATTTCAACCCAATTGACCTTGCCTTCTTCCACTTCATCGAGTTTTTCTTCCATGCCCGCGGTAAAAGCAATGTCCATAATCTTTGGAAAACTTTCAATCAGCAGATCGGCCACCAGTTTTCCCAAATCCGTCGGGAAGAAACGCCCTTCTTGTTTCACCACATAATCTCTGTTTTGAATGGCTCCCATAATGCTCGCATAGGTCGAAGGTCGACCGATGCCATTTTCTTCCAGCGCTTTGACCAAAGAAGCTTCCGAATACCTCGGCGGTGGCTCGGTAAAATGTTGATACGGTGTTAGTTTTTCAAAATTTAAGGTCTCTTTTTCAGCCAGTTCCGGAAGCAGGCGATCTTGATCTTGAACATCGTCTGCCCCATTGTCGTCTTCTTTGCCTTTCTGTGTTTCTTCTTGATCTTGCTGATACACAGCCAAAAATCCTGGAAATTTTAAAATATTTCCATGGGCTTTAAATTGGTATTGCCGCTTTTGCCCAGCAGCATCAATGATCACCGTCGTTTGATCAAAAACAGCGGGTTTCATTTGGCATGCCAAAAATCGATTCCAAATGAGCTCATACAACCGAAACAAATCTCGATCCAAATAAGATTTTACTCGATCTGGTGTAAACTCTAAAGACGTTGGGCGAATGGCTTCATGTGCTTGTTGCGCTTGTTTTCCGCTCTTATAAACATGGGGCGTGGGTGGCAAATAGTCTGCCCCATATTTTTGTTGGATATACCTTCGCACTTCTGCAATCGCTTCATCGGAAACCCTGGTAGAATCTGTTCTCATATAGGTAATAAGCCCTTGAGACTCCCCTTCACCCAATTCAATCCCTTCATATAATTTTTGCGCAAGCATCATGGTTTTTTGTGTTGTAAAACCCAACTTTCGAGCAGCATCTTGCTGCAATTTCGCGGTAATAAAAGGGGGAACTGGATTTTTCCGACGTTCTTTTTTAACGATTTCTTTCACCTGATAAGCACTGCCTTCTAAGTCAGAAACAATATCTGTGGCTTGGGCTTCGGCTGAAATCTCCGGTTTTTTGCCATCGACTTGCGATAACTTGGCTTCAAATGTTTTGGCATCTTTCAAGAAAGTAGCCAGGAGGGTCCAATATTCTTCCGACTTAAACTTTTCAATTTCTCTTTCTCGGTCAACGACAATTCGCAATGCCACCGACTGCACACGCCCTGCGCTTAATCCCCGCCGAACTTTATCCCACAACAACGGACTAATTTTATACCCCACCAATCGATCCAAAATACGCCGGGCTTGCTGGGCATGATATTTATCGAGATCTAATTTTTGAGGCTTTTCAATGGCAGCCAAGACCGCTTTTTTTGTGATTTCATTAAATAAGACGCGATGAACATTCTTATTTTTACCTTTAATATCTTCAAAAATATGCCAGGCAATGGCTTCTCCTTCACGATCGGGGTCTGGTGCCAAATAGATGACATCGCTAGAGGCAGCGAGTTTTTTCAGTTCATCCACAACCTTTTTCTTGCCTTTAATGATCTCGTACTCTGGCTTAAAGTCGTGTTCAATATCCACCCCTAGGGTGCTTTTGGGTAAATCTTTAATATGCCCCACGGAAGCAGAAACCTTAAAATTTTTGCCTAAATATTTTTTGAGGGTATTGGCCTTGGCCGGGGATTCTACAATGACTAATGAAGTTGCCATGAAAGCCTCCGAAAGTATTGGCCTGCACTGTGTCCAATGATCCCATCCATCTCAGCAATCACCAATAATTTGGAAAGCGCATCGACAGGAAGATGGAGCTCGGAAAGCAATGTTTCAAAGTCTTTAGGATGATCCAAATGATCCAAAAGCTCTTTTTGCTCCATGCTTAAAGACTGCACAATTTTGGGAACCTGTGTCAAGAAGCTGTGCTCTAAGCGGATGTGAAATTCATCTAAAATGTCTTGCGCGCAACTAATGAGCTTGGCTCCTTGCTGAATTAATTGATGTGGCCCCTGGGATAAAGCCGAATCCAGGCGACCGGGAATACAAAATACATCTCTATTGTTCTCCAAAGCAAATCTGGCCGTAATCAATGCCCCACTCTTTCGGAGCGCTTCTACAACCACCACGCCCTGGGTGAGCCCTGCCAAAATACGATTTCTTCTGGGAAAATGATGCGCCAATGGCAACCGATCATACGAAAATTCAGTCACCAAGGCCCCTTTTTCAGCCACCTCGTCATAGAGCTTCTGATGCTCTTTGGGATAGACATAATGAAACCCATTGCCCAAGACACCGATCGTCATGCCCCCTGCTTGAAGGGTGGAGCGATGGGCTTGGGCATCAATCCCCAGCGCCATGCCACTCACAATCAAAACAGAATGGTGGGTCAATTCGGCACATAACCCCTGGGTGACTTCTAAACCATACGCACTGGCCTTTCGGGAACCCACCACGGCTAAGGCGAGCGGTGCTGATGGCATTCGGCCACGCACATATAATAAAGGAGGTGCTTGAAAGATTTCTTTTAATGCTTTGGGGTAACGCTCATCCCAAAAAGAGACCAAATCTATTTTTTTCTTAAGAACGACTTCGAGTTCGCGATCGACCCACTTTAAATTTTGATCTTGCCAAGTTTCCTTTTGACTTAAGTATTCCCAGGCTTCTTCCAAATTCCCTCGAAATTGCGATCTCAGAACCTCAATTTGTTGAACCGTAAAATTCAAAGCATTGAGCCCCATGAGGTAATATAAATTTTTTGAATCCATGGCGGCCGATACTATAGGCAATAAAAACGATTTGTCAAATAACTTGAGGGCAAACGCAATGAAAGAAAACGAACCGCCTGTTAAGGCAATACAGGGTCTATCTCGCGCAGAGGCATCATCACCCTAAGCTATGCATTGGGAAAATTTGAGTAAGGGGAACTGAAATATCACCGTAATAACTTTTCTAGGCGGCCTTCTTACTTTGCTCAGGCCTCTTCTCAGCCGCACGGTCACGCATCATGTAGCCAGCACCACGAATGGTCTTAATATAGGAAGTGTGCAAAGGGGTATCAATTTTTTTTCGGAGATAATTGATGTAAACATCCACAATATTGGTAAAGGTCTCGGCTGCTTCTCCCCAAATATGCTGTAAAATCATGTTACGCGTAATAACTTTATTCGTGTTCAGCATAAAATATTCGAGCAAGCTGTATTCCTTGACCGAAAGCTCCAACATTTTTCCATCCTTGCTCACACGATGAGGGCCACGCTCTAATTTAATATCTTCTAACTGTAATGTCTCTGTGGGTTCAGAGGATTGCCGCTGTAAAATATTTTCAATTCGAATTTCAAGCTCTTCAAGTTCGCAAGGCTTCATCAAGTAATCATCCACACCTGCTTTAAATGCCTTTATCTTACTTTCCATGTCTCGATGAATGGTTAACATCAAAATGTAAGAATCAGGGGCTGCTTTTTGTATTTCTTCTAGAGCTTCAATTCCTTTAATACCAGGAAGTTCCCAATCTAAAATAATAAGCGCTGGCTTTACAAACTTAACGGTTTGCCTTGCCTCTTCAACCGTCTTTGTGGTCACCACTTCATACCCTCTGGGAATTAGAAAGTTACTCAGCATTTTTAAATCATCATCATTATCATCAATGATCACCAGTTTTTTTGCGGTCTTTTTTGCTTTTGATTCCATCTGTTTTCTCCTTTAGGCTAGGCGGCTTTTTTGAGCGCTAACTGTTTAATCGTTAAATCTTCCAACATATATCCAAATCCTCGAACCGTTTTAAACAGAGACTCCTGATTGGGTGTGTCCAACTTTTTTCGAAGATAGGTCATATAAACATCCACCACATTGGTAAATGTCTCTGGGTTATTGGTTCCCCAAACATGTTCCAAAATCATTTTTCGGGTCAGGAGCCGATCCACATTATCCATCAAATATTCCAATAATGTATATTCCGTTAATGAGAGCTCCACAGGCCGCCCCCCCTTGGTCACTCGGTGGGATTTGCGATCTAATGTAATACCTGCATAGTGAACCAGTTCTGGTTGTTCGGTTGTTTGTTTGGAATTTTTTTTGAGAAGATTTTCAATACGAACAATCAGTTCTTCTGCTTCACAGGGTTTTACCAAATAATCATCACATCCTGCTTGAAATCCTTCCTTCTTACTTTGAATGTTGGCATTGACGGTAAGAACAATGACCGGAACGGTGGCACTTTTTTGTTTTAAATTTCGACAAATATCCGCACCCGTAAGCCCTGGCATATTCCAATCCAAAATCACAATATCAGGATGTCCATGATCAAATTGATACAATCCTTCATAGCCATTTTTGGCAATGTTCACTTGATATCCCTTTTTCTTGAGATAGCCAGATATGAGTTCAATATCTTCCTGCCGATCATCAATAATAAGCACTTTTGTCTTTAGCATCGTAACCTCCTCATCCCCTTCTAATTAAGTATCGGCCTATTTTGATCTAAACTTTAATGAATTTTGAATAAACGATAAAAATAGAAGCACTAACAGTTACTTAGACAGTAAACGCGCCATCCAAAACCCATCCATGGCATGGTCCCCTGGCACTATTTTTAAAAAACCTTCCGAGGTTAAAAAAGGTTCGCAAGCTTTGGGCAAGCACCCTTGAAGTGAGTCCACCCGAAAATGAGGATTTTCTTCTAAAAATGCCGAAATAACCTCTTCTGTTTCTTCTTTTGAAAACGTACATACCGAATACACCAAGACACCCCCTGGTTTTAAACATCCTTGGGCTTTCTTTAAAAAAGAACGCTGTTGATGTGAAAAGGTAGATAAGTCTATCAGATTTCTGGTCCACTTAGCCTCTGGTCTTCTTCGTAAAATTCCCCACCCCGAACAGGGGGCATCCACCAAAATCGTATCAAATTTTTTGGAAAGGAACCCCTTTAAAAAATCTTGGGTTTCTACGCGGACAGACTGAATTCCAAGCCTTTCACAGTTTTTTTTAATTTTTTCAACTCGGCTGGGATTGTAATCTAACGCTAAAATTTCTGACCGATCTTGCGTAAGCTCTGCCAAATGGGTGGTTTTTCCTCCAGGCGCAGCACAAACATCCAAAACAGCAGCCCCTGGTTGAGGAGATACCGCATACCCCACGAGTTGTGAGGCTTCATCCTGAATTTGAAAATAGCCTTCTTCATAATAGGGCAACTCTCGCACACGAATATTTTTCAAAAGACGTATCCCAACGGGACTATATAAGGTTGGCGAGGCCGGAATTCTTTTTTCACTTAAAACACGCATAAATTCTTGCCGATTTATTTTAAGGGTATTCACGCGCAACGTAAGGGGTGGCATTTCATTTTCAGCTCTGCAAATTTTCTGCGCACTTTCAAAACCAAAAAGATCAACCCAGCGATGGACGAGTGCATCTGGATAGGATTCATCAAAAGCCAATCCTTCTACAGAATCTTTGGGACGATCATACCACCGTCTAATCAGTTCTCTTTGACGATCGATCGTTCTGAGAATGCCATTCACAAACCCTCGTGCATAATATTCTGGGCCACTTTTTACAAGATGCACCGTCTCATAGATGGCAGCATAAACGGTAATTCCTTTTAGAAATAAAAGCTGATAAACACCTAACCGTAAGGCATCCAATACCCACGGTGAAATCTGATGTGCTTTTTTTGAGCTATACCGTTCAATCGTTTGATCTAATTTCCCCTGCCAACGAAGCACCCCGTACACGAGTTCTGTGATAAAAGACCGATCTTGAAGAGACACGTGCTCTCGCTCCAAAAAATAATCGAGAACAGCGCTGGAGCGTTGCCCACGTCGGACCTCCCCCAACATTTCTAATGCCATTCTTCGACTGTTTGACTTCATCTGTAACTCAAAAAAAAATTATTTTTGAAAGTGAGGAAATAACTGATCGTAAATTTTTTGAAGGCTTGCAGGCAATACGCGCGTTTTCCCAATGACGGGCATAAAGTTAGAATCTCCACTCCAGCGGGGTACGATATGAAAATGAACATGCCCTTCAATCCCAGCCCCTGCTGCACGTCCCACATTGACCCCTACATTAAAGCCCTGAGGTTTAAATACTTTTTTTAAAATTTTCATCACTTGCTGAATCACTAAAAAAATTTCAAGCCCTTCTTCGGAAGAAAGATCTTCTAAGGTAGGAACATGCCTCAAGGGGATGACCATGAGATGACCACAGGTATAAGGATACTTATTTAAAATGACAAAACTGAGAGGTTCTTGCGCTAAAATCAGAGCTTCTTTTTTATTTTTTTTACGAACACATGCACAAAAAACACAGCCAGCTTCTTTTTTGTTTTTAATGTATTCTAGTCGCCAGGGCGCCCAAATTTGTTTCATCGCATTCTCTAAATGGGCATGAGGTAAAAAAGAGGGGTTGAAATCATTTGTTTTTTTAATGTCTGACCAAACCAAGAAGAACCCGTTTCTCCCAAAATAAACTCAAGGTATTTGTGTTCTTTGGAAGGCCACAATAGTGGAATATCTCCTTTTAAATCCGCCAATTGTTTGGCGACCTCAACGGCAAACTCAAAGCTTCCCAAATCATCTACAAGTCCCAGCTCTTTGGCTTGTGCCCCCGTAAAAATGCGCCCATCGGTCACCATTTCAACTTGATCGGGACGAATTTTTCTTTCCGCCAACACCACGCCCTTAAATTGTTGATACACATTTCCAATTAACTCTTCTAATAATTTTCGTTCGTCTTCTTTCATGGGCCGAAAGGGCGACCCCACATCTTTATACCGACCGCTTTTAATGACCGTATGAGAAATTTTAGCCCACTGGAATAAATCTTGAAGATGCGCAAATTCCATAATAACGCCAATACTGCCTGTCAATGTCCCAGGATTGGCTATGATTTTATGCGCACCACATGCTGTATAATAACCCCCTGACGCTGCAACCGCCCCCAAAGAAGCAACCACTTTTTTCGTTTTCCCCAGCTCTTTGAGCGCTTGATAGAGTTCTTGCGAAGGCCCCACCGCCCCACCGGGAGATTCAATCCGAACCACGACTGCTTTGATGGAAGACTGTTTTTGGTATTTTTGAATGACTTTTAGAAGTGGTTCAACCTCATAAATAAGTCCTTCCACTTTCAGAATGCCAATGGTATCTGTTTTTAAAATCTCCGGTTTTTCACCGACCACTGAAAAAATGAAAAAAACAACGATGGCACACAAAACCAGAAAAAAAATCCCAAAAAAGGAAAGAAACCATAAGAAGGGATGGTCTTTCATCGACAGTTATTCTTCTTTTTTCTTGGATGCGCCCACACGCTTCGATACCGTAGATCTTAATTTTTGAAGAAGCCCTTCTTTTTCCATTAAATCGCCTAAATTTTTCTTCTTTTCCGATTGTTCATCGCTCATATACTTTTGAATGCTTTCTTTTTCTTCCCTAGCCAGCAGTCGTTTAATGCTCAGCGATATTTTTCGTTCACGATTGTCAATCGCCAATACTTCTGCTCTCACCACATCCCCTTCTTTATAAATGGTCTTGGGGTCCACGTGTTTTTCTTTGGTGATTTCTGAAATATGAACCAAGCCTTCGACCTGATCTGTAATTTCAATAAACAATCCAAAATCCACAATCTTTGTAATTTTCCCTTCGATAACACTGCCTTTTTTGTGTTTTTCTTGAACATCGATCCAAGGATCACGCTCCAATTGCTTAATCCCCAAAGAAAATTTTTCGTTTTCTGGGTCAATACTCAAAACAACCACTTCCATTTTTTGACCTTTGCTGAAAAGATCCTGCGGCTTCATATTTTTTTGTGTCCAAGAAAGATCCGAGACATGCACAAGTCCATCAATGCCTTCCTCAACACCCACAAATACGCCAAAATCGGTTACATTCTTGACCTCTCCCGTCAATTTGGTCCCAGGGGGATATTTTTGAGAGAGAACTTCCCAAGGATTTTCCATCATTTGTTTTAACCCCAAAGAGATTCTTCGATTAATGGGATCAATTTCCAAAATTTGAGCTTCTACTTCATCGCCTGCTTTCACGAGTTTAGAAGGGTGCTTCACTTTTTGTGTCCAGGACATTTCAGAGACATGAATCAATCCCTCAACCCCTTTTTCAATCTCTACAAAAGCACCATAATCCGTGAGGCTAATGATTTTTCCAGTAATGCGGTCTCCAATACGATGCTTATATTTGACCTGATCCCAAGGATCCGGCTGAAGTTGTTTTAACCCCAAAGACACACGTTCTTTTTCTGGATCATATTTTAAAATTTTAACTTGGATCGTGGAACCCACCGAAAGAACTTCAGAAGGATGTTTCAATCTTCCCCATGAAATATCTGTGATATGAAGCAAGCCATCCACGCCTCCCAAGTCAATAAAAGCACCGTACTCGGTAATATTCTTAATGACGCCTTCTATGACAGAACCTTCTTCAAGATTTTTGAGCAACTCATCGCGCTTATGAGAACGTTCTTCGTCCAAAACCACTTTGCGCGAAACAACCACATTCCCTCTTTTTTTATTCAGTTTAATCACTTTAAAACGATATTTTTTCCCAACGTAATCATTCAAGTTCTTGGGAGGACGAATATCAATTAAAGATGCTGGAACAAAAGCTCTGACCCCAATATCGACTGTGAATCCACCCCTGATTTTTTCCAAGACCACCCCTTCCACCAATTGACCTTCTTTAGAGGCCTTGAGGATTTGATCCCAGGCTTGGAGTGCTTCCGCCCGCTGACGGGACAGCCGAACGGTACCATCTTCAGATTCGATTTTTTCTAAATAGACCGGAAATTTATCCCCTTTGGAGACATGAATTTCACCTTTTTCATCTCGAAATTCACGTAGAGGAATTTGTCCTTCGGATTTGTATCCAATATCGACCAAAACAAAATCATCAAAAATTTCAATGACTGTGCCTTCTAGTACTTCTCCCTCGGTAAAATGTTTTCCTTTTAAACTCTCTTCAAAAAGTTCTTTAAAACTTTTGCCATCTTCGCTAACCATTAACAAACTTTAAAAACCTCCTAAAATAAAAAATTCCCTTTATTTTCAAGGGATTAGATTCGGGTTAGATGTACTCGAAAACAAATCAACTGTCAACATGAAGTCATTTCTTGACGATGAGACCCAAGTCATTTTAAAAGATCCTATGTTTACCCTCTCTGAAATTGCAAAACATATGGGTGCACGGGTGATTGGAGATGACACGATCCACATTCAGGGTGTTTCTTCTTTTGAAACAGCTCAAAAAAATCATCTCACCTTTATTACAAAACCTGAGTACTTGAACCTGCTTTCTACTTCCCATGCCGCTGCCATTATTGTTTCATCACCCTTACAAACTTCAAAGCCACAGCTTGTTTTTCAAAACCCAAAATTGGGGTTTGCGAAAGCATTGGAGCTTTTTGATCGGCCAAAAGAGTTTAAACCCGGCATCGACCCACGAAGCTGGATCGAAGAACATAGCACACTCGATCCCTCCGTCACGGTTTATCCTTTTGTAACCATTCGCTCAAGATGCAACATTGGAAAAAATGTCATTCTGTACCCCGGCGTTTATGTTGGACCAGATGTCGTCATCGGGGATGACTGCATTCTCTTTCCAAACGTCACAATCCTTGCCTCAACTCAAATTGGAAAACGTGTGCTCATTCACTCTGGAAGCATTATTGGTGAAGATGGCTTTGGTTACATTTGGGATGGGAAACAACATTATAAAGTACCTCAAGTGGGAAAAGTCGTGATTGAAGATGATGTGGAAATTGGGGCCAATGCCTGTATTGATCGTGCCACAACTGGCCAAACCCACATTGGGATGGGAACTAAAATCGATAATCTGGTTCAGGTAGGTCACAATAACCAAATCGGAAAATTTTGTATTTTGTGTGGACAAGTGGGGCTCGCCGGCAGTGTTCACATTGGCGATGGCTCCCTGTTGGGAGGGCAATCTGGCGTTGCCGATCATCTGAAGCTACTGCCTGGATCTCGGGTTGCTGCTCAATCGGGGGTTCTTTTAGAATTAAACGAAAAAGAGCCCGTGATGGGGTATCCCGCTGTAAATGCAAAACAGTTTTTTCGAATGATTGCAGCGCTTAAGAAATTACCTGACCTTTTAAAAACCATCCGTCGCCTGGAAAAAGAAGTAGAAGAACTGAAACGGAAATAAAAAACTCACAAATCTTCTATCGATTTGCAATTCCCAGTAAGGCCGAAGACTTATCTTTTGGCAGACAACTTTCAGCAAAGGGAATAAGTGCCAATCCTCCCATTTGATTTTCATAGCCCCCCCATTTTTCGCTTGAAAATAAAACAGAACCATCTTTTTCAAACTCCCCGGAAGGAAGAATCAACTCAGACATTTCGTTCAAAAACCGTTTTTGTAATGCAGCATAACGCCCATCCCCTGCACGCTTGATCATCATTCGCAAAGCGGAGGCCACAAAAGGTAAAGAAGGATACAGATAATAAGGCGCCAATGCATATGTTCCATGATGAAATCCTTCACCTGAGACTTCATTATAAAGAGGATGGCGCAAAGCATCTCTGAGCGCATCCATACGAGTAATGTAAAATTCAACAGAGTGTTCGAGTCTTGAATAATAAAGTTCTTTTTCTTTTGGGTCCTCAGTGTTGAGGTACAACGTTAAATACATGGGAACGATTCTACCTAAAGACGCGGTTGGGGGATCCTGATTCCAAGTATCCATAGAATAAGCAGATTCATAGGGATTGGATGATGATATTTTCTTTTTTAAAACAGTTAATCCTGTTTCATCAGGCAGGGTAAACACCGAAGAAGAAAGCGTATACAAATCAAAATAACTTCCTTGTTGCCCATGACCTAAATTTTCGGCATCATGAATATCATCACGTAAAGGTTCTTTAAGGTCTTCCAATCTTTCTTCAATAATTTCCGTTTCCTCGGAAGAAAGATACCCCGACTTTAGAATTTCTTCAAAAAGAAGAATAAGATATTGTGCACTGTATAATTTAAATTTATCTTTATTAAATTTTGCTAAATCATGTGAAATCTCTGAGAGTTTGCTTCTTAAGCTCGTCGAATAAGAAATGCCTTCATGGCATGCTTTAACCTCGAGTTCTGGTTCTAAGCCTAATGCTACTTCATGGACGAGTGATTTGGCCTTTTCTTCAATTTGAGGGCAAAAATGTCGTGCTTTTAAAATAAGAAGCCCCTTGAGTGTATGAGAAATAAGTAAGGGTGGATTGAGGCCTCTAATCTCTATTGCATTGGGTTGAATATGACTAATCGCCGGCTTATCCAACAATTGACAAAGCATCTGGCACGGGTTGAGGTTTGATGTAAGCAAATGGTCATATTGATTTAAATCACTTAAGACATCTTCTTCTTTCTCTGTAATTTTATGTTTGTAATCGGATAAAGGTTGAGGCGATCGAAAAACGGAATAAGGGGAATGCGCATATCCATATTCAAATGCAGCACCATCTAAATCATCCCCTGAAACCATAAAAAGATCATCGGAAGAAATTGTTTTTATTTCTCCATGCGCAATTTTTTTTAGAATCTCACTTTTTTGATGCTGGTTTTTTGTCCATGGTCGCACAGCCTTGAGAAGAACATCTGTTTGGTTTGTCCAGGTACTAGAATCAAGCGCCACTGAAGTAATTTTTTGGATAAGAGAATTAGAATTAAGATTTTTTAAAACAAAAGTATCCGCAAATAAAGCTTGAACATGACTTCGATGAAGTGCATTCGGAATTCTCAAATACCGTTCAATCATAGCCGCCACTTCATCTGGATATTGCGACCGATTGATCAACATCACCATAGGTTCAGCTAAACGTTTAATGTCATTAAGTTCTATTTTGTGCGTTGAATATAAGAGTCTTTCCAAAGCTGCCGGAACATAATCCGGATGATTATTGATAAAAAGATTAAAAAAAGTAGATATTTTTTTTTGGGGTAATAGCAACACTTCATCGATCAATTGGGGTAAAAGTGAAAGCGCATCTTTGTCTTGCCCCCAGTACTTGATTGCCTCAGTGACCTCATGCTCATCTGCTTGTCGCAAAGCTTGCTTAATTTCAAGAATCCGTGGATCTGGCCACTTCATTTTTTTGACGGCTTCTGGAGTTGGAAAAAGAGGTATTTTTGGGTGTTGGGCAGTTTCTTTCTCTTTTTGATTCTCTAAAACTTGATAAACATAAAAACCATAGTCGATCCAATCAGAATCAACGCTTTCCCCTGGTTTGGTCTCGTTTTTCTGGCGTTCTACCTCCAGAAAACGCATATGCTTTGGATCTAGTTCTAAGGTTGTTTCATCAAATGCTTGAATCAATTCTTCTTTTATTTCCCGATCTTTTGAAACTTCAAGTGCATCAAAAATTTGATCTGCATATTGTTCAGATTGTCGATGTAAGTTTTTTAGACTGCGAGCAGCAGCCCAACGAACATTTAGATCAGATGCGGTTCGAATAACCTGGACCAGCTGATCCGCTTCTTCTAACCCTTTTGGTTTTAATCTATAAAATGCCTCTGAGGCGATCCATTTTGTAGAAAGATTTGGATTTGTTTTAATAATATCAATCCATTCTGATCCGCTCATGTCGCTGTTTAAGAGTGCTCGAGCTGACATCCAACTCACAGCCGGTTGCCCGCTTTTTACATTTGCTTGAAGTTTTGCACGCGCCTTTTCAGAAAGATCGTTCCCATTAGAAAGGATGAAAGCAGATCGAAAACGAACCAAGGGATTTGGGTCTAAAAGAGCTTCACTTGCCTCACTTTGCATGTGAATCAATAATTTTTTATTTTGGATGATCTTCCAAGCTTTCTGAGTGAGCGCTTCATTTTTTTCTCTGACAAAGAGATTAAAGATTCCCTTTCTTTCTGAGACTGTTAAGGAAGATAATTGCTCAAACGCATCCAGAGCGGCCTCTCGAATAACGCCTGGATTTTCTGGAGATAAATATTGAATTGTCTTCTGACGCACTTCCGGAGAAGGAGTGGTCGTTAGTAAAGGAAATGTTATAAGAGCAAGTTCCACCTCATCTAAATCTCCTTCGTAAATCAACGTGGTAACTTCCGGCAGAGCAGCACTGGCTTTGGTGCCAAATCGACGCACTGCGTCAAGTGCCTGTAAGCGTAGCGCCGGATCTGGAAGTCTTAACATCTCTCGTATACCGGGGAGAGCCTGCTCACCCCCTTCTCTCATATGAGATACTATTTCAAGAGCTTTGAGTCTGATGGGGGGAGCGGTTTCTTGATTCACAAGATCTACAAATATTCTTTGACCTTGCGCATGACGCAAACCAATATGCTCCAACGCCTGCAACATCAATATACGTTCGGGCTCAGAATAATCTGATTTTTTTTGAATGAGGGCAACCAGCCTGGGAACATGCACTGAGTTGAGTTGCACCGTTATCCCAGCTGTTTTCAAAACATCAACGCAAAATTCTTTTTGATCTAAGGGCGCTCCCTTGTCTTCCAAAATATCAATCAATCCTGGGATCGCCCCCTTAACAAGATCGGGTTTGCGGTTATATATTTCATTAATTTCCTGCCTAGAAAAGTCACGTTGATATTCTTTGTTAGCAATTTCTAAAACTCTGTCGGCGGTAGCAGCCAAAGAGTCTGAAAATGCATTTGTTGATCCTAAAAATAAAAGAGAAACACAGCCAAATTTCCAATAGACGGACATATCATCTTATCGGAAAATTTGGTTATTTTTTTAATTTAAGAGGATTTTTTCTTCAATGAATCTCTTCACCCGTTCAATGACCGAAACGGGTGTGGAAGCACCCGCGGTAATGCCGAGTATTTTGACACCCGAAAACCATGAAAAATCAATTTCTCGCTCGTGTTCGATTTGAAAACTCTTTGGCTGAATTTTTTGACAAATCTGCGTCAACTTTTTGGTGTTGGCGCTGCTTTGCCCTCCAATAATAATCATACAATCCACTTGAGCTGCACATTCTGCCGCCTCTTCTTGACGCACTTTCGTAGCATCGCAAATGGTATCGTAGACTTCTACTTCGCAAAATCGCTCGTGACAGGCATCCACAATCTTATCCAGCATTGTTTTGGGAATGGTGGTTTGAGCAATCACGCCCACTTTTTTCTCGGGTGAAATTTGGTTCAAATCTTTGGGGTCCATCGTGACCAAATGTTCGGCCGAAATAAAACTGCGAACACTTTTCATTTCGGGATGATTGGCATCCCCCACCACAATGACCACATACCCTAACCGACCCAACCGCCTCGCAAAATTTTGAGATTTTTTCACAAAAGGACAGGTGGCATCAATCACAGTGAGATTCCGCTCCTTGGCTTCTTCATAAAATGAAACAGGAACACCATGAGATCGAAAAATAACCGTCCCTTGGGGAGCTTCGTTCAATGCCGAAACCACTTTGACCCCTTTGTTTTCAAATTCACTCACAACTTCTGGGTTATGCACCAGGGGCCCCAACGTCACCGTCGGTTCATGGAGATTGTTTTCAAGTGTTTGATGGGCCATCTCAATGGCACGTTCGACTCCCCAACAAACACCCGCATTTTTTGGAACCATGATTTTCATTTGGATTGCTTTTCTTGAATTTTCTTATACAAAGCCCCAACCACCTCGTCAATGCCAAGATGCGTGGTATCTACCTCAATGGCATCTTTCGCTCTTTTCAGAGGGGCTGTTTTTCGCTTCGTATCCTGGCGATCCCTGGCTTGAATTTCAGCAGCCACATGCCCTTTCTTCAGTTTCATCCCTTTTTCTTTTAATTCTAAAAATCTACGATGAGAACGCTCTTCTAAAGAAGCCTTCAAAAAAAATTTTACATCGGCTTTTGGAAAAACCACCGTTCCCATGTCTCGCCCCTCTCCCACAATACCCCCTTTGGATGCCAGCTTTCGTTGTTGCCACAATAAGGCAAGTCGTACTTTGGGTAAGGCCGAATATTGAGACGCCCATTGACTCATCGTGGGCGTTCGAATGACAGAAGTTACATTCTGACCATTGAGATACACCTGTTGCGCCGAATTTGTTTTTTTAAAATAAATTTTGCACCCCTTGGCCATTTGGTAGAGTGCCATCGAATTTCGAGGGGGGATTTTTCTTCGAAGTGCTTCATAAGCAATACAACGATAGAGCGCACCAGAATCCAAATAAGTATATTTTAATTTTTGAGCCAAAATTTGACTGACCGTGCTTTTGCCTGCTCCAGCAGGACCATCCATCACAATAATTAATTTTTTTCGCATAACCTGTTTAATGTCTTCTTAAAATCAGGGAAGGAATTGGCAATCGATCGTGTTTCTTCCAATTTAAGATCACCGCTCGTTACGTATTGTGCCACAGAAAACAGGATTGCCATGCGATGATCTTTTTGGGTCGACACCTTGCCACCGCTTAAGCGTGTAGGACCTGAAATCCTAAATCCATCGGGGGTCACTTGAATTTTTGCCCCTATTTTTTTTAAAGTGAGATACGTCAACTGCAAACGATTGCTTTCTTTGAATCTCAAACTCGAAGCGCCTTCAACCCGGGTGACCCCTTCTGCCTGTGTCGCCAATAAACAAACCAGTGGTAATTCATCTATCGCCCGCATGCTCATTTCTGGCGTCACATGGATGGCCTTCAGACGTGCACTTTGGACAACCATATCTCCCCAAGGCTCATAATCTTCTTCTTGTTTTGTAATCTCAATATGGCCCCCCATCTTCTGTAAAATCGAAACGAACCCCAACCTGCCAGGATTAAGCCCAACCTGTTGAATCTTGACGTTAGACCCTGGAAGTAAGGTCGCCAACGCCAAGATCGGCGCAGCCGAAGAAAGATCCCCGGGAATATACAAATTATCTGCACGAGGAGGAATGCCCATGCGTTTCAAAAGTCTTTCGGTATGATCTCGACTGGAAAACGTCTCTGTGATTTGAGGTAAACGATCCAAATATAAGCCCGCCAACAACAAAGCCGATTTATATTGGGCCGAAGAATATGAAAATTTTATTTTGAGCAATTTTGGTTTTTGAATTGGTTTTTTAATTTTAACCGGCGCCGTTTTTCGAGAAGAAAGTTGAATGGATGCCCCCCAAGAAGTTAAAACCGATACCAATTCTCCCATGGGACGCTTTCTCAAAGAAGCATCTCCTGTTAAAATGGATTCAAATTTTTGAGCACTTAAGAGTCCGGTTAAAAGCCTCAAAGAGGTTCCAGAGTTTTTACAATCTAAAATGCGCGAAGGCTCTTTGAGCCCACAAAGCCCCTGGCCTATCACCGCTATTTTCTGAGACCCCATCTCCATTTTAATTCCTAACGATCGAAGACAAGAGGCTGTTGCCAACGTGTCTTGGGCGTTTAAAGCATGATAAAGATGAGAACGACCTTCTGCAATCGATGACAAAATCAGTGCTCGATGGGTCATGGACTTATCCCCGGGAGGCGACCAATTACCTCGAAGTCTTGGCACCATGAAGTTTTTCCAAATCGCTGGGGGTATCAATCGATGGCGAATCTTGCGATGAAAAAACCATTCGAATCCGAACCCCTTGCTCAATCGCTCGCAATTGCTCTAAGTCCTCTTGAACCTCCAAAAAAGAAGGATGCCACTCTAAATATTTGGCAACCACCGATCGTCGATACCCGTAAATGCCAATATGTTTTTTTACAGCCGCGTTCTCTAAATCTGGTAGCCCATAAGCACCAAAATAATCAGACCAATTTTTGCTTTTTTTCCAACCGCTGTTTTTAAATGGCACAGGATATCTTGAAAAATAAATCGCTGTGTCTTGTTGATCACACAACACTTTCACCATATTGGGATTTAAAAAATCCTCTACGTTGCGAAAAGGTGTCGCCGCAGAACTCATTTCTAACGTGGGTTCGTTAATTAAGACGGAAGCAACTTGGTCTATGACCGAAGCAGAAATAAAGGGTTGGTCCCCTTGAATATTCATAAAAATATCCGACCCAATATTTTGAGCCAATTCCGCCACGCGCTCGGAACCACAACGATGCTCGGAACGCGTTTTAAAAACGGGGGCCCCAAAGGCTTGCGCTGCTTTTTCAATTCGCTCGTCATCGGTCGCCACAAAAATATCATCAATCAGAGTTGCGGCCACAACCTGCTGGTACACATATTCCAAAATGGATTTACCACGAAAATTTGCCAACGGTTTTCCCGGAAACCGGCTCGACCAATACCGCACGGGAATGACCGCGGTAATTTTCATACAGATACCCCAACTATTTTTCCTTTGCGAATACGATCTAAAACAATCTTTTTTAATCCCGTGTGCATCAGAAGATAATCAATGGCTTCGCGAACGGCCCCTTCCCCACCCGAACGCTTGGTCACCAAATCAGCAATCTGTTTTACCTCGGCCACCCCATTGGCCGGAGCCACCGCAAATCCGACACGCTGTAAAATAGGAATATCTAAAATATCATCTCCCATATACAAAACCTGCTCATCTTTTAACTCATATTTGGCCAAAATTTTTAAATATGCCGGCAATTTATCAATTTGTTGCTGATAGACATCCATAATTCCCAAATGCTTCGCCCGATTTAAAATAATGCGTGTTTTTCGACCGGTAATGATGGCAAATTGATATCCCAGCCTACGCGCCATCACAATGCCCGCACCATCTTGAACATTAAATTTCATGTATTCAAAACCACCCACGCCCATCATCAGTCCTGCATCGGTCAATACCCCATCCACATCTAAGACAATCATTTTAATTTTTTTTAGTTTGTGCACAAAATTCTCCTTAAATAATCCTTACGCATTTCATCGATCATGCCCTTTAAAGGTTGTTCCGCATAATCTGGATATGTCCATGGCAACGACTGAAACGCTCCATTTTTATAAAATAAGGTTAAATCCGCAAAAATACCTTCTCCTAAATAAATGCGATGTGAAAAATTTTTCCGCGTCGCTAAAACCAATTGTGCATCATTTACATAACCAGGATCAATATTTATTACACGTGAACCATTTGATTTTTGAAAGCGCTGCTCACACGTCATGGCCCATTGTTTCATTTCTTTAAGGGTTTCCCGACCCATCATTTTTTTAAACCCCACGATTCCTCTCAGTAGATTTTTGCCCATTTCTGCTTCATAATACGTGGTGTGATGGAACGATAGATCGGCATAAAAAAGATCGTGTGGTCCCCATTTTTCAGACGCTTGACCTAGAAAAGCATCATAAGAAAATCCCGTTGGATATAAAAAACTTAAAAAAAATTTTACAGGCTTGGGATTCTTAAAAGGCTGCATCAGTGAGAGATAGCGGGAGAGGAAGATAAGGATGGGCTCATATACGTTAAATTTTTCTTAGACAAACGAAATTTTTCAAGCTGAATATATTTTTTAAGTTCTTGTGGGGTAACGGTCGCCGTGCCTAATTTCCCAACCACAACCCCCGCAGCATAATTGGCCAACGCAACCGCTTCCGACAACGTGGCACCACAACACAAGGCCAGCGTTAAAACAGCAATCACCGTATCTCCTGCACCACTGACATCAAAAACTTCTTTGGCGAATGTTGGAATTTGTAAATAATGCCCAGATCGCTCAAACAAAGCCATGCCATGAGCTCCCAACGTAATCACCACATTTTCACAGTTCAATTGGTTCAAAATTTTCAGCCCTGCTTCTTTCACATCCTGCTGGGAAATTAATTTTTGTCCAACGGCAAACCCTGCTTCGTTACGATTGGGAGTCACCAACGTTACGCGTTGATAGGCATGCATATTTCTTTCTTTGGGATCTACCGCAATAATTTTTTTATCCTTCCCATTTAAAGATTCTATAAAAGAAATGAGGAAAGGACTGATCACGCCTTTTCCATAATCCGATAAAATAACGCCATCCAAAGATGACCAAATTTTTTGAATATAATCATACCCGCGCTTCAAGATAGAAACGTCAATACCCGTTCGATCTTCATGATCAAAACGAACCACTTGTTGATGTCCAGCAACCACACGTGTTTTTTGAGAGGTGGGACGAACGGCATCAACGATCAGGCCACCGGCATTGACTTGAATTTGTTTAAGATGCGCACGAATACTCTCGGAAGCAATATCATTTCCCACCACGCCAAAAAGATGAATTTGAACACCCAAGGATCTCAAATTCGTCACCACATTTGCAGCCCCCCCCAACATGGAGGTTTCACGAGTGACATCCACTACGGGAACGGGTGCCTCGGGGCAAATACGTTCAACTTCTCCCCAAATATACCGATCTAAAATAATATCGCCAATGACCAAGACTCGCATATCCGAGAAGGACTCCATGAGGCGAATCAGTCTTCCTGGGCGAACAAATGTTATGGGCGCCACGGGGCTTGTCTTTCAATATGCGAAAGCACCATTGCCAATGCACCTTTATTGGAATGAATAATCTGCTGTGCATTCTTCTTCATTTTTTCTTGCATGTCAGAAGAAGCCCTCAAACACCGTAAGGTATTGAGCATATCTGCTTCATCTGAAACTTGAATGGCTGCCTCCTCTTTTAAAAAGTTTTGTGCAATGCTTTCAAAGTTTTCCATGTGAGGACCAAATAAAATAATTTTTCCCAAGATAGCGGGCTCTAATAAGTTTTGCCCCCCAATGGCTGTCAAGCTTTTACCAATAAAAACAACCGTTGCCAAGGCATAAAAAGTTGGAAGCCTCCCCATTTGGTCGACCAAATAAACATGTTGATTCGTCCAAGGAGATTTGACGGGGCTCGAATCTAAAATAGGCATTAAATCCTGCTCCTGAATCAATTGGCTCACTTCTTTAAATCGCTCTGGATGGCGAGGCGCCAAAATGAGCCGTAATTTTGGAATTTCTTTTTTTAAGACCCCAAACACATTCAACAAAATTTTTTCTTCCCCTTCGTGGGTCGACCCCCCCATGAGAATCATTTCGCCTGGTAAAATAGAAAAAGAATGTCTAAGCTCGGAAACTTCGCGATCCATAGATTTAAAATCAAAGAAACTTTCAAATTTTAAATTTCCACTCACAAATAGTTTTTGGGGAGCAGCACCCAATCTTAGAAAACGCTCTGCATCTTGCTGGGCTTGAACGGTCACGACCGAAAGCAAATTTAAAATAGGTTTCATGAACCACCGAATGGGTTCATACCGTTTAAAAGAACGTTTTGAAAGACGTCCATTCATCAGCGCCAATGGAATCTGCAGGCGATGCGCCTCCCACCAGAAATTTGGCCAAATTTCTGTTTCCACCACCAGATACGCTGCAGGCCGAATTTGGCGCAACACGCGTCTTACTGAAAAATAAAAATCGAGAGGATAATAAATCGCGATATCTTGCGAAAACAACTTCGAGGTAATCCATTGTTGTCCCGTTTTGGTGGTGGTTGAAAAAACCACCCTCACCTGTGGAAATTTTTTCTTAAATTCACAATAGACTGGAAAAATAGCACTGGCTTCTCCAATAGATACAGCATGAATCCAGAGCACTTGATGGCCTTTGAGTTTGTAAAGTTTCTCTGGCGTTATCCATCCCAACCGCTCTCTCAAACCAACCCTGTATTTATCTTTTCGAAAAATCTGAAGTACAAAATAAGGTAAGCTTATTAAAAAAATGACATGAAATAGGATGTTGTACAGAATCCACACATTAATCGATTAAAAAGTAAGATCTTCAAACCTCTTAATTTTTCCTTTTAAATAGCCAATTTTAACTTTGGTTTCAAGTTCTAAAACCAAATGCCGGTTATCATCGGAAACCCAGATGGAAGAATCACCTTCGGTCTGAAGAATCCCTTGGAATTTGGCCGCCGGACGAATATGGAGCGCCTCAAAATCCCCGACCGCTGTGGAAATTTTTTCGCGTTTTAAGACATCGGCTTCAATCAAATATCGCTTGCCTTCTTGATATACTTGCGTCTCATACTTTTTTCCCACTTCCAGTTTTTGCGCTCGTAAATAATAGGCACAGGTAAATAAATCCAAAAGTCCGGGTTCAAACGAATCTTCATCTTGCTTGACCTTCATTTCTTTCTTCACATGGATGCGCTTGGTCCAATAATGCACTTTTTGGGTATCATAATTAAAAATCAAACGTGCTTCTCGAAGGCGATCGGTTTCAATTCCATGAATCGCAGATTTAAATGGATAAAATGTTTCAACGTCCACATAACTTTCCATCCAATCATCAATGCTGTGAATTAAATCCATGACCGAAGAACTTTTAGCACCGCCCACAAAATGGTAGGCTTTGCGCCCCCCAACATACACATAGGGATGAACTTCCATGGTGGCTTCTCCGGCTTTAATCGCAAACCAGGTCAGATCATAAACGGTTCGTTCCCCTTCTTTAAAAGTTGAAAGCCCACCATAAAAGGCTTTTCGTTTTTGGGCTGTTTGTGTTTCAAAAATACTTATTTTTTTCTTCTGAAGCTGCACTTTTTTTCCAGGGCGTAGCTCTTGGTCGCGCTTGACCTCTTGCCGTTTCTGGCCAGGCGGGGTTGTTTGAACATCGATATCGACCTCTTCAAAATCTTGAGGAGGTTCAATTTTTCCTAATTTCTCAACACTGTGGAATCCACCACAGCCTGAGATCAACGATAGGACGAGAATGATCCAAAAAAAGTCATTCGGAAGTTCGTAAAAAAATTTGGTTCTGGCAGATGAAAAATGTTTTTTTAGACACGGTGTCGCCCACCTCCAGCGGATGGGCGCACCTAAGCTCTCGGTCTGGCCCGGAGGCTGTCCGAAAATGCCGTCATCCTGACCCTGAGCGAAGCGAAGGGGAAGGATCTCACCGTTGGAGGCGACGAGATTCTTCAGCCCTTCGGGCTTCAGAATGACTGTTTTCGGACAGCCTCCACCCAGCGGGCCAGACCTCCGAGATTGTCTAAAAAAACATTTTTCATCTGCCAGGTTCAAAATTTTCACTCTCTCCATCGTCTATGGATCCAAAACCACTGCTCTGGATACTTTCGAATTTGATTTTCGATTGTACGTGTATACAGCTGCGTCAGATCATAAATGGTTTGTCGACGATTGCCAACTTTTTTGTAAGACAAAGCAGGTTGAATGTGAATTTTAAAATACCCAAACGTTTTTCTCTCTATAAAAGCAGGCACAACCACCGCAGCAGAGCGTTCCACCAAATACGCAAGTCCTTGCGTGGTCGCCGCAGGTCTACCGAAAAAATGAACAAAAATACCCCCCGGGGGCGATTTTCGCTGATCCAACATAAATCCAATCACGTTTTTCTCTGAGAGCAGTTTCATGATTTTCCATTTCGAATTTTCTGCAAAAATAAGATGCACCCCTGTCCGTTGGCGTTGTTCAGAGACAATGGCATTGAAAACCTTATTTTTTAAAGTCCGAACCACAATGCCCAGCGGTATCCCTGCCAACGGAACCCATGAGGCCAGCCACTCAAAATTTCCCAAATGGGCCGTTAATACAAAAATTTTTTCCTCCTTTTTAAAATGCGTCTGAACATGCGTTAGCCCTTCTATTTCAAATCGCCCCTGAAATTCTTGCGTTGACAAAGCTCTAAACAAAATAAATTCCAAAAAGAAATACAGGTAATGCTCTAAATTTTTCACAGCGATTTTTTCTATTTCAGCTTGTGACAGATCCGAACCGAAAGCATGTTTTAAATTAGACACAATCAGATTGACCCGAATCGGGATCACATCAAACCACACCCGTGCCATCAACCTCACCCCCAAAGAGATAAAACTTACAGGAAGTTTAGAAAGCACATACGCAATGCCATCCAGTCCTTTAGACCAAAGAAAATATTTGAGCTGGAAAAGCATCTTTCACCTGAAGGGTTATGGACAATGCATAGAGTGGAAACGTCTCAGGCCATTGTGAACTCAACAGACGAACGGCATCTTTTTCGGTCGTTACCATCACTTCTGCATGATGTGCGTTAAAAAGCCGAATCAATTCATCTCTATGTGTATGATCATAAAAAAAATGATCTGGATAAGATTTAAATGCAACCACATTGCCATTCAACCTCTCAATTTGACGTAGAAAAGCATGGGGATTGCCAATGCCCGCAAAAGCTACGATTCGACGGTCTTTTAAGCAGGTTAAAGATTCATGACGATCCGTCATCACATGTTCCAACTGCAAAGGATATACGTGTGCTTGCCGAATGTGCGCCCGTGGATGAATTTCTGTAAGATGCCGAAGGATCCTATTTTTTTCTGACTCTGAAATCGACTCCACACGGGTTAACATAATGGTCTGTGCCCGTCTGATATTCCTCAAGGGTTCACGCCATCGCCCCAATGGCAACAATGCGAAGCTCTTAAAAAAGGAGGTCGCATCGATCGTTACAAGATCATAATCCCTCTTGAGTCTTCGATGTTGAAAGCCATCGTCTAACAAAAACACATCCACTTTTTCCTGAGATAAAACATGGCGTGCCAATTCATCGCGCTGGGACCCCACATACACGGGAATGGAGGGAAGTTTTTTTGCCATGAGAAAGGGTTCATCCCCAGCTTCATGAACAGACAGTAACATGTTCCGCCCATCCGAAACACATGCAAAAGATTGATCGGATCGACGGCGATATCCACGAGATAAAATGACAACCCGTTTGCCTTGTTGCTCAAACTCTTTGGCCAAAACCATTGTGAGGGGCGTTTTTCCAGTGCCCCCCACCGTCAAATTGCCAATGGAAATCACCGGCACCCTTACTTTCGTTTGTTGTAACCAACCATGATCATAGAAATAATTTCGGCAAAAAACACCCAAACCGTAAAGTTTCGAAAGAAACCAGAGTACGGGTAAAACACAAAACAAATAATGGGGCCTTCCAGGAATATCCTTGATAAACACGCGGTCAACTTTCCCTGCGAGAAAGTTGCCGCTTAGCTCTCGGCCTCGCTCTTTTGCCCTACGGGCAAAAACCATGCCCGCTCGACCTGCGAGATAGTTTATCAAGGATATTCCTGGAAGGCCCCACCGTTTGTTTGTTTTTTTTTGCGACTGCGCCATGATTTCCAAAATCGCATCTGCGGCTTTGGCGCTGGCACCGGTTTCTCCCAAAAGCTCTGGTATTCGACTTAACTGTTGGACGACCTCACGATAATAGATAGGATTTTCTAAAAACTTCATCACCTCTTCAAAAATACGCCTCGGCTGCACTTGGCCCTGCAACAATTCTGGCACCACCGCTTTCGACAAAAGAATATTTGGCATCCCAAAAAACCGAAGGTTTCGAATCAAACACTTTGCAACCCAATAGCTTAGAATATTGAGCTTGTATAAAATGACCATCGGCTTTTTGAGAATGGCCGTCTCTAAGGTGGCTGTCCCAGAACAGGTCACCACCACATCTGCGTGCGATATCACTTCATAGGTGTCACCTTCTACCAACGTCATGATGGATGCAAAAGAACCTAAGCACCTTTTCAAAAATTCTTTTTCCAAAGAGGGCGCCACAGGCAATACAAAATGCACATCGGGCACCTGAGCTTGAATCCATTGCGCGGCTTCCATGACAGCGGGTAACAATTTTTTAATTTCATTCACTCTCGAGCCAGGCAGAAGAACAATCATCTTTTCATCTTCTTTCCAGCCAAATTTTTCCATCCACTCTTTTTTAGAAGAATGGGCGTGAACCATCTCTAGCAATGGATGCCCCACAAACGTTACGGGAACACCTGCGTCTTCATAAAATTTTTTCTCAAATGGAAACACAACCAGCAGCCGATCGATCCATTTTTGAATTTGTCGCACGCGATATTTTCGCCAAGCCCAAACTTGTGGACCAATATAATAAACAACAGGGACTGAAAGTTTAAAAATTTTCTTGGCCAATCTTAAATTGAAATCAGGATAGTCAATCAGGACAATCACACTCGGTTTGTGGGTTCGAATAAAGCGAATGCACCTTCTAAAAGCACGAAGAATCTGAAATAATTTTACCAAAATCTCAAACCCACCGGTCACCGCCAAATCATGGGCGTTCATCAGACACTGCATCCCTTGATTTTTCATAGAGGCACCACCGATGCCTGCAAAGGTCAGCGAACGATCTTTCTCTTTTAGGGCTTGAATCAGTCTGGCTCCATGGAGATCGCCAGAAGCTTCACCCGCAACGATAAAAATACATTTTTTAGAATTTTCCATGCTTCTATAACTGAATCTGGGGCATGGCGTGGGATAAATAATTCTCGTAATCTTTGTGAGAAATTTTAATTTGATCTCTGATACGATGGGCAAGTTTCAACGCCTCCAGTGCCTCTTCCCCTGTCACCTTGGGTTTCTGGCGATGCCGAACGGAAAATAAAAAAGATTTAATTTCCTCTTCCAATACATCTATCTTGGCAAGCGATAGATTCTTTGCACGAATTTCCGGTAAACTTTCGCCCACGGTATAAATGCGTTGAACCACTTCACACTGGGCTTGTTTAAAATCACATGACACATAACAATCCGGTTGAAAGAAACGCATTTTTCGCATGTCTTTCAGAGACACACGAGAAGCCGTAATATTGGCCACGCAGCCATTTTGAAATTTTAAACGCACATTGGCGATATCCACCCATTTCGAAAGAACTTGAACACCCGTTGCATCCATTTCAGCAACCGGTGATTTTACCAAATTCAAAATAATATCCAAATCGTGGATCATGAGATCCAACACAACATCCACTTCTGTTCCCCGAACCGTATAGGCATGCAATCGGTGACATTCCACAAATAAGGGATGCGTTAAGATAGAAGCCAGTTCCACCATCGCAGGATTAAACCGCTCTAAATGTCCCACCTGTAAAATACATTGTTTTTCATGTGACCATTGGATGAGTTCCTCTGCCTGCCACACATGATCTGTCATCGGTTTTTCTACCAAAACATCAATGCCACGCAACAAACAGGTTTTCGCAATTTCAAAATGAACATGCGTAGGCACAGCAATGCTCACGGCATCTACTTGATCTAAAACTTCATGATAATCCTCATAACTGGACACACCGTAACGCTCTGCTACTTTTTCAGCTTGAAGCTTATTCTGATCAACAATTCCTACCAAACGAACATTGGGCAATTTTGAGTACTTTTCAGCATGAAAGCTGCCGAGATATCCGACCCCGATAACCGCGACGTTTACTCTCTTCTCCATCCTCTTCCTTCCCCGCACCCACAATGCCTGTTTTGGAGTTCTCGATAAAAGTCACGAGCTCTAGAACATGAGGTGCATGAGAAAACTCATTCTTTATTTTCAGGAGGGCCTCTTGTAAGGAAAGATCTGTAAAATATAAAATTTTGCAGACATTTTTTAAATCTCGAACCATCGATGGATCAAAACCTCGACGCTGCAAACCAATCGAATTGACCCCACTGACATACATCCGATATGCCGGTCCCGAAGCAATCATATAAGGAGGAATATCTTTATTGGTTCCAGTGCACCCGCCAACATAAGCATATTTTCCAATACGACAAAATTGTCGAATCCCCACCAACCCACCAATCACAGCACCATCCTGAACTTCCACATGCCCCGCCAGAGCCACACTGTTGGCAATGACCGTCTCATGACCAATGAGACAATCATGCGCAACATGCACATAGGCCATCAGCATATTTCGATTCCCCAATCGTGTTATCCCCCCACCACTCGAAGTCCCTCGATTGATCGTCACAGATTCTCGAATGATATTTTCATGTCCAATCTCTAATTGAGACTTCTCCCCTTTAAACTTTAAATCTTGAGGTTCACACCCAATGGCTGAAAAAGGATAAATTTTATTGCGATCCCCCAACGTTGTATGACTGAGAAGATAAGCGTGTGGGCCAATTTGATTTTCTTGGCCGATGGTTAAGTCTGGCCCTTCTAAGGTCGCCTGCGCACCTATTTTCGTTCCTGCACCAATGGTGACCCCTTGCCCTATGACCACATAAGGACCTATTTCGACACTCTCTTCAATCACAGCACTGGGATGAATGATCGCCGTTCTATGAATGCTCATGCAGGGCCTCTTTCACTTTTAAGTTTGAGCAATGTGGAAATCTCTGCTTCGGCCACCAAAATTTTCTCACCTTCTTCTTCAATAAAGGCCTGACCATAAAATACCCACACTTTTCGCATCCGCACTTTTTTGACTTCCGACTCCAACCGAAGTAAGTTTCCGGGAAACACCGGGTAACGAAAACGTGCTTCATTGACAGAAGTTAAATAAATTTCATAATCATTTTTTCCCCCGGAAAGCATCGGAAAGATAATGAGGGCAGAAGCTTGTGCCAAGGCTTCCAAGATAAGAACCCCTGGCATCATCGGCGCCTCTGGGAAGTGCCCTTTGAAAAAAGGTTCATTGTAAGTAACCCCTTTGTAGGCCACGACACGATCTCCCACGGGAGAGCTTTTACTTTGATGTCGCTCCGTCACACGATCCACCAATAAAAAGGGGTACCGATGAGGCAAAATCTTTTGAATCTCAACGGAATCTAATGTATCAGGTTGAAAATTTGCCACGGGCTCTCTCACTTATATTTTTTATTAAACGATTGGATCAAAAGACTGGTTAAATCTTGATCTTTACTTGCATACAATAAGGCATTTTTAGCAACCACCATTTGATAGCCTTTTTCCTTCGAAATTTGTTCCAACACTTGACTCATATTTTGAAGAATGGGTGCCATTTTTTTTTGCTCCAGCTCACGCATTTCTTGTTCATTTTTAGCCAAGGCTTGTTGGAGTTCTTGAAATTTCTTTGCAAATTCTTCCTTCAATTGCTTTTTTTTAGCCTCTGTGAGCGCCACTTCTTGTTTTTGATAATTTTCTTCCAACTTCATCACCTCTTGTTGTTTATTTTTTAGATCTTTTTCTCGTTTTGAAAATTCTTTTTTAATTTCATCTCGAACGCGCTCCGCTACTTTCACCGATTGCAATGCTTCTTGAACATCCACATATCCAATCTTTTCTTGAGCCAACAGCGTTCCAAGCCCCAAAAACATAAAAACAATAAAAAATTTAACCTTTAAGATCTTCATCATCGTCTCCTTATCTTTCACCCAACACACCTTATTAAAAGGGCGGGGTAATTGCAAATTGCAGAACTTGCTTCTTCTCTCCCGGTTGAGGATCTATGGGGAACCCGACTTCAACGCGTAACGGGCCAAACGGAGAAAACCAACGAAATCCAAATCCAACATCTTGTCGAATTTTGCCTAGTTTCACATTATTGAAGGCAGATCCCACATCGTAAAATAAAACCCCTTTCACCCCCATTTGTCGAATCAGCGGCATTTCAAATTCAAAATTGGAGAAGAACACGCGATCCCCCCCAATAATAACCAATTCCCCATTCGTTCCTTCGACGGAAGGCCCCAAGGATAAAGGTTCAAAACCACGCAAAGAACTCACCCCACCGAGCAAAAACCGTTCTGTCGCAGGAATCGCTTTATCGGTCGTTCGAATCAAAAAACCACCTTCCATGTTAATCCGAAATACACTGTCAAAAATAAGCGGCATGTAAAAACGATGGTTGATAATACTTTTAAAAAAATTGTTATTCCCGCCAATTCCAGCGTATTCCAGTGAGAGACGATCATAAATGCCTTTGGTGGGCTCAAACCGATTGTTTCTTTTATCAAAAATCCATGTGTTCAAAATAGAACTCACAATGCCTGGAGCTGTAATCTGATTGCCGGTGGTTTGTTTAATATCGCTCAACCGTACATTTTCTAATTTATAGGTAAGATAGGTATTTAAAAAATCACCCAAGGGATGTCCTACTCTGAGATCTCCGCCCGTTTTGAGTTCCTTATAACTTTCTGTTTGGGTTTCTGTGTTATACGCATCAAACCCACTCGACCATAAAGTATCCAACGTATAAGGCTCGGTAAAACTGGCACTGAATCGCGTTGAAGAATTATCACCGGTTGCAATTTGAGCATCTAAAGCCACTTGCTGGCCTCGACCCAATAAATTGTTATGGGAAATGCGCGCATTTGCGACAAATTTATCGACGGAACTCCATCCTGCACCCACGGTTAACGCCCCCGTGGATCGTTCGGTTACGGAAATAAGAATATCCAGGGTGTCCAGACGATCTCCTTGAGGTTTTGTGAAACTCACATCGTTAAAAAACCCCAAAGCCCGAATCCGATCAATGCTTTCTCGTAATTTGGTCTCATGATAGAGATCCCCTTCATAAATTTTAATTTCTCGTCGGATAACTTTATCTCGGGTATTGCTGTTGCCTGTAATTTTAATTTTCCCAATGTAGACTTTTTGCCCTTTTTCAAAATCAAAGGTTAAATCTACTTTCTTGTCTTTTTCACGAATCTCGGATTTTACATTCACGTTGGCGAAGGCATAGCCTTCATTTTTATACAAATCTGCCAAACGCAACACTTCTTGTCTCAGCAATTCCCGATTGAAAAGCACATTGGGCTGAATTTTTCGATTTTCTTTCAACTGAAATTCTTTGAAGATTAAATCTCCTTCGTAAGCCAGCGCACCAATTTGGTATGGGTCCCCTTCTTCGACGGTCACAGAAATATAAATCCACTTTTTGTCTGACGAGATGGAAACCAACGGTGGATGAAGTTTCACCTGAACATAGCCTTTGGTGTGATAAAAATACGCGAGACTCTCTAAATCTCCTTTTAAAACTTCTTCTTGATAATTATCGCTTTTGGTCAACCAAGAGAGAAGATTGCCTTCTTTGGTGGCCATAACGCTTTTTAATTCTTCATCGGAAAGAGCTTGGTTCCCAATAAAATTAATGGTTCGAATTTTGACTTTGTCTAATTCTTCAATATGAAAAACCAAATCCACTTCATTGGTTTTTTCGTCACTCTTGATCGTGTGTTTCACTTGCGCCAAAAAAAATCCTTTTTGCTCATAGAGTTTTAAGATCTTTTCTTTGGCATTCTGAATTCGACTGAGATCCAAAATGGCGTATTCTTTGATATCAACGACTTCTTTAATGTCAGATAAACCTATTTTTTTATATCCTTCATAGTCAATTTTTCGAATCGCTGGTTTTTCTTTAACCAAAAAAATGAGTTCAATCCCACCCAGTACTTCCGCCGAGTGAACTTCAATGTTTTCAAAAAAGCCTAATTTGTAAATGTTTTTAATACTGTCTCGAACTTTCACAGAAGATAAGGCATCCCCTTTTTTGAGAAGAATTTGATTCGAAATGGCATCCGCCCCAACCCGCCGATTCCCACGAACGCTGATGTTGGTTAGGGTTGCAGCATCCACCCACGAACTCAAAAAGACGCCACATACGATCAGTGTAAAAAAAATCGTTTTTTGAATGCCCATTCCCTACTTAAGTCCTGAAAATGATTAATGTTTTTAAACCAAGATTGTAGACACTAGCAAAGCACTCTGGGCTTGTAAAGCAAAACTTAGGAGACTCTTCTTAACTGGCCATCTGCAAGCACATATTGGATCGGGCATTTTTTAGCTAAGGTTTCGTTGTGGGTAACGAGAAGCGTCGTCATTTGATTTTTTTCGTGAAGTTCAAATAACACCGCCATGACGTGGTCAGCGGTTTTAGAATCTAAATTGCCTGTTAATTCATCCGCCAATAAGATGGCGGGCTTTAACACCAGCGCGCGCGCAATCGCCACCCGTTGTTGCTCCCCACCCGACAATTCTGAGGGGCGATGCTGTAACCGCTCCGAAAGATAGACCTCTTTTAAAAGTTGAACGGCCTGCCGCTCGGCCTCTGAAACAGATTTACCTGCAATCAAAGCTGGCATCATCACATTTTCCAAAGCTGAAAACTCCGGTAACAAATGATGAAATTGAAAAACAAATCCGATCCTTTGATTTCTAAACTTGGCCAACTCTTTTTCAGATTTTTGGAAGATCTCTTCCCCATGGTAAAGAATTTTTCCAGAGGTTGGCTGATCAAGCGTTCCCAAAATATGAAGTAAGGTGCTCTTCCCCGCGCCCGACATCCCCATCATCGAGACCATTTGCCTGGCTTTTACTTCAAACGATATATCTTTTAAAATTTTAAGTTCTTGGTTTCCAAAGTAATAAGACTTAAACAAATGCTCTACCATCATCGATTCATTCATAGGGATCCTTTCTCACTCATATCGCAAACCGTCCACCGGGTACAGGTTAGACGCCTTTTTAGCCGGAATAACGGTCGCACCCAGACACGCCCCGATCACCACCGCTGAAATCACCATGACTTCTTGCCATCGCCAGGCAGCCGGTAAATAGGACAAATAATACACTTCACCGCTCAGTGGAATTAAATGAAAATAATTTAAGACCATCTGCATCCCAAACGCAATGAATACACCTGCAAAAGTTCCCAAAAGAGCAATATACCCCCCTTGCCATAAAAAAATCCGCATCACTTGCCTACGTTGCATTCCCATTGCTTTAAAGATGGCGATTTCTTTTGTTTTTCCAATCACAATCATAAATAAGCTGCTCATCATATTAAAGAGTGCCACCATCACCAGCCCAGCCAAAATGACACTCATCACTATTTTTTCAATTTTAATCGCCATAAAAATATTTTGATTCATGTCCATCCATGTCCGCACATAAAATGGAAAGGAGAGTTGCTCACGAATCTTATGGGCCATGACCTTGGCTTCCTCGGGATCTCGAATTTTAATTTTAAAAGCCGACACCGATTCTTTCATGCCAAGATGGGTTTGTGTTACCAGAAGAGGGGCATACACATAGCGTGAGGCATATTCATAAATCCCTGCTGAAAAGGTTCCGTCCACAATCAAAGAAAAAATTTTGGGGGGCTGGTCAGCCCCTGGAAAATGAAGCACCACTTTTAGCAAATCCCCTTTTTTAAGATTGAGTTCTCGCGCCAATTCTTCTCCGACAATGCACCCTTCCTTGGAAAAATGGTTCCCACGAAGCAAGGTTGCCATACGGTCATCTTGGGTTTCCACCCCTTCTAACACACCTCCACGCGTTCTCCCATCATGCACAAAGAGAACTTCATGATAGGTCACGGCCAAAACAGCTTGAATAGAAGAATCCACATTCTGAATTTTTTTTTGCCATGATTTCCACTGGGGAATGCCCCGTTGATACCGATAAAAAATGATGTGAGATTCAGAAAACATCACGTGCCTTTGTAGCTCGCTTTCAAAGCCATTCATAACCGCCATGACGATCAGCAAAGAAGCCACCCCCAAGGCCACACCCATCAGGGTCATCCAAATGGTAAAGCGAATAAAAGAAGAAGGATGGTGAATTTGGCGCAGCGCAATTTTAGCCTCAAGCGATGGTTGCAAAAGGCCCATCATTACGCCTTACGCAGTTGTGGAAACAAAATGACATCTCGAATCGAGGCACTGTCTGTAAACAACATCACCAAACGATCAATCCCAATGCCTTCTCCACCGGTCGGTGGCAATCCATACTCCAACGCATGAATATAATCTTCATCCATTTCGTGGGCTTCCTCTCCGCCTGCTTTTCTATCTTGCCCCTGCTGTAAAAAACGATTTTTTTGATCCACCGGGTCATTGAGCTCTGAAAACCCATTCGCTATTTCTCTACCGTACATATAGAGTTCAAAACGATCCACCACCCGGGTGTCCACATCACTCTTTCGAGAAAGTGGCGAAACCGATACGGGGTAGTGATAAATAAAAGTGGGTTGCACCAATTTCGCTTCGACACACTGTTCAAATAAAGTCGTCTGATAATGTCCCAACTCTCGAACCTTTGGCAACGGGATTTGTTTCTTCTTGAAATAAGCCTCCATCTGAGAAAGATCTTCTAAATGTTGCACCTTAAAATCACAAAATTTCACAATGGCCTCTTGCAAACTGAGCCGCTGCCAAGGACGCTTTAAAGAAAGAGTTGTCCCTTGATAGGTTATCATTTCAGAATTTAAAATTTTTTGTGCCAACGCATGAATCAATACCTCTGTAAAATCCATCAGATGCTCATACGTTGCATAGGCTTGATAGAATTCAAGCATGGTAAACTCAGGATTATGCTGAATGGAAATTCCTTCATTCCTAAAGTTTCGATTGATTTCAAAAACACGCTCAAAGCCACCCACCACCAACCGTTTTAAATAAAGTTCAGGCGCAATTCTTAAATACAAATCCATATCTAAGGTATTGTGATGGGTCACAAAGGGTCTGGCCAGAGCCCCTCCCGCAATCGGCTGCATCATCGGCGTTTCAACCTCTAAAAATTCTTTTTGCGTGAAAAAACTTCGGATCTCTTGAATCATCTGAGAACGTGTTCGAAAGACCTCGCGTACTGTGGGATTAACAATTAAATCCAAATACCGCTCGCGATAACGGATTTCCACATCCGTAAGACCATGCCACTTCTCAGGCAAAGGGTGCATACATTTGGCCAGCAAGATAAATGTTTTAACCTTCACCGTGAGTTCTTGTGTTTTTGTGCGAAACAAAATCCCTTCCACACCAATGATGTCACCCATATCTAAATAATCCTTAAAAAATTGAAACTTTTCTGTCCCAGTGACATCTTGAGCCAAATAGAGCTGAATCTGACGGGTTCTATCTTGAATTTTTAAAAAAGCGGCCTTTCCAAAACTTCGAATGCTTAAAATACGACCTGCTAATTTAAGGCTCTCAGAACATTTTTCCAACCCATCCGCATCTAAGGAATCATAGGTCGAAATAACTTGTTGCGCCGTATGGGTTGGAAAAAATTGGTTGGGGTACGGGTGCACCCCCATGGCCTTTATTTTTTCTAACTTTTGGGCTCTTTCTTTGCTTTGTTCGTCCATCAATGGAAAAAATACCTTAATCTAAAAGAAAATCAAAGCTATTTACTTCTTGGGGCTTGCCAACAGATACGCTTCCATAAAACGGTCCACATTTCCATCCATCACTTCATCTACATTTGAGGTTTCATATTTGGTACGATGGTCTTTCACCAGTTTATAAGGATGCATCACATAAGAACGAATCTGACTTCCCCAAGCAATGTCCTTTTTTTCAGCTTCAAAAGACTTACGTTTTTTTTCTTCTTCTTGTTTTTTAAGCTCATACAGCCGGGATCTTAAAATCTTCATCGCTGTATCTTTATTGCTGTGCTGCGAACGCTCACTTTGGCATTGCACCACCAGACCCGTGGGCACATGCGTAATTCGAACGGCTGAATCTGTGGTGTTGACCCCTTGCCCACCAGGCCCAGAAGCACGATAGACATCAATTCTTAAATCGGCGGGATTGATTTCCATTTCAACAGCTTCTTCGATTTGAGGCGTCACATGAACCGAAGCAAAGGAAGTATGCCGACGTTGATTGGCATCAAATGGAGAAATGCGCACCAATCGATGAACGCCTGCTTCTGATTTTAAATACCCAAACGCATACGCTCCCCGGATGAACAACGTCACATCTTTAATCCCTGCTCCTTCGCCCACTTGATAATCTAAAACATCCACATGCAATTTACGTCGCTCGGCCCAACGCATGTACATTCGCCACAACATCAAAGCCCAATCTTGCGATTCCGTTCCCCCGGCCCCTGGCGTAATCGTTACAATCGCATCATTAAAATCTTGCTCCGCACTTAACATTTGCTCAAGTTCAACGCGTTTAAACTCTGCCTGAACCTGCTCCAGATCTCTTTCGACTTCAGCATGCGCCTCTTGATTTTTTTCCTCCAGGCTCAATTCAAACAGTGTTTCTACATCTGACACCGATTGGTTTAAATTTTCAAAAGTTTCCAGCGCACTTTCGAGCTGTTTTTTTTGTTGAAGATTTTTCTTTGCTTGATCTGGATTTTGCCACAACGCAGGGTCAGACACAGATTTTTCTAAATTGGCCAGGGCTTCTTTCTTTTGAGGAATGTCAAAGATGCCTCCTGAGCTTTTCAAGACGCTCTTTCAGATTTCCCAAAATCTGTTTTATTTCAAATGGTTCCATGGCGTTTGGTTCTATACTCAGCGACTTAAATAATTGCGCAATTATTTAAGTCACTGAGTATAGAATTGTGCCCCTATGAATTCAACAACTTTAAATACGCTCTTTCCACAGCTTGCATCCGCCTGGCCTCTAAGACAGAGCGTTCGTGATCATAGCCACATAAATGCAAAAAACCATGCACCAATAATTTTTTTAATTTGAGATCGAAGGGCATTCCCTCTTGGGCAGCAGCCGCCATGGCGGTCTCTACCGAAATAACAATGTCCCCAGGTCCGCTGAAAAAAGCATCCTCATTCTGAAAGCTCAACACATCCGTCGGTTTATCTTTAAAACGAAAGGTTTTGTTTAAATGGTGGATGGTTCGATCTGTGACCAACACAACCCCCAACTCCCGTGAAGCTTTAGGCCCCCATCTTCTTAAACAAAGCTTCTTCATCCATCTCTGAATTTTCTTTTTTGAGATCTTCTTCTTCTTTTGACGATCGAGGATTGTAATTTGCATCATATGGTATTTCCCTTTGAATGCCGCCGGCCGGGTAGCTAATTCTTCGATGATAAACCCCAACCAAAACATGATAAAAACGATCCACAATGGTATGTAAATCTTTTAATGTTAAGTCGCTTTCATCCAGCTGGCCATCGATAAATAATCGGTTTACAATCTTTTCGCAAACCACTTTTAATCGAGGCAAATGCGTTGTATTCATGGCACGGGTCGCAGCTTCGACGGAGTCTGCTAACATCACAATGGCCGCTTCCACCGTTTGCGGCTTAGGACCCTCATAACGAAAATCACTTTCTTCTACCGCTTTTAGCCCCTGAACCCCTTCCGTTTTCTTTTGTTCAAATTCTTTTTTAGCCTTCGAATAGAAATACATCATGGCCGTTGTTCCATGATGTTGTTGAATAATTTCTACCACTGGCTTGCCCAGTTTTCGATCCAGGCCTATTCTAACGCCTTCCTTCACATGCGACATAATCATGGTTTTACTCATGTGCGCAGAATGTCTATCATGAATATTGTATCCCCCAAATTGATTCTCAATGTAATAATGAGGATTTTTCATCTTTCCAATATCATGATAATAGCCTCCCACGCGCGCAAGCAGTGCATCTGCACCAATGGCTTCGGCCGCTGTTTCTGCCAGGGTCCCCACCATCATGCTGTGATGATAACTACCCGGAGAGCGAATCATGAGATCTCTTAAAATCGGATGATTTAAGTTTGAAAGCTCGATGAGCTTAATATCCGTTGTATACCCAAACAGAAACTCAACCACGGGAATAAAGGCAAGCACCACAAAGGCCGACAACACCCCTGCTAAAAAGGCAAAGGCAAGGCCACATAAAATTTCTAAAACAATGGTCTCATAAGAATGAAGGGTCATGGAAGATAACACAATCACCGAAAGAACCATTGCAATATTGACCAACGACACCTGCAACCCCGCGCGATACAGGTTGCGATGAGAACGACAGTTAAAAACACCATTGATTCCAACCAGACAACTGGAAAATAAAAAAATCATATAAAACAACGATTTTTCATAGAGCAAAGACAAGGCCATGCTGAGGGTGAAAGATAAGAGAATCGCTGACTCAACCCCCATTAAAAGCCTTGCCATCATGGCAACACCCGCCAAAGGAACCAAGTAAGCGTAGGTAGAACTGGGCAACCAGCTCACACGCTCGGCCAAGGCCCCACTTAAAAACCAATAAAACCGTCCCACCAGAAGCGTTACCAAAATTAAAAACCCAAAAAGTAAAATATCTTTCTCGGAAGGTTTGAATTTGATCCAATGCAATATTGAAAATTGATGAAACACATAGAAGAAAAAAAAGAAAAAAATCATCATGAAAAAAACATAGAACTCGGGGCGTTGCTCAATGAGCTCCTGACGGATGCCAGAAAGAAGTGCCAAATGCCGTTTTTCGATCGTTTCACCCTTTCTGAGAATGACATCATTTTTTTTAATTTGAATGATGACAGGCTTGACTTGTGAAACGGCCCTTTCTTTTTGGATGAGGGTTTGCTCCTGATTTAAAGACAAATTTGGAAAAATCAAAGAAGCTGCAAATTGTCCTAAAAGGCGTTGACGATGTTTGGAATAACCATACCAGATTCCAGGTTTCCCACTGGCAACCAGCTGTTTGGCATCGGAACTATCTAAAATACTTCCAAAATCATCAAAAATGAACTCCTTTTTCGCCTTCATATCCCGAATCAGAATGCCGCGATTCAAATCTGATTCCAAACTGCTTTTTTCTGAAATCACCCATTTTTCTCGAAGTTCTCGAAGCAATCGGCTGACGGTCCAGGATACTTTCCAATTAAATCTTTCCTTGATGAAATAGGAAAAAACAGAATCCTCTACGTGGATGCCCCCCAAAGCTTCTTCAAAGATTTTTTTTGCTTTTGTAAAATCTTCATCCGTTCGAATGGATTGTAAGCCAACGCCACTGTATTCTTTTTTTAAACGTTCAAAGGCTTTAAAAACTTTTTGAATGGCTTGTTCAAATTGGCTGACATCATAATCATACACAGATCGAACCGAACTTTGCGCCTCTTCTTTTAGTTTGGCCGTCGCATTTTCATCGAGAATATCGTAACTGCGTTGGGCTTTGAGCGTGATGGGTGATTTTTCACCTTCCTGCAAAGATCGATCGGGTAAGGTAAAATTTGGAATCAGCAACACACCCACCAAAACCGAAACCAAGACCCATAGTAAAAAGACCCTCAACGAAAGCCTTGGATAAACGGATTTCTTCTTTAAATTCAACAACTTATCTATTTCGGCCAAGCCAGAGAGTCCTGGCCCTTTATGTTCTTGCATCTTGAACCTCAATTCTTGAATCTTATCGGCTGGTTAAGCACTTAAAGTTAATAAGGGTGGGTGCGTAAAAAGCTGATTTTATTGCCATTCATCTGAAAGATGCTTTACACTCAAATTATCATGAAAATTAAAATTCTAGGATGTCATGGTGGCAGTCTTCTCAAATTTTCTCCTATTTCACTGCTGATTAACCAAGACATGGTCATTGATGCAGGATCCTTAACCACGCAACTCAAACTCAAAGAACAGCACCAGTTAAAACACATTTTTTTAACCCATTCCCATATGGACCATATTAAAGACCTCTGTTTTTTAGCGGACAATCTATTTTTAAGCGGCAGTCATTCTTCGGTAACGATTTATGCAACCGATGCCATTTTAACCGATTTACAAAAAAATATTTTTAACGGCATTATTTGGCCGGATGTCACCCAAATTCCTTCTCGTGAAGCCCCCATTTTCAAATTTCGTTCACTCAAAAAACCGCTTTCTCTGGACGCTGTTACGATCCAAGGGGTTGCGGTCAATCACTCCCATAGTGCGCTGGGCTATATTCTTTCAACTTCAACAGGCTCGGTGGTCATCACAGGCGATACGGGGCCGACGGATGAACTTTGGGAAATCACCAATCGTCTTCAAAAATTAAAAGCTATTTTTATCGAGTGCTCGTTTCCTGGAAGTTTATCTGATCTCGCATGGAAATCACGTCACTTGTCTACCGTAACCTTGTTGCGCGAACTTAAAAAAGTAAAACACCCTCGCACCCCTATTTATGTCTATGCCATGAAACCAGTCTATGTGAAACAGATCACATCTGAAATACAAGCACTTCGAGAAAAAGAAATAAAGTTTCTGAAACCAAATATGGTTTTACAATTTTAACGATGATCAAACATTTTTTTCGAATTTCGGTTTTGAACATTTCCCTCTTCATCACTTTTATTTTTTTAGTGCTTCTCGTGTTGGTTGAATATTTTCCAAAAGCGGTTCCCCTGCTTTCTTCCATCACTCAAAAAGCAATGGTCGATGCAAAACTTCGTCTTCGAGGTCCACGCCCGCTCATTCAGGACATTGTCCTGGTTACCATCGATGACAAAAGCATTGAGCGATTGGGTCGATGGCCGTGGAATCGCAAAATTTTAGCAGAGGGGCTTGAAATGTTAGCCAAAGCCAACCCTAAGCTGATCGCGTTTGACATGGTATTTTCTGAACCCGACCCCTCCAGTGCAAGCCCTGTTTTAAGAAATCTCGCCGCAGCCTATCCACGGCGCCACACCCAAGATCCATTTTATACATTGCTGAAAACAACGGCTGAGAGATCAAACACCGATCGTTTTTTCTCCAAAACGATTCAATCCACCAATAAAACCATTCCAATTCTGCTGGGATATTTCTTTTATTTTCCTCACCAACAAATGGAGGGCCTTCAGCAAGATCCGAACTTTGTTTTTTCAAAGTTGAATCCCTCTCGCATTACCGCCAAAATTGGAACCATCCGACATCCACCAGAAGTCATCCCCACCGCACAGGGTGCAACCATTAGTCTCGAGGATTTTATGAAAGCAACTCCCCACCAAGGGTTCTTTGACATCGCCGCAGATGCCGATGGCACCATCCGTAGTTCTCATCTCATTGGGCAATTTCAAAACACTCTTTTTCCATCATTGGGATTAAAAGTTGCCTCTCTCGTCCAAAACCAAGACATCGTCGTTAAATTTGATGAATACGGCATTGAACAGATTTTTCTTGGAACAAAAAAAATTCCTTCCACCATCAATGGAAAGTTTTGGATTAATTATGCGGGCCCAGCAAACACATTCCAGCATATTGGTTTTCTAGATGTGGTTGATCACAAAGTGAAACCAGAGCAGCTCAAGAATAAAATTGTTCTCTGGGGCGTTACGGCAAAAGCGGTGGGAGATGTTCGTGTATCTCCCGTTGACGAGACCCATCCAGGTCTTGAAATCAATGCCACCATTGCAGAAAATATTTTACATCAAAACTATCTTTTGCGCCCAACGCAATTTATTGGCTACGAACTCGTCTGGATCTTCGTCATGGGGATTTTACTGGGACTTCTTTTTAGAAAATTAAAGGCACTGGCCTCGGCACTCCTGACGCTCTTCATCATTGCTGGGTGTTTGATCATAGATTATCAATTTCTATTTTTGAAAGGCTATCTGGCCAATTCTTTTTTACCGTCGCTTCATATTCTATTTACGTTTATGCTCACCACGGCCTATAAATATAAGATTGAAGAAAAGAAAAGCAGAGAAATTCGAGAAGCCTTTCAGCACTATGTCTCTCCAGCGGTCGTTCAAGAAATCCTAAAAAAACCAGACCAATTAAAACTAGGCGGTGAAAAAAGGAAATTAACCGTTTTGTTTTCAGATATTCGTGGTTTTACAACGTTGTCGGAAGCCACCGATCCGGAAAAGTTAACGCATCTGTTAAATGTGTATTTAACCGACATGACCAACATTGTTTTTGAAAGCCACGGCATGTTGGATAAATACGTTGGAGATGAACTCATGGCGGTTTTTGGAGCCCCCCTTCCCACCCCAAGTCATGTTCAAAATGCATGTGATGCGGCCATTGCCATGATTCAAAAACTTTCCGATGTTCGAAAGTTGTGGGAACAAGAGGGCGTTCGAAAGCTGGACATTGGCATTGGAGTCCATACGGGAGACATGATCGTTGGAAACATGGGCTCCAACAAAATTTTTAATTATACGGTGATTGGAGATTCTGTTAATTTGGGCGCCCGCCTCGAAGGCACCAATAAAGAATACGGAACCCATATTATTATCAGTGAAGATGTCTATGCCCAACTCGGCGGAAGTCTTCTGTGTAGAGAGCTCGATTTTATTCGTGTCCGCGGAAAACAAAAACCGGTTCGTATTTATGAACTCTTGGCTTTTGCCCCCGCCCACATTCAAGATCTCTTAAATCGCTTTCAAGAAGGGCTCCAACTGTATCGACAACAATCCTGGATGGAAAGCAGCCGTATTTTTCAAGCACTGATCCACACGTACCCCCATGATGGACCTTCTCGAACGTTTTACGAACGCTCTCAAATTTTTCAAAAGACACCCCCAAATCAAGATTGGGACGGTGTTTTCGTGATGAAGACAAAATAAAGAGGGGTTTGACGCTCTCTCGGGACCATGGTATTCAAAGCCCCTCATGAAATTACAGTTTATACGCTTTCTCATGTTCACCATCGTCGGCCATTTATCTTTTGTGGGGGTATGTGAGACCTCCACTGAAACTTCTCACCTCGCCCAAGAAATTTCTGAACTGGAAGACTGGGCACTGACCTATAAACCCAATCTATTCGGTCGAGAACCGAGAATAAAAGATTTTAAATCCAACGCACTGGCTTTTTTATTTCTCTCGGCCATCAAAGAACAATATGAAGTGCTCCCATTTGAAATTGAAGGAACGACCCAAACACAGACCGAACTTATGAAATTTCACCGCGCCTATCATCTTTTTGAAAATGACATTTCGGAAGTTTTTTCAATCAAAGCCTGGGTGCGTTTGTATTATTCTTTATTTCCAGCGCTCGATGATGTCATTCCCATAGAGGAAATTGGAACGTATCGAAATCTTCAAGAACTGCGGTACTCGCTTTTTCGAGAAATGTCTCAAACTTTTTCAGCCGACGATCATTCTCGCAAAGGAGAATTGGTTCGCAAAATTCAAGACGAGCTCTTGCGACTCAATTTGCCATCCGTTCAACAGGACGCCCGATGGCAATATCTCCATGCGCTTTTTATCGACGAAAAAAATGAAGGAGACCCTGAATTAAACGATTTACAATTTCAGTTGTACCAAAAAGTATTAGAAAAAATTGATTTTAAACCTTGTCCCTATCCAGATGCCATTCGGTTTTTTAAGCAATTGCGGTCTTATTTTGAAACGGATTTAAATTCGAACTATTTTTTTTGGACAAAGTATTTGCCTTCGCCAGAGGGTGGCACTTTAAGATTTTATCTCACACCCAAAGAACTTTTCCACCAAGAGGTTTTTGAAATCATGTTGCCGAGATATATTGCCTACGCCTGGCAGGGCATCAAAAATAGCTCATCCCATCCAAAAAGTGACACAGCGTTTGCACTCAAATCTATTTGCCACTTTTATTCAAGACATGTGGGGGCTTTATCGGAGCGTGCCTATCGAAGAATTTTTCGAGCGTTTAAGCTCATTCATCAAGATGCTCTGGATCGCCACCTGACCACTACCGACTGGAACATTTGGACAGAAACGCAAGACGAAATTCAAACAGGCATTGCCTTTAGCCCAGAAAATATCATTACTGGAAAAGTCGAGATTGAGCTGGAAAATGGTCTTGTCATCACAAATGAAAATTTATTTGCTGCGCACGGTCTTTCGAATGCAGATGTCGGAATTGTTTCACTCCTCTATAAAGGACACGGTGTAAAAGTGAGTGTTGAAAATGATGTGGAAGCACGCTCCCTTTCTTCGTTTGAAACAGGCGATGATTTTCTTTCTTCCATTGCACCTTTTTTAACGTGGTACAGCCACTCACAATACCATTATGGCGTTTTGAGCGATATTGTTGGATTGAAGACTGACGAATACCAACCTTTTGGTTGGCGACTCAAAGACGGATCGGGTGCCTTTTATATTCGAGAATTTGATAAAACCGTTACCATTTCCGCACTGTCCATAGGCCACTAAAGGCCATCGCAATTGAGACAGTCCAAAAAATGCCGTCATCCTGACCCTGAGCGAAGCGAAGGGGAAGGATCTCACCATCGGAGACAATGAGATCTTTCAGCCTTTGGGCTTCACCATAACTGTTTTCGGACAGTCTCACGCATTGGGGAGAAATTTTCTATTACCCGTCATGTATTGGGGCTCTTTCTACACCGTAAAAATAAGACAAGATTTGACCCAAATGATCCATCGAATGAGAAAGAGCTTCGAAAGAAGTTTCTTGTGTGGGGTGCTTCAAAAGGTCAACACACGTTGCTATTTTTTGCTTCATTTTGATACTGAGCCGATTGGAAAAATGATTTAAAAATTTTTCGCTCAGATCAATCAGCTCTTGAACATGCTGCGCTCTTTGTTGCCAATCCTGCAAAGAAGATATTGGAATCGACTTATTTTTTTCGAGGACCAGCGCAACTTTTCGATAAGAAATAGATCTTACATTTTCCAGTTTTACAGAATGCACCGTTTGCGTTTTATGATCTTGGATGGTAACGGCAATCAGGCCATTTTCATCTACTTCCACTGAAATTAAGATCTGAGCTGGAAATGTTAAGGTGGGTAGAATGCTTTTTAAATTGATGCGCGCCATCAAATAATCTTCCTTCATAATCTCATACACCCCTTGATGAAGTTGAATATCGATCACTTCTAAAGGATCTTTGATCATCAAAGATTGACTCTGACGAATGGGAATGGGGGTGTTTTTTCGAATCAACGTAAAAGAAGGATTTTGATTGATTTTCATTCGAAGCGAAAGCGGTATGACTTCTTTTAGGGCGTTGCAGGATTGAGATCCTTCCAGGTGTGCGGCTCTCCAGGCTGCGCCATAAACCACAATTCTTTCGGGGTCAATCCCAGTATACAGAGGGCGTCCCAATAAACGCTCGAGATGAGATCGAATATGAGGATTGAATGTTGTCCCCCCTACCAAAAGGATGGCATCTAATTCCTGGGCACCGAGTCGCGCCATGGAAAGTGCTCTTTTAATGGGAAACGATAGACGCTCTACCAGCGGTTGCGTCAACATCCCATATTCGGCTTGTGTCATCGTGTAGGAATAATTTTTTAAACAAAATCCTCTTTCCCCTGAAAGAATCGGCGTCGAAAGAACGGCTTTCTCTTGTGAAGAAAGCGCTTCTTTTAATTTTTCACAATGCTTCCAAAGCTTATCTTTCACAAAAGGTGGGAAAAGAGCTCTGAGGCCAAACTCTGTTGTAATTCTTTGCTCAAAAAATCGATATAAGGCACGATCCCATTCTACGCCTCCCAAATGACTATCACCGCTGCTGCTACGCACTTTACAGAACTCTTGATCCATCTCTAAAATTGCAATATCAAATGTCCCCCCGCCGAGGTCACACACCATGATCTTTTGAGCTTGGGGCGTTTGGTCTAAATGATAGGCCAAAGCAGCAGCCGTAGGCTCGTTCAATAATTGAAGCACTTGAAACCCAGCAGCCTCGGCTGCTTGTTGAATGCCTTGCCTCTGAAAATGATTGAAATACGTCGGCACTGTCACCACAGCTTGTGTTAAGACTTCTCCCAAAAAAGATTCCGCGCGTGTTTTAATTTCTTTAAAGATATAGGTGGATAGCTCTTCTGCAGAAAAAGTTCTTCCATTTAAGGTAAACTGAATATTTTGGCCCACGTATCTTTTGACATGTAAAACCCCACTTTTTGGATAAAGAAAATAGTGATCTTGGGCTTTTTGTCCCACCAAGATGGTTTTGGACGGCGTATAGAGCACCATCGAAGGAAGCAGCCCGTGTTCACTTTGAACAGGAATTAAAATGGGTTTCCCATCTTTAATCACAGAAATGCGCGTGAACGTCGTTCCGAAGTCAATGCCGACAATCCTCTTCATACGCACTCCTTCATGATACTATGCAGCCTTTTGAAGAGCTTTAATTTGGCGAGAATAAATGGTTACTTGATTACGCCCATGCTCTTTTGAATGATATAGAGCAAGATCTGCATCTTTCAAAAATTTTTTCCACTCTGCTTCTGGAAATTGGCTAAAACTGGCAATCCCCAAACTGATCGTTACGGGGATAGGGGTGCCTTCGTATATAAATGCTTTATCTGCAATGACTTGTCGGACACGTTCGGCGGATTGCAAGGCTTTATCCAGCGAGGTCTCCGGCATGCAAATTAAAAATTCTTCTCCACCCATTCTAGACAACACATCTGCCCCTCGAATATTGGCTTTCACCAGTTGAGATAATTCTCGTAGCACATAATCTCCCGCTTGGTGGCCATAGGTATCGTTGATTTTTTTGAAATGATCGATGTCAAACATCACCACCGCTAAATCTGTATGATACCGTTGAACACGCGCATATTCGGTTTCAAGCCATGCTTCTGCATATCGTCGCATGAAGGCCTTGGTGAGTGCATCATAAAAAGCCATATTGTAGAGTTTGGCATTATCAATGGCCACCGCCACTTGATTGGAAAAGGCCACAAACAAATTTAAATCATCCTCATCAAATTTTTGATCGTTGTGTTTATTCAGCGCTTGCAACACCCCTATGGTTTTACCGCGATTTTTAAGCGGTACACACATCATGGATTTTGTTTTAAATTTTGAGAACTTATCTACTGTTTTTAAAAAAAATTTCGATTGGCTCACATCGTTGACAATGAGCGGTTTTCCAGTTTGGCAAACTTGACCGGCAATCCCCTGATCTGCTTTAATCCGAATTTCTTTGACCTTTTCACTCCCCCCTTCAATGGTCGAAAAATAAAGTTCGTTGGTCGTAGGATCTAGCAGCATGAGAGAGCTGGCCTCGGCATCCATCACTTCTTTAATGGATTTCATAATCAGACCGAGAAGCTGATCCAAATCTTGAACAGAGTTAATCAAAGCAAGCGTATCCATGGTTTGGTACAGTTTTTTAATTAAAATTTGAGAATCTTTCATGGCATGCTCCTTTTCTGGATTTACTCTCTCTATCGACAAAAAAAGGGAGTTCCTTTAACAAAAAATTAAAATTTTGCGGTTTAAACAAACTCTATGTTAAAAGGATAAGATGTTTAAAAAAGGGCTTATTCTGATCATAGGATCTATCTGTTTTGGGTTAAGTTTCTCTGTCTGTGCTGCTGCCTATACCCTTGAGCTCGACATTCGATATCAAAAAGAACGCTTGAATCAGTCATTGACTCTGAACGATCAAGAAAAAAAAGAAGTATCTGCAGGGCCTTTTAAGTTCCTATTTAAGGTTCAAAAAGAATCCACGTTAAAAGCAGCCGTCGCGATTGATGTTTTTAAAGGTAAAGAACGCTTGGCTTCTCACGAGCTTTCCGCACATTACAACAAATCCGAATTGGTCCACACCAAAAGTGGGACCGATCACATCGTTTTATTTTTTGTTCTCTTAAAGAAATAAATGAAAATTATTTCCCAAATGGGTGTTGATCGCGCAGCTTTGGACGCTGCAAGCTACCCCAGCACTGCAACACCCTTCTTCCACTATTTCAAAATCCCGATTTGCATTATTTTCCATTCGTCTTTAAAATGCTCCATCTCTTTCACTGCGAATTGAACATCCTATCTTTCACCATCAAATATTTCTTCAGCTTAAAGTTAAGATGAAAGAGACTGTCATCCCAGACGCGAACGCGAGTCGAGCGATCTGGGATCCAGGTATTTAAAGTCAGGATATGAGAGACGATCATCATTTTCAGGTGAATAACCACCTAAAAACATAATCAAGCGCAGAGTTTGTGGACAATTTTTGTACTTGATTGCCAAAAATTGTCAGGGTGGGCCGGCTTATGGCTAAGCGTGAAGATTCATAACCCATTGAAATCTCAACATTTATTTTTTGTTTAAATTGGTACAGGATTTGCATTATTAAGGAGGCGTGAGAGGCGTGTCCAAAAAATGGTTCATTTAAAGGTTCAAATCATAAGGTTATTTTTCTCAATTTTGGCGCTGAGCCTGCTTTTTTCTTCCCCGATCTTGGCAGCTCCCCAGCCGGCATCAGAAATAGATGGCGTTCAGGCATTCCTCACGGAATATACAGGCAATAGCGGTCAGAAATGGGTTTCTCAGGTAAAGGCCTGTTTAAAAAACTGGAGTTTATCAGACACACGAGATTTAATAAATTACCTCGAAGGTCGTATTGGAAAAGAAAAATTGGTGGTGCGGCTGAATAAATCCATCATTGTTTTTTCAAGATTAAAGCTCTCTCAGCTCCAAGAGATAATACGGGTATATGAAGAATTGTTAGAGAGCACCGGTGTAAATAGTCGATTAAGCAAATCGTTTACGGGGTTTTTTGAGACAGATGGTGAAAGGCTTCGAGGTGTCATTCGTACGCTTCAAGGAAAAAATTCGGATGGAAAAGAACCCCTTCCCGAAAATGGCTGGAAGCTCTCGGATGATGAAATTAAAACCCGGATGAATACCGATCTTTTAGGGTTTGCTGGGACCGATGCCCAAAAACTCTTGGGGGTCATTCGCACGCTGCAAGGCAAAGCTCCCGATGGAGAAAAAGACCTTCCCGAAAATGGGTGGAAGCTCTCGGATGATGAAATTAAAACCCGGATGAATGCCGATCTTCAAGGGTTTGCCAGAACCAATGCGCAAAAACTCTTAGGCGTCATTC
>JACQJD010000011.1 GCA_016198185.1 Deltaproteobacteria bacterium
GCCTAATACCAAATTATTTTCAGCCTTCGTCGAACTCAATTAACTAATTGAAATTACAAGTATTTTTTAATTTATCTCTTAAGTCAAAATATCTTGTTTTTTTTGGCGGGCTCTTAATTCTCATTGTTCTTTCGGGGGTGGTGGCTTTGCAGGGAATAGAGCGTGTCTATCGAGTGTCATCCCCCATTGCACAGAAAACCTATCCCGTGGCTTCGTCAATGGTTCGCGTATTGCATGCTTTGGCTTATTCTCGTGCTTTGGCGATTCAGTATGCTTTAGAAGCTGATCCCAGCAAACTGTCATTTTTAAAAAGGCAATTTGAATCTGAATTTGATAACACCCAAACGCTGCTTGAAAAGGTCCAAAAATTAGAACTGGTTTCAGCCAAGATGAAACAGGATCTTCAGACGGTGGCAGCCTCTCAAAAAGAATTTAAAAAGACCAGTGATATTTTAATGGAAGCCCATGGTTCTCAACTCCTATTGGCTCAGAGCCGGCAGGATCAAATCCAAGAAGCCAATCGTAGTCTTGAGCGCGTGATGAATGAACTTACGGAACTTGCAGATACTTATCGCACCCGCATGGATTTTCAATTTTGGGTGATTGCAATCCAAGTGATCTTATTGGAGCAGCGGTATCTTTACCAATCCTCACTTTCAACGCCTTTTTCTTTGACACCTGAAAGAAGCAGAGAAGAAGAAAAAAAGCTTTTGGAGCATAAGGAAAAATTCAAAAATTACAGTGCGGAATTTTTTGAAGCCTATCAAAGGTTACAAAAATTCGTTCCTCCCAAGCATCAAAAAAAATGGCAACTCGCTAAAACGCATTATGAACACTTTCTAGAACGTGTGCATGGTGAAAACGGCGTATTTTTAATCAGCGAAGATGAAATCATCCAATTGGGAACGGTGGGTTTTTATTTGGAAACGCTTGAAAAGGCCTATCGAGAAGGAGCCAAAGCCAGTTTGGAAATTCAAGAGGCGTTGCAGCAGAGCATGCAAGCCGCAAACCTATCGATTACAGCACTAAAAACCAAAACCTACCGTCGTATTTTTATGTTTACCGTTATTTTTGCATTTCTGGGCATCTTGTTGGGGTTATCGGTTTCCAGGGAGGTTCTAAAGCCGCTGGAAAAGTTTGCATTGGTTGCCAAGCATATTGCAGACGGTCATTTGGATGCAAAAATTGAATTGAATCATCAAGATGAAATTGGGGCATTGGCAGCGACATTTAATCACATGACCGAACGACTTCAGCAGGATCGCCAAAAAGAAAAAGAACTGTTAGCGTCGTTGGAACAAAAAGTTTTGGAGCGCACGCATGAACTTGCTCAAAAAAATCTGGAACTTATTCACGCGAATGAGAAGCAAGAAGAATTTTTATCGAACATTACCCATGATTTAAAAACGCCCTTGAACGGCATTTTAGGGTATGTGCAGGTGATTTTATCTGACACCAAAGGCGCACTGACCGAACAGCAGAAAAAGAATTTAGAACGGGTGATGAAAAATGGGCGGGAATTGCTGCAAATGATTAATACGGTACTGGATTTTACCAAAGCCCATGCAGGTCTGTTAGAAATTGCGGTGGAAGAATTTTCCTTTGAAGGCTTATTGGATGAGTGTTTGGAAGGGATTGAAATTTTAATTAAAGATAAGAATATTAAAGTACTGAAAGAAATTGAGACCAAATTTCCAAAATTAAAAACCGATCGTCCCAAAGTAAAACGAATTCTTTTGAATCTTCTATCCAATGCGGTGCGTTATACAGAGCAAGGCAAGATTGAGGTTTCGGTGAAACGTTTCGATAACATGGTGGAGTTTTCCGTCGTGGATACAGGGGTTGGAATGCCCAGGACAGAGGTGTTGGGTTTGTTCGATCACAGTAAGCCGCTGCGCGAAAATAAGGGGGGTACGGGATTGGGGCTGATGGTGACCAAGCAACTCGTCAATGTGCTTCGAGGGACCATCGAAGTTCACAGTGAACCGAAGCAGGGATCTACGTTTCAGGTCCGAATTCCCTTGGTCCATGAAGAAACCTCTGTTTTTAGAAAGGCGGCTTAATGAAAGCAAAAATTTTAAAAACCATTTTGGTGGTGGACGATGTAAAAGACAATGTCGAGATTTTAGAGCAATTTTTTAAAAACAAAGGCTATGCGGTGTTATCCGCCTATGGAGGACGTGAAGCCATTGCCATGGCCGAAACACATACGCCCGATTTAGTCTTGCTCGATATTATGATGCCCGAGATGGATGGTTTTGAAGTCTGCAGGGTCTTAAAAAAAGAAAGAACGCATTTTAAGAATATTCCTATTATTATGGTCACTGCCAAAGATGATTCCAAAAGCCTGATTCAGGGATTGGAGTTGGGTGCTGATGATTATGTCTCCAAACCTTATAATATCGACGAACTCAATGCGCGTGTGGGTTCCGCGCTGCGTTTGAAACAAGCGCTCGATGAGCTCAAAGAACTCAATGATCTTAAGAACCATTTTTTAGGGGTGGCAAGTCATGATGTGAAATCACCCATTTTGAGGATTGAAGCTGCCATTGGAAAAATTTTAGAAGAACGAACGCGTTTAACCGCGACCCAAGTGGAGCAGCTGGAACAGATGAAAAAGGAAGCCCATACCATTTTTATGTTGATTACCGATTTGTTGGACGTCACCAAAATTGAAACTGGCAAAGTGGGATTGGACTTGCACGATGTTTCGCTCAAAGGCCTCTTAGAAGAAGTATGTAAAATGAATGAAATGACAGCGGCCTCAAAAAAAATATCTCTCCATCTTAAGGTGGATAAAGGGGTTCACCATGTGGTTGCCGATCCAGATCGATTGTTGGAGGTATTTGATAATTTGATGACGAATGCCATTAAGTTTTCAAACGAAGGGCAAAATGTTTGGGTTCATGTCCAAGAGACCGATACCCATATGGAGATTTTGTTTGAAGATGAAGGGGTTGGGATTCCCGAAGCAGAGCTTCCACGTGTCTTCGACCGTTTTTCAAAACTTTCACCCCATCCCACCCAGGGGGAGCACAGCACAGGTCTTGGGCTTTCGATTTGTAAGCAAATTGTCGAGCTCCACCGAGGTAAAATTTCCTGCAGTAGCCACGTGGGGCGTGGCACCACCTTTAAAATTTCTTTACCCAAAAAGATCCTAGCCAAAGCCGCCTAGAGGATTCAAAAGATGCAGTATAGATTTTTCTGATTTTTTTAATGGATTTCAGCAACCATTCCAAAATCATTCTTGAGGGTTGGGAGATAACATTCATCGGGTTCCTCAAGAAGTGCAAGCAAGGCCAGGCCATAGAGTGGGTAAGTATAGGCTGGAGATGCATAATAGAGAGAATGTTCATAATCGGGTCCACCGGGCAAAAGCCCCAAACCCTCTGAATCGATCAGCTTGGGAAGTTTTTTACGTAAATCTGCTTTCATACGAGAGATTTCTTTTTTCTTTTGCGTGTTGAGGGTGCGATCTCTTTCGAGAACTTTAATGGCTGAGGTTACATAGGGAAGAGAGCTATAAAAGTAATAAGGTGCAAGCGCATGAGGTCCAGAATGCGTTTGCATTGGCTGTGAAACCTCTGCTGCCAGATTGCCTGCATATTTATGCCAATTTGAGACTGCTTCGATCAGCTGATCTCCCCTATTTGTATTTACAGTAGAGCGATTCCGATTGAGATATAAAGCCAAATAGACAGGTACGTTTCTCGCAGCTGAGGCTTGTCGTGAAATAGATAAGGCTTGGGTTGGTTTATAGGGGAGTGCCATGGGATCTGGTGATTTTTCAACCCATGCTTCAAAACGTTGAAGTGTGCTTGGAGAGGCGTTCTGGCCAAGCGCTACCATGGTGGCACCATAGGCATACGTGTTAAAGGCGGATCCCCCGATGCCTTCTGTTTTAAAAGCCATGACATCTTTCTCCAGAAAATGACGAAATTGCTTTGCTGCTTCTTCATCACCCCTAAGCTCAAGTAAATTTAGATAAAAAATCTTTGCGTAAATATCAACACCACTCCAGTAGGGATCGTTGTCCTTTTGGCTTCGTTCCATGAGCGAAAGAAGAGATAAAGAAAATTTTTGAAGCGTTTTTTGAGAGGGGGCATGACAGGGTGCTTCATCTTCCAACAGGGTTTGTGTTTTTGCATTAAAAAGTTCTTGAAGGGATTCAATGGCCGTATCCCAGGAATCAGCAGGAAAATGAAATTCGCTTTTGTAACCAGAAAGTTGTTGCCACACGTCATTTTTTTCGGCGATGAACTGCAGTGCATCGCAGAGATCGTCTTCATCACTTATTTCAGGCAGGGGCTGGGTGGCGTCTGTCATTTTTTCAAGCGCAAGTTGAGCACTGGATCGGACCCATGGATTACGGTCATAACGTGCATAACCTCTTAGGAGCGGAATAATCTCTTTTGAGTTTGTTTCTAAATTTCCAAGTGCGGATGCTACTTCAGCGCGTACTCCGGGATGCGAATCGGACAGAGCCATTTTGAGCTCTGGGAAGGCATCATGGGCATCTTTCCCTAACTTATTTAGAGCAGAGGCAGCATTGATTCGCACGGTGTCATCTGGATCTTGAAGGGCTTTTTTAAGTTCTGATGGTGCGTCTTTTGAAAATCCTACTAATTTCGAAAGTGCGATAATGGCATGAAAGCGCACTTTACTATCTGAATCTGAAAGCAGTTTTTTAAGATCAGGGACTGAACTTTTTGCATTTTTTCCTATATTGCCCAATGCGAGGGCTGCCATTGAACGGACTTCTTCATCGGAATCGTAAAGGGCTTTCGTAAGAAGAGGGACCGTATCACCAGCATATTCCCCTAGGGAATACAGTGCAAAAGCCGCGTTAGAGCGAGTTTCTGCGTTGGGATGAGAGAGCGCTTTTTGAAGAATCGGTATTGCTGACCGAGTATGAACAGCTAAGGGCCTTAGAGCTGCGGCTGCATTGAAACGAACGCTTGAACTTGGATCAGAAATAGCTCGCTGTGCCAAAGAGGGGATGGCATCCGTTGCGTGCTCTCCCAAACTGCCGATGGCCGTTGCAGCGACTGCCCGTACAGTCTCATCTTTATCGAAAACAAGTGCTTTCAGCAGAGGCGCTAATGCATATTTTGCATGTTTTCCAAGTCGTTCAAGTGTTACGGCTGCCTCAAACCGAATGTCAGCCTTTGGGTCTGAAAGCGCTTTGCTTAGGAGTGGCACCGTTTCTTTTGAAAATTCACCCATCTCTCCTAAAGCGTTTGCGCTCTGATAACGAACCTCTGCATCTGAATCATAAAGAGCACTTTTTGCTAGATCTCCTGCAGCCTCTTTTCCATGTTTTCCTAAATAGACGAACGATTGAGCCGCTCGCTGACGAACGTGTGCATGAGGATGTGCAAGACCAATTTTAAGGAGTGGGACCGCATCTTTGGCATATATGCCCAAGTTTCCAAGGGCAAGGGCTGCCTCAGAACGCACACCGCCATCTGAGTCCGAAAGAGCAATTTTTGCCATGAGGGGTACGATGTCTTTTGCCCGTGCGCCAAAATTTTGGAGGGTCTTAATGGCTCTAGATCGAATCTGCCAAGAGCTTGGATCTGAAATTGCTTTTTTAAGCAAGGGGAGAGCATGTTGGGGTTTTAGAATCCGAAGGGTATCTTCCGCAGCTTCATGGTCAGAACCATCGCTATAAAACATGATCTCAACAAGCTTTTCAACTTGAGAATCTGATATTTTTCCAGATTGTCGCAGCATCACCATACCTTCAATCCGAACTTTTCGATCGGCAGAGTGAAGTTTAGAATCAATATCCTCTTCGGCTCCCATCCCAGAGCTGGGTATCCATAACAAAAAAGAAAAATAAATTATTCGTTTATACATAATCGTCCCTTATTCTTTTCGGATAGTTTTAGTTAAAAGTTGATGGCGTAAAAGATCTTTCGTTATTTCGTGAGGCCAGCGGGCTTGCAGTCGGCGGGCAAAATATGGCATAGATCTTGCATTATTTCATGGGGAGGGCGTCGAAAAACTGTCATCCTGAGGGCGAAGCCCGAAGGATCTTCCTCTAAGATTCCTCGCACCTTGTGCTCGGAATGACAGCTTTTCGACAGCCTCTCGTTAAGAAGGGAATGATGTTGAAAGATTTAGCGGTGGTTGGAATAAAAGGATTGTCTATACGATCAGATATTTTCTTGGAAACATTGCGGTACGCAAAAACCAAGGGCGTTAAAGTGATCAATATGAGTTTTGGAATGGAACTGGAACCTTCTATCCCCTATTTTTCGGATGTCGATGAAACCAAGGAAGGTTTTTGGATCGCCCTTGCAGATTGGGACGATAAAAAATTGGGGTTAGCCGTGAATTTATTCCGTAAGGAGTTAGATGATCCCACGTTGTCTTTTTCAACGCTTAAAGACATGCTGGATATGATCAGGTCAAAACTCAAATCCAATTACGCAAAGATGATTCAAGGGGCCAATGAAATTAAGACACAAGAAAACGATATTTTAATCGTAACGGCGGCCGGAAATGATCATTCTCATCTGGAAACGATGCCCCTTATGGTGCCACAAAATTTTTATGCTCTGGGTAATGTGATTGTCGTTGCGGCCGCTACACAAGATGGCCACCTTTCTCCCTATTCTAATTGGCATCCTGAGAGGGTTCATGTAGCTGCGATTGCAGATGAGCTTGTGATGTTAGAGCCTCAAAATAAACAAACCAAACGAATAACCACAGGGGGGACGTCTGCTGCCACTGCTCAAGTTTCTAAATTGGCAGGGGTGATTTACCATTTATTCTCTCAACATGGTTTTGATATCCAAAAGATTAAGCCCATTCTTGTAAAAACACTTATTCTTAGAACAGCTGCACCCAAAGATAGGTTAAAAGGAAAAGTTCAAACGGGTGGGCTCATCGATCCAAAACGTGCGATTGAAACAGTTGAAAAAATAATCCAAAGATTTCCTCCAACGAAAGAGTTAAGAGTCGAAGACATCGAATCCTTTTTTTGATACAGTCATTTTCATGACGCCGTCTTACATTTTAACCAAAAGCCTGCAGAGTACGTTCTATATGCGAAGCCTCTATCCGAAAGCCAAAGATCATATTTTAGAGATACAAAGCTTTGCCAGAAAATGGGCAGCTGCACATCGGCGGGTGTTGATGCCTCTGGAAATAGAAGGGTTTTTGCGAAATGAGACGGCAACATTACCTGCCAATGGGGCTCTCAATCGCGCTTTGCTCTCAGAGGCTGCACAAATGATTTTACAATTGCGGCTGGAAAAAATTTCCACATCGATGTTTCAAGAGGCTTTGGAAGCAATATTTTCTCATCCAGGGATTAGATCCCCTTTTTTACAATCGATCGCGACACTGTATGCCCGTTATGAATGCGCAAAAAAAACGTATCTGGATATGGCGGATATTTATTATTCGGCTGTATGGCCGAAGTCATTATCCATCGAAAAAATTTTATGCATGACCCATACGTTAAGCTCTGCAGAGCAGTATTTTTTTGAATCCCTCCAAAAACATCACCAGACCCCCATTGAGCTTTTTGAGGAAAAAGCACTCAAAAATTCGCCATCGATTCAGCTTACCGAAGTCAATAGTTCCGAAGAAGAAGTTTGTTGGATGGTTCAAGACATTCTTCGAACCAAGCCCAAGTATTCAGATGTCTTTATCTATGCCATGTCTCTTTGCGAAAGTCGGCCGTTATTGGAAGTGTACTGCGAGCGTCATGGAATTGCTTATCGGTTTTGTGACAGTGACGAAGGGCCCCAGAATGCCATTACCATTTTACAAGCCACGCCTTCTCAGCTTGAAATTGGGGGAGGGGGAGGGCAAACACTCTATCTCTGCGGCCTGTCGGTGGAGCCTTCTGATGCAACCGATCTACGAGAAGACGAAAAAAGAGAGCTCAATAACATTTTTGGCAGGTCTGTTTTTCCAACGGTTATCGAGCAAAAAGAGCAATTGAAGCGAGCCCTGCATCTGAGGCTGAGCGGAGGTGGAGAGCTCAAGGGTGTATATACACATACCCTCGCTCCTATTTTCGAGGAATATTTCAAGGAAAATGGGTTCATTCAAACAGAAAATCTTTCAAAGCTGTCTTTGAAAACAGGGCCATTCTATTTAGAGTCCCGTCGAAAATCTCGAGAGGTCATTGTTTCCCAGGAGCTTCTTCCTTCCGTTTACTCGGTCAGTGCTTTGAGTCAATATGAGCAATGTCCGTTTGGTTTTTATCTCAAAGAATGTTTGTCGTTAAAATCCAGAGAACCTATTTCATTGGAGTTGACGGCTGCCCAAGAGGGTGAGCTCTTACACGATGTCCTCTGGCGTTGTTTTGAGTTTCAGCAATCTCTCCCAGAAGCCTTCGCAGAGGCATATCCTTATTTTACAGAGCGATTTCAGAAAGAAATTCTGCCGGTGGAACGCGAACGATTGGCAGATACGGTCAACACTTTTTTAGAAACAGAGAAAACGTGGACATGTGATTTTACACCCAAGTTTCATGAACTAAAGTTTGGCGATCCTCGGCCTTTGCGTGTGAGGGTGAAGGGGAAGGAAATTTTATTTCGAGGTAAAATCGATCGTGTGGATGTGGATGAGGCCTCCAAAACATTTAAGATCATTGATTATAAAACAGGCTCTCATGTTCCGACAGAAAAAGAAGTGATGGAGGCCGCTCAGTTTCAATTAACCCTCTATGCCATTGCCGTTCAAGACCTGTGGTTAAAAGAGTATTGGCCGAAAGCAGCCTATTATTATTTGATTAAAGACAGTGAAGCTAAAAAAGGATTTGAATTTGCTACGAGAGATCAGTGGGAAGTGCTTAAGCAAAAGACTTTAAACAAAATTCATGACAGGGTGTGTGAAATAGAACAGTTGAAGTTTCAGCCGACACCGAGCGATTGTTTTCAAGGCTGTCCATGGAAATTTCTATGTGAAGAAGTATAGAAAACGCGCATGAATTTAACCGAAGTTCAAAAGAAAATTGTTGAGACCACCGCACGAAAAGTGGTGGTAGAGGCCCAACCGGGTTCTGGTAAAACGAGAGTTCTCGTTGAAAAAATAAGATATTTAATTGAAAAACAGGGGCTCTTTCCAAGTTCTATTGTGGCCATTACATTTACAGAAAAAGCCGCTCGTGAAATTTTGGTTCGGGTGAAAGCATCTCTCAAGAGAGATCTTGCTGATTTGTGGATATCTACCATTCATGGTTTTTGTGCAAAAATTTTAAGAGAGCAAGCGTGGCGGTCTGGGACAAGTTCTTCATTTTTAATTTTGCCTCAAGAGCAGACTTTCTATTTAAAGAGGAAAGCCATGGACCAGATCTTTGGCGAAAAAATTTCACTCAATGAATCTTCTTTTAGAGAGCTCATGAAACAATATGGAACGGCACGGTTATATGAACTCTTTGGGTTTTTACTGGATCAGCGGGTTTCAGAAGTGTCTCTGACGCTTTGCAATACGAAAAGTAAGGCATTTCTAAAAGCGCTTTTTGAACTCTACGAAGAAATTTTTCAAGTCTACCAGGGTTTAAAACAAGGGCATTTGGATTTTGATGATCTGTTACGCCAGTGCCTCGCCCTTTTTAAACAATACCCAGAAGTGCTTTCGGAGTATCAGAAAAAAATAAAATATATTTTGGTAGATGAATTTCAAGATACCGATGCCTATCAAAGTCAAATCATTGATCTTTTGATTTCAGGTGATGGCGTGCGCCCCATGCTCATGGTGGTGGGGGATCCCAAGCAATCCATTTATTTATTTCGGGGAGCACAAGTGGAGCTTTTTCAAAAATTAAAACAAGATGTGGTCCAAGGGGAAGGTTTTTGTTTTCACATGGCGCAAAATTTTAGAAGTGAAAAACCGCTGATCGAATTTACCAATCGGTTGTTCGAGCCTTTATTGGGAGATTTTTTTAAAGCCTCTGAAGTTGGCCAAGATCAATCGAAAGAGGCCACGGTTTCATATTGGACATTAAAAGAGGCCGAAAAGTTTTCTTTGCAAGCGCGAAGACAGTGTGAAGCCCGTTGGTTGGCCGAAGAGATTTCAAAATACGTGGGTTTGGGCAAAGAGAAAGAGTCTATTGCGATTTTATTTCGGGCGTTGACCCATGCAGAGCTCTATGAAGAAGCGCTTTCCGAAAAGGGGATTCCTGTTGTCAAATCGTCTCTCGGAAAAATCTTTGAAGATTCTGCGATTCAATCCCTCATGGCCTTATTCAGGTGGGTTTTGGATCAGAACGATGCTGTTTCGTTTTTTCAAATTCTCATGGCGCCTTGGGGTTTGCTTTCTCAGGGGACCCTCTTGAAATTATTTCAAGTTCGGAAAAAAGAAAATTTGAACGGTGTTGCGATTTTAAATGCCAGCCATCTGAAAGATTGTTTAACCGGTGAAGAGCTATCGGAATGTCGTTATTTATCCGAGTTTTTAAAGCGCGTAAAGTCCAAAAAAGACCGAATGAGTTTAGAGCAGTGGTTTCGGTTGATTCCACTCCCAGCCTCTTACAGCAAGGATTATTTTTTTAAGATCATTCGGTCTTTTGAACAATTTTATCCAGACCACCAGTGGAAAGATTTCGTTTCCTATGTGGACTGTATTGGGGAGATCCCGTTTCGGATGGAAGAACCTGTGGAAAAAGGAGATTCCGGTGGTGTTCAATTGTTGACCATCCACCAAGCCAAGGGATTGGAGTTTGACCGCGTGTATTTACCAGATTTAAGTTACGTCGCCAGATCGCAATATCCCATGCTATTGGTTGACAAGGCTTTTGGCTGTGGGATAAAAATTTTTAAGAATATGCGATTTGTTGAAGATGATGAAATTTATAGCGTTATTCGAAAGCACCAAAAACAAAAAGAATTGGAAGAATCCAAGCGTTTGTTTTACGTGGCTGTTACGAGAGCCAAGAAGCATTTGATTTTGTCACACAGTGCCCCAACGCCAAAAACCAATACTTGGGCAAATTGGGTAGAAGCACAACGCTTGACAATGGAAAAGCATGAATTTAGGGGGGAAGTATGACAGAGCATTCCAATCAATATTTTGAAGGGTTGTTTGAGGGCTACCAAAAAACGATTTTACCCTATCGTTGTTGGCGACCCACTTTTTGTGAATATGTCATGGTATATGTCCATGGTCTGGGAGAGCATTCGGGACGTTATGAAAATCTCATCAAAGCTTTTTCGGAAGAAGAGGTTGGTTTTTACGGCTACGATCAACGCGGGCATGGAAAAACAAAAGGGCAGCGTGGGTATGTGCCCTCCATGCATCATCTGGTCGAGGATTTAAGGGCTTTTTTAAGACTTGTTTCCATTCATGAAGGGAGTAAGCCGATCTATCTTTTGGGACACAGTTTTGGTGGGTTGGTGGTCTTAAAATACATGACCGATCTTCATCGGAAATCGGGGACGATGCCCAAGGGGGTGATTGTTTGCAATCCCCTGCTGGCGTTAAAATTAAAGATTCCACCTTGGAAAACAAAACTCGCAAACTTATTTTCAAAGATTCTACCTCGGTTGGCGTTGGGTGGCGGCATCGACCCCAAATGGATATCCCATGACCCCAAGGTGGTGGAGGCCTATGAGAAGGACCCCCTTATTTGTAGAAAAGTGACGCTGCACCTCTATCAAGAAATGATGAAAACCATGGCCTCGGTGAAGGCTGGGGCAGAATTTTTGAATGCCCCGCTTCTCATACAGCTTGGGACTCAGGATGAAATTGTTGAAGCCGAAGTTTCAAAACATTATTATCATCAAGTGTCTTGCGAGTTTAAAGCGTTAAAGATTTATGATGGACTCTATCACGAGCTCATGAATGAACTTGGAAAAGAAGCCGTTTTCAATGACATGAAGAGGTGGATTTTGGAGCTTGAAAAAATAGAAGTGCCTCAAATTCACCTCAAACAGCATGTTGTGTGAGTGTGGATGGGTGATCGATCTAAATTAAAGAAGCTCCTTCTGGAAAAATCTTTGGTCTTTGCACCGGTGACGTTGGCCTCTGGTAAAAAGTCAAATTATTATATCGATGTTCGGCAAACAGCCCTTCATGCAGAAGGGCTCTATTTTATCGGAAAATTGATTTTTGAAAAGTTAGCAGAAGGCGATGGTGTGAAGGCCATTGGCGGGCCGACCTTGGGAGCAGATCCTATTTGTGCTGCTGTGGGACTTTATAGCTATTTACAAAAAAAACCGTTGCATGCCTTTATCGTTCGCAAGGAACCCAAATCCCATGGGTTGAGTCAATGGATCGAAGGGACCAAAAACTTGGAAAGCGGAATGTCTGTGGCTTTGTGTGAAGATGTGGTGACCTCTGGGAAATCGTTATGGACAGCCATTGAGAAAGCAAAAGAGTTTGGTCTTTCGGTCAAACGTGTTATCTGCATCATCGATCGCGGGGAGGGGGGCAGTGAATTTTTAAACCAAAAGGGATATCGCTTGGAATCCCTTTTTAAAGTGCAAGAGTTTTTCTAAGTGTCATTCTGAGGTTCGAAGAACCGAAGAATCAATTGAAATTTCTCGTACTGCGTGTACGTAGATGTTTTTTAAACAGTTTGGGTGGTTATTCCCCAGCGGCGCGTTCTAAGATTTTTTGAATGGCTTCAGCCGCTTCCTGTCTTACGGAAGCAAGAGGAAAAACGGTCAGAGAGTTTAACCTTGCTAAGTCTTCCGGTGTGCCAAATTTTCCGTAGAGTTTGGCCAAATAAGTACAAACTCGCCAATGGCCTAAAAGCTCTTTCTGTTTTATTTGTTCATGAAAGGCCGAAGGTGAGGTTGATCGCAATGCCCACTTCAAAGCAACATCCCCAATCTCATGTTCATTTGTAAGAATTAAAAATAAAAAATCAACGTCTTCTGGATCCGTTAAGTCACAGTTTTTGAAATACTGAGAAAAGAGCTTGGATTGAATGGTATCGTCCTCTTGCGTTTCAAAGAGGATTCGAATTTGTTTTTTGTTCAGGGTGGTATGGGAATAAGAGCCATCCTCTACGGGATGATAACCCCTTAAGGTGTATCGAATAACATCTGCAAAATAGTCTGATGCGGTTGGATCGGTTAGCAATATCAGTGCGGCACGATGTCGCGAACTTGGATCTGGATGGAACAACATGATTTGAAGAAGTGGGGCGATAAGTTCATCTGATAGATTTTTTTCTGCCACTCTAAAAAGGGTCTCCGTAGAGGTTGTATTGAAGCCAGCAGGCGTGAGCGTTGCAAATAGTTGTGATTTCATGTCTAGGTTACCTCTCCAATCATAGGTATACTTATCGTAATCGGTGTAACTTGCATATCGATCGACCATGGCTCGGACACGTTGGCGAAGCAAATCGAAGGGTGGGATTACATTTTTTACTTGGCGCAAGCGGTCTAAAAATAAAATCAATTCTATATAAATGGTAAAGTGCAGGGGCGCTGCTGCGATGACATTTAAATGGTTCCAGAATTTTTCTAAATTGTTATCGGTGATTTCATCAGAAAGCCCAACCACATGAGGCTCCAGAACATCAGAAAGAGGTGTGTTTTCGAGAGATCGTTCGTTGTTGAGTTCATAGCTACGGATGGTAGATTCGATCCAAGGCTCGTTTGAATGAGCCATTCCTTCTGAATAGGCTTTGATCGTTTCTTCAAATTCTAACCATGATGTTGGATTTGGGGAATCAAGACAGACGAGAACCAGTTGAACATGTACCCAGAATAAACCGCCCAGTGCTCCTCGACGCCCTTGGTAACGGTGAGAAATGTTTTTTTTAAGAAAAACTAATTTATGGGGAGGCAAAAGATCTTTTGCTTTGGATTCAATTTCTTCGACCAATTCTTGATACGAATCTTTGAAAACCCCACGACTGCCTGGTAGTTTTCCTTGTTCCAATTCTTTTGCATAGCTCAGAAACTCATCTTCTGTGTTCACCTGATAGGTAAAATCAATCACGGCCAAGATTTTCCCGTTGGTGAAAGGTTTATAAGGAAGGTGTTGTTCGGAAGCTGGTGCATCTTGCCTAGCAGATGTGGTGGTGGGCACAGCCGACAGGGTCTCTGGAATTTTTTTTGCTTCTTTCTCTACAGGGGAAGATTTTGGTTGCGCATCAGAAACTGGGGTTGCGGGAGATGCCAGAGGAGACAGTGGGTCGACTTCAACCCCATCTTTTGGGTCTGGAGCTTCATTCAGAGCTTTTGTCTGTGCTATTAAATGAGCAACAACCCCTTCTACCACGGACGATTTTTGAGCAGGAACTTCTTTTGCGGCTGGAAGTTTTACATCCTTTAACCAAACCTTAAGGTGGCAATCGGAAATAATATCTTCCAGGGAGAGGGTGCGTTTTAAATCAGGGCGAATCTGATACAGCACATAGTTTTCAATACGAAATTTTACTTTCGAATAGAATTTTTCAATATTTTCTTGGATTTTTTGTTGAACGTAAGCCCCATTGATGTACACCAAGGCTCTTGAGAGCTCCGCAATTTCATCTGCATTAAACAGAGGTGCTTTGAGGCGTTCAATCATTAAATCGGTTATTTGCTCAGAGGATAATTCCTCTAAAGGTTTTACGCGATCTGGCGTTTGCGAAAAAGCCGTTGGGGTGGTCATGAATAGAAAAAGGATTAAAAAATGTTTCATGGGATTCTTCCTTTCTGGTACAGCGGTGAACATGAGAAAGCTTTCTAGCACGGTTTTTCAAAAATGAAAAGAAGGGGAACGAAGCGACACCCAGGGATGGCACTTGAATCATCATGAAAATTCAATATTTTTAAAGAATTTTTTGCGTATTCAGATTTTTCGACAGGTGAATAAAAAATATACAAGAATTTACTTTCACAATTACATATAACTTATTGAATTTACATAATTTTAATTCAATTTTAATGTGGTATTGTTTTTGCATTTCTAAAGAGTAGAGGGTATCGGGTTATGAAAAAAGAAGTGTTGTTGAGTTGTATTTTACTATGTTCAGGTCCATGGCTGTCCTATGCACAACAAGTGCCATCTTCTGAGGGATCGAAACAAAAAGCCGAAGTTGCTACTTCTCAAAAGATTGAAGATAGCATGCGCAAAGTGCGGGAACTCTTAAAGCAATACAATCGTTCATTTTCAAAAGAGCAAAAGGATGAATGGCTTTATCACTATGCTAGGGCTATTCAGGAGTTAGGGATTGCCCAACAAGCCAAGAGATTTCAAAAAGAGGAAGAAGAAAGAAAAGCAAACCAAGAGCCTGAAGAGGTGATTCGAGAAAGAAAAATTATGGAGTATTTGGAAATGGTGATCGGTTTCGATGAACGCGATCGTAGAGCCAGAATGATTCCGGAGTCGAAACACGCTAAAATGCCACCTGAAAAAAAGGAAGATATCATTTTTGCAATGCAGGCATCCATTCCCAGGGATAGGGCAGAGGTCAAGCCATTGGCAAAAGAAGAAAAGGCCGTGCCTGAGAAACTGGTCGAAACCTATGGGCACATGATCCAAGGACTGCAAACGACGCTTACACCCAAGGGGCGTGATGCGTGTGCTACCACGATGGATGCCGAATCAAAATCAAGTGGATCCGTATTTCGCAACAACCTAGACGATGAAGAAAAGTTTTTTAATAAAATCATTCAAAAAAGAATAGATCAAGTGGAGCACTCTGCGGAGTTTCAGAGCGCAAGACAAGAATTAAAACAATCCGTCCTTACGGAACGTGTTGATGAGGATGGGGATGTGATTCAAAAAATGCAAATTCCTCTAGCTCCAGTTCTTCAGAAATAAGCTCTGGACCTAAAGTCAGCCTTCTAAAGTTATTCGAAGTCGGGCCGCTGCCCATATCTCTGAGGCTCGAAATCAATGCCGCCTCAGAGATATGGGCAGCGGCCCGACCGCGATTATCTTTAGGGCCAACTTCGAAGGGTATCAAATTTGTATCCCCGATCTCAGATCACCTCTTCAGGGTTTGGAGAGTTGGAATCCTCATTCCAACTCCCTGTAGAAGAGATCTCCAGAGATGGGTGCAGGCTGCGTAACCTATATATCTGAAATAATTAAGGTTTTCTTGAATATTATCTGCCATAAACAAGTACTTTACATTCTGTTAAAATAAAACTATACTTTATTTAACCATGCAATATAAAAGAATACTTTCGCTTGATCTATGCGTCACAAATACCTGCTTTCTATGGGGCCCACGACAGTGCGGCAAAAGCACGCTTCTACACACAGCGTTTCCACGAGCAAAACGTTATGATTTGCTTTTGGCGAAGGAATTCGTTCGTTTGCAGTCCAACCCAGGCTTGATTCGTGAAGAATGTGATGCCCTGAATCTCACTGGCAAGACACAGATTGATCCCATTTTGATTGATGAAGTACAAAAAGTGCCGCTTCTCTTGGACGAAGTCCATTGGATGATTGAAAATCGAGGGCTCAGATTCATTCTTTGTGGTTCAAGTGCTCGAAAGCTCAAACGTGGCAGTGCCAATCTCTTGGGTGGACGGGCGATTCGCTACGAACTTTTTCCATTGGTTTATCCTGAGATTTCAGATTTCCAACTTTTGAAAGCACTCAATCGAGGAACCCTTCCAAGTCATTACATTGAAGATCACTATCTGGAATTGATCGAAGCCTATATTGCGGATTACTTAAAAGAAGAAATTTATGCGGAAGCTTTAACACGCAATTTGCCAGCTTTTGAGAAATTTTTAGAAATGGCCGCCCTTTCCAATGGCGAACTCATCCAATACAAAAATATTGCGCAAGAATGTGGCGTGAGCCCGCCCACCGTCAAAGAATATTTCCTGATTTTACAAGACACTTTGATTGGAAAATTTATTCAGCCTTATCGACGGCGCGCCAAAAGAAGAACCCTTGAATCACCGAAGTTTTATTATTTTGATGTCGGCATCGTCAACCACCTTGCACACCGCGGCGAAATTCAACCAAAATCTGAACTTTTTGGAAAGGCATTTGAACACTTTATTTTTCTGGAATTAAATGCGTTCATCTCTTATCAAAAACTACACAAGCCGATCACATTTTGGCGGACGACCACTGGTTATGAAGTAGACTTCATTTTGGGAGACGCGGAAGTTGCCATTGAAATCAAGTCAACAGATCGGGTTCAATCGCATCATTTGAGAGGGCTCCATTCTTTTTTGAAGGATTATAAAGTTCAACAGGCCATTGTCATTTCCTTAGATCCAAATCCTAGAAAAACCGCAGAGGGTATTCAGGTTCTACCTTGGAAGGTTTTCTTGGATCGACTCTGGAATGGAAAAGTCATTCAGGGTTAAAATAGGGACACAGTAACCATACTTCGAAAAAAATTATAAGGTTTGCCTACAGGCACGATAGAAATTTATGATCGTTGAGGTAACGCCAGGGGAGCCGTCAGCGGCCCTGTGATTTTTAAATGGTAGTACCCATCTGGCGCCAATGCATTCTGGATAAAGGGCAAAAACATTCGAAATTCTTCTTTCAGTTTTTCTGAGAGTTTTAATTTTAACCCAAGATTGAGTTGGCTTCGGGCAATGCTCGAAAAGTTGAGCAGGGCATCGCCTTGAACCACGGCATAGAGATCGTCGCTCGAACTTCCAAGCTCGCATGTTTGGAACGCAAGTTTTTGTTTTTCCAGAATGGCGTTGACTTTGAATTTTGAAAATTTTAGTGCAGGGATTTTCATGTTGAAAACCATCCACTCTGCAAGTTCGAGCTTAGTAATTTCAAAATCACTCTTTAGGTGAAGGGAGCTCTGATCTTGAACATTCCCAAAAAAATGGAATTCTCCTTGGGCAATTCCACCCAGCCCCATGGGCATTTGTTTTTTAAAATTTCTTTTTAAGTCCACATCCTTTAAGGTTAACACCAGATCCATCTGCTGTGGCTTTGGAACGATAGCGGCATACAGATTGCCACTGGTTAAATTCGCATTGAGTTTAAATTTGGGGTTCAATGTCAGCAGCGAAATAAAAGAAGGCGAAATGGAAACTTGAGGGATGTCCATCATCACTTGCTCAGAATGGGCAAGCCCGAGTGTTACATCCAAAAGATTCATTTCAAAAAAGAGCGTCGGTTTTAACTCTGATGCGTCTAGGTTTAAGCCTGTCTGAGAGCGAACTTCATCAAAAATTTTATCTTTGAGCTTTCCATAAGGAAAATTCAAATAGGTAAAAAAAATGAATATCAAAACACCAAAGGTTGCATAGGCGCCGTATTTTAAAATTTTTGGCATTAGGTATTATCCTTGGGTTTAAACGAAGAAACAATAAAAGTGACATTTAAAAAATCAGGGTTGTCAAACCGTGGTTTCATATGAGCTTCTTTGAGTTTTAAATGAAAAGGTGAGCTTTCAATTCTATAAAAATAATCTGTGAGGTGTTTTAAAGGCACTCGCACCAATTGCACGGTGGCTTCGGTCTCAATGAAATAATCACCGCTTGGCAGTTGTTTGGGGCTAATGGATTCAATGGATTCTCTGCCGATTTGCGAGGCTTGCGCAAATTTTTCCAGAGTGGTGAGTAAGGAAAAATCTTGTTGGATGCGTTTTGTACTTCGTTCTAATTCCTGAAGTTTAACCAGTTGCTCGGTGAATTGGGCTTCATATTTTGAAAGCTCCCGAAGGGTGGTTTGCTTGGCATCTATTTCTTCGCGGATAGCCGTAACTTTGCTGTTTCCCAAAAATACAAAGGACAACAAGACCAAGACAAGTCCTGCGATGATGGCAACATTGGCCAATTGTTTCTGATCGGCCGGAAGGGCTTCATATCGAATGACCCAGGGGGCAAATAATTTGCTCTGCCGTAATTGATCTAGCGACCATTGGTCTTTTAAATTTTGTAAAAAATTTGGCATGTTAGTGCTTTCTTAAATCAAACGTTACCGTAAAATTTTTATTTTTACCATCGGCTGCCGTTTGAATTTCTCCCTTCACCACATTTGTAAATTCTGCATGATTCTTTAAGCTTTTTTCAATGTTTTCAACGGAGTTAAATGAATCTGAAATGCCTTTCATTCGAACTTTGCGATCTACAATGGATAATTCCCGAACATCGAATAAAACTTCTTTGGGGACGAGGCCAGAGATTTCTTTAAGCACTTGTAAAACCGTGAGGCTTTCTTGTTTTTGGCCTCCCAGGGCGTTCATTTTTTCTTCAAATTCACTGGATTTTTTATTTAAAAAGGCTCGCATGCGCGTGGGGCTGGTCAGTAATCCCGAATCAATTTTGACGGGAAATTTTTTAAGAACTGCCTCAATGTCTCTGTCTAACTTTCGCAGGGTCGATCTTTGAATAAAGTAGTTTCCAAATACATTAAAAATCAAAATAACAATAATGGCGCAGCCAGCGGCAATCAGGGTTCGGATTTCAGAACTTAAGGTTCCAGCGCGGTATTTTGAAAAAGAATCTTTCCTGAAATTAAATTGACGTTGAAAATTTCGGCCAACGAGTCCCATGCCGAGAGCTACAGCTGTGGAAGCCGCGGCATTCTGTTCATCGTTGTTGGCGATATTGCAATCCTTCATCTGTTGGATGAAATTCAACATTTCAACTTCGATGCTCAGCTCTTGCGCAACATAGGCAGGCAGGTTTCGTAATTGTGCTGATTTTCCCGTGAGATATATTTTCCGAACGGCGGGCAATCCCTTGGAACGATGCGCTTGAAAGGTCTGAAGAAGTTCTTCTAAAAGCGGATCCAGTGCTTGGCACAAGCAATCTGAAAATTTCTTTTGATCTGGGGTGATGCCGGCGGGTTCTCCGGTGAGGACAAACCCATTCTCTCGTTTGGCTTGTTCCGCTTCGTCATAATTTAATTTATAAGTCGATTGAATGCTGTGGGTGAGTGCATCCCCTGCTATGGGAATGCTGCGAATATTTAAAATCGCTCCTTCTTGGACAATGCACACGTTGGTTTTGGCTCTTCCAATGTTGACAATGGCGTAAGGATCTGGGGGTTCCGAAATCCACTCTGAAAGATTCACCAATACAACCGAATCAGCAGAAATGACATCTGGAGAAAGTTCCCGTGTGACAAAATAGGTTAAATGTTCTTCAATGCGATCTTTGGGTGTTACGAGAACCAGTACCTGTGATTTTTCTTTGGTAGAGGCAATAATCTGTTCGGTATAGACACTGTTTTCCAATGAAAAAGGAATATGTTCCTCCAACTCAAAGGGGAGGGTTTGTTTAATTTTTATTTTTTCTTTAAACGGAAGTTCCAATCGTCTTGAAGAAACATCCAATCCCGAAAGCGCTGTGACCAGTTTAAAGGGGGGATTTATTTTTTGGTCGATAAAAATTTTGGTAATCGCATTTTGAATTTGTTCTAAAGAGGGAAGGGTTTGAGAAGCTGGAAATTTTTCTTCAAAAAAATCCATGATTTCAATGGAACGAATGCCCGCTTCCATTTCGATGGCTTTAACGCCGGAACTCCCAATGTCTAATGCAATGATGCGCATAGCTTGTTAACTCATATTCCAATATACAATTTGGGGCATACCATCTGACCGAATTTTTTTGGTATCGACGACCGCACGAATGGTTTGTAGAGCCCCGTGAACTTCTGCCGTGGACTCCAAGGAAAAAATTCGGGTCGTGGTGGTAATTGCAATCTTGGGGTCTTGATTAAAGGTGGCGCTTTTGAGCAGCGTCTTTTTGCAAAAGTCTTCGAATGCTTGAGTGTTTTTAAATGGAACTTTTTGGCGTTGTTCTATAATTTTTGCCACATCTTCATCTGTCAATTCTATGCTCATAGATTTTAAGGTCGTGGCATCTGCCGTATTTACATTAATTCCTCCGGTAGAATACACGGTAATAAGTGGAAGAAGCAAGTTAAAGATCGTTGAATCTTGAAATCCATCGATGAGAGAAAGTTCGCTGGTGGTATCCAGTGGGGCATTTTTGTGTTTATAGGCAGGCTCCAAACGAGAGTAAATACTTTCTTCGCTGCCACCGTCGACCCGTTCCGAATCTTTATCGATCCAATCTACAATGTTGTGAATGAGTTCTCGAAATCGCACATCGCGGTAGTTCCTAAAAAAATCTTCATCTGTACTTTTTCGCTGTTCAAAGAGGGTTTCGAGTTGCTGAGCGGTTGCCTTTTGGAGTTTGGGATCTCCCAAATCGTTGAGGTTAATTTTAGCGCCTTCATCTTGAATGCGAACGCTGATATTTCCATCAATTTTAGATTTGCTCACGAGTTCGACCGCCGCTTTTTGGGCACCAAAGGTAGCGGATTTTCCTGGCATGGGAGGGTAGATAAATCCAAATTGCCAAATGAGATCCAGCATCGTGGGTTGGAAGCCTGGGATTTGTTTGAGCATCGGCATGTCTTTTAAGGTTTGGTGGACTTTCAGTTCCAGCATTCCAAAATAAATGCCGGATCGTGCAAGGGCTCGGGCTTTCAGTGCATTTTGAAAGTTTTTGGTAATTTGCAAATTTACTTGGGTGTTGAATGTAAAATCGACCATGAGCAGCGAAAGCAAAGAGATCGAACTGATAACGAGAACGAGCGCAATCCCACGTTTGGTTTTAAGCAGGTTCATTCGAATTCGTCCTCGGAGTCTTCTTGAGGGGTGGGGCTTGGAAGTGTTGCACCCCCCGGAGGCGCGGGCGTTGAGCCCCCCCCGGGTCCTGGAGAAGTTTCCCCTTGAACCTTGGGTGCTTCATTATTGGGGTTTTGAACAATGACCGATAGCTTATGTATTTTTTCTTTATCTTGGGGGGGCTCAAGATAGGTGAGCTCGAGCTCGACGGCATCTGGAAATAAGTCCTCGGTGTCTCTCGCTTGAGAATTCCAATCCTCGGTCCAGCGATCTTGTTTTTTAGAATAATAACGGAATTGAATTTTTTTAATATTTTCAAATAATACTAATTTTTCTCCGCCACTTTCTGGTTGTTCATCGACCACGGGCGATTTTCGTCGGGTGAGATTTTGAATTTGGGCGTTGTCTTTGTCTTGTTCGACCGAATATCCAATTTCACACAGTTCGGATTCATGTGCTGAGCGATACAGTTTCCGGTGGGCGAGGGACGTAAAAGAGAGGCTGGTGGCTCTCCCCATAAAATAGGTTTTAAAATAAGGATTTTCTTCAAATTGGCCTTTTAAAAAAGTGGTTCCCGCCATTTTTTCTTTGGGCACATGAAAGGCCAAGGAAAGATCTCTTTGGAGGATGTGAAAAACCGTTCTTAAGCTGTGAATATGCATCCACTCTTTTTCAATTCTTTTTTGGATAAAGGTACTGCGAGAAACCGATCCCCCCGTGGCCATGGCAATAAATGAAAAGATGGCCAGCGCAACCATTACTTCAATTAACGTGAATCCTTTCTTCATAGTTTTACCGGGGCTTTGAAGTTAAATACATGGGTCGTGAGCGACACCTGTTGTTCTGCGCTCCCTTCCTTCCAAAAGATGGTAACGGTGATTTCTTTTGTCGATGATCGAATAAATTGAGAAATTTTGGGTAAATAGGCAAAGAGGGGAGACTGGGGTGCGTTTTCGGCCGTATCTTCTGTCTGGGCCATATCTGCCAAAAAAGAAAGATCATAATTAAACTCTTGAGATGTTTTTTCCCATCGATAGCGTTCATGAGGAGCTTCAAAATGACCTTCTTCTTTTTCTGAAATTTCACTGATTTTATCGCCGTCGTATTTGAGGACCATTTCATTTAATTTTTCTTGGGCTAAGAGGGTAGCCATGGATACGCGTTTGGCTCTGGCCGACGCTCGGACATTCATGTTTTGTGAATCAATCAACACCAAAAAAGACATGACAAAAATCGCCATGGCCACCAGCACTTCAATGAGCGTAAAGGCGCGTTGATCAAGAATTTTTTTCGGATACATCATAAGGGTAAACTTTGGCATTTCCCGTCAGTGGCGAAATAACAACGGAATAGATCTGGCCGCGTTCACTGGTGATACGGATGGTTGCTTTTTCTGCATATCCAAATGAAAAAAAATGGATGTAGGCGTGCCCCGAAGAGGTTCCCAGGGGATTGGATTCGGTTTGAATGTCTTTAAATTTAAGTCCTTTTTCAAGTTTGATCGGTTTTGGAATGAGCGATGTATCTGACGTAAATTTGGGCTCTGAAACTTCTTCGCTTCTGGCATGGAATGCGGAACGATTTTTTTCAACCGCCGCTTGTAATTCCACACCGCTCGACGTTTTTTCTACCCAGTACGTTTGTTCATCTAAATTAAAATGCAAACGGTAGGTCGCATTTTTAAAGGCGGCTTGATAATACATATGTTGTGCTGCTGCGGAAATCATTCGGGCTCTCTTTTTGAGATTTAAATCCATCTGATTCCGAATACGGGGCGTGGCCATGGCGGCAAACAAAGCAAGGAGCCCCATGACCACCACCACCTCAATCAGTGTAAAACCGTGATTTTTTCTATAGATCATCGCTCGAAATATCTGCGGCTCTTCCCGTTCCCCCTTCTTTTTTATCTTTGCCATAAGAGATCAACGTAAAGGCTTCACCATTTTCAGAAAGATACGTGAAAGGGGCTCCCCATCCATCCACCGGAAGTTTTTTCTTATCGATGTAACCACCCGTTGGATAATTTTGAGGGACATTTCCCGTTGTGGGGGTTTGGATCAATGCTTCGAGCCCTTGCTCAGTGGTTGGGTAATAGTCATTGTCGGCTTTATACATTTCAAGCGCTTGTTGAAGGGTCTTCATTTGCGTTTTGGTGGTCGAGATTTTGGCATCTTCCAATCGATTGATGACTTGGGTTCCCGCCAAAGATGCAATAATGGCCATGATGGTAATGACCACGATAATTTCAATGAGTGTCATCCCACGTTGGGATGTTAAGATGTGTTTGAGCATGTTTCCTCCTTTTCTGGATGGTTATCCAGCAATGTTATTTAAATCTAAAATCGGCAACAAAATTGCCATGACAATGACCCCCACAATGGCTCCCATGGTGACAATCATGAGAGGCTCTAAAAGCGTGGTCATTGCCGTTAACGTTGTATTGACTTCATCTTCATAGGTTTGTGCAATGGTGTTTAACATGGATTCTAATTCTCCTGTTTTTTCGCCAATCGCAATCATGTGGGTCACCATGGGGGGGAACTCACCACTTTCTCGCAATGGGGCTGCCAACGATTCTCCTTCTGAAATGTTTTCTCTGGCTTTGGTAATGGCTGTTTTTAAAACGTGATTGTCGATGACATTTTTAACAATATCCATGGCCGATAAAAGGGGAACCCCTCCTTGAAGCAAGGTCGAAAGGGTCGAAGCAAATCGAGAGATGGAAAGAATGCGGACCATTCTTCCGACCAAGGGCACTTTTAAAATAACCATGTCAAACTTTTGTTTTCCCCGAGGGGTGCGCAATATTTTTCGGATGACATACAGGATGGCGACAATTCCTCCCAGCACCATGTACCATTGGGAACGCATGATTTCGCTGATTCGAACCACAATTTGGGTAATGAGCGGTAAGGCGCGTTCCATATCTGAAAAAATGGCTGTGATTTTGGGGATGACAAAAATAAAGAGTCCAGACACAATCAAAGAACCAATGACAATCATTAAAATAGGATAGGTCATGGATCCCACCACTTTATTTTTCAGTCGGACAGACGATTCTGTAAAGTCCGCCAATCGTAACAACACCTGATCCAACGTTCCCGATGCTTCTCCTGCTTTCACCATATTGACAAATAAATTTGAGAAGATGTCTGGATATTTAGAGAGTGCTTGCGCCAAAGAGGCCCCTTCATTCACTTGCTCTCTGACATCTGTCATGACGAGTTTTAGTCGATCATTTTCGACTTGCTCGGTGATGGCCACCAATGCATCGATCAACGGAACGTGGGCTTTGGCAAGGGTTGCCATTTGTCGCGTCATGATGGCGATATCATTGACAGAGATTCTTTTAAAGAGCCCCTTTAAGTTCAAAGCACTCCCGCTTTTTTGAGTGACCAATTGTTCCGTAATTTGCGTTGGGAAAATGCCTTGTCGTCTTAATTTCGATCGTGCAATTTTTTCGGTATCACCGTCGGTCTTTCCTTTGACGGCTTTGCCGGAGTGATCTAGCCCTTTGTATTCGAAAACAGGCATGGTTAGGCGTCGACCTGTGTGGCTCTTAAAATTTCTTCGATGGTGGTGATGCCTTGAAGGACTTTGTTAATGCCATCGTCACGAATGGTTTTCATCCCTTTTTCAAGGGCTGCTTTCTTCAGTTTTGTAGAATCGGCTCCCGCAATGATGAGTTGGCGGATATCTTCATCTACGACAAACAATTCTTTGATACAGGTTCTGCCTGAATAGCCGGTTTTCATACAGGCATCACAGCCACGGGCCTGGTAGATTTTTTTGTCTTGAATTTCTTGCCGCAAGAGCCCCAATTGCTTTAATTCTTCGTCGGTGGGGGTATATTCTTTTTTGCATTTTTGACAAATTTGACGGATCAATCTTTGCCCAATGGCACCTAAAATGGAAGAGGCCACCAAGAAGGGTTCTATCCCCATATCTGCCAAGCGGGAGATAGCCCCAGGGGCGTCATTGGTGTGAAGGGTGGAAAGAACCAAATGTCCTGTGAGTGAAGCTTGAATGGCAATTTCCGCGGTTTCCAAATCTCGGATTTCCCCAACCATCACAATATCGGGGTCCTGTCGTAAAATGGCACGAAGTCCCGCAGCAAACGTAAGATTGGTTTTTGGATTGACGGGGATTTGCCCAATCCCTTTGATTTGCATTTCGACGGGATCTTCAATGGTTAAAATATTTCTTTCGACGGAGTTTAATCGCGAAAGACAAGCATAGAGCGTTGAAGATTTTCCAGACCCCGTGGGTCCCGTGACCAAAATGATGCCGTGGTTTTTGTTAATGAGGGTAACGATCGTTTGTAGGACCTCTCCATCAAAGCCTAAATCTTCCAAATTGAGAATGACTTTGCTTTTGTCTGCCAGCCGCAACACAATCCGTTCCCCAAAAGACACTGGAACGGTGGAAACCCGAATATCAATATCTTTGCCTGCGACTTTAATTCGGATCCTACCATCTTGCGGGACGCGTTTTTCAGCAATGTTTAAATCGGCCATCACTTTAACGCGTGAAATAATACTGTTTTGAAAAGCCTTGGGGGGTTTGTAGACATCGTACATCACCCCATCAATTCGAAACCGAACAATGACTTCGCGTTCTTGGGGTTCGATGTGAATATCGCTGGCTCTTTCTTTGACAGCTCGAAACATGAGAGAATTCACCAATCGGATAATGGGTGCTTCGTCAGAAGCATCCAACAAATCTTCGGGTTCTTCCAATTGATAAGAAAGATCGATGGCCTCTTCTTCGCCAATTTCGGACATCGATTTTTCTTCTTTTTTTTCATACACGCGGTTAATGGCGTCTTGAATTTTGATTTGACTTGCCATGACGGGTTTCACCCGTTGCTTTAAAATAATGCGTAGATCATCCAAGGCATCTTGTTCCAGAGGATTGGCAATGGCGACCGTGACATCTTCTGGGGTCATTTTGAGAGGGATGCATTCGTTTTCTTTACAAAAGTTAATGGGGACATTTTCTACGAGTTTAGGATCAATCTCTTCAATGGGCAAATCTTGTAGAAAGGGAATGTTGAGTTGAACGCTGAGTGCCCGTTGGATTTCTTCGGGTTTTAAAAATCCTTTATCGATGAGAAGTTCCCCAAGTTTTCCACCTTGATCGCGCTGGATGAGGAGTGCTTGTTCCAGTTGTTCTTCTGTCAGCGTTGTATGCTTTAAGAGAATCTCTCCTAATTTGTGTTTGGGTAAGGTCATAAGCGGTTTGAGCTATTCCTCCAGCTTCGGGGGATTGAGCCTATTCAAATAGGTTGTCTTTTTGTCTTCTTCTGTATAGTTTTCGTCGATAAATTCCTGGCGGTCTTTGAGTTTGGCATCAAACAATTTTCGAAAGTCTCCATATTTTTGAACAATCGTTGGGGTGAGCAACAACAGCAAATTGGTTTTAATGGTTTCCGAGCTAGAGCTTTTAAAGAGCCAGCCAATGATGGGAATATCTCCCAAGAGCGGCACTTTGCTGCTCGTTTCATTCACATTGTCTTTGAGTAAACCTCCAATGACAACGGTGTCTTGGTCGCGCACCAAAACAGTCGATTTCATCGCACGTTTGGTGGAAGCAAAGGTTTGGCCTTGAATATCACTCGGTGGTTTTCGGTTGGAAATATCTTCAATCACTTGGTCAATTTCTAAACGTACGAGTTTGGAAGTCTCATTAATTTGAGGTTTAATTTTAAGGGTTAACCCAATGGGTTCTCGTTGAATATTTTGCTGAGAAAGCCCTGTTGAGGTGATCGTGGTTCCGGCCAACGTTGGAATTTTTTCTGAAACTTCAATTTGAGATTCTTCGTTGTCTAAGGCCAAAATTTGAGGAGCCGATAACAAATTGGAATTGGCGTCTGTTGCCAGTGCTCGAATGAGGGCCGTGGCCGCAGGAATATCGCGCGTTTGTCCATCTGGAAATTTTACTTCGATGGATTTTTTGGTAATAAATCCAATGACGCCACTGCCCGGCGTAAGGAGTTTGGTAGGATCTATAATGGATTCTAAAGAATTAGGGGAAGTTCCTGAAAACCCACCGACCAAGCCATTTTGAAACCCTGCTGCTGGAACGCCTGCCGTGTAGGAAAGGCCTAAGGCTTTGGTCTTGGCAACAGAAACTTCGAGAATATAGGCTTCCACAAACACTTGTTTTCTGGGGATATCCAACTTTTGAATGACATCTTTTAAGGTATTAAAATCTTGAAGAGACGCGGTGACCACAATGGAATTGGTTTCTTTATCATCTGAAATTTTAATATCTCCTTCGAAGTCAATAGGGCCTGCCGGGACTCCAGGTTGAGCACGTCCTGGGGTGCCTACAATTTTATTGAGCGTGGTTACGATTTTTTCTGCAGAAGAATTTTGAAGATAGTAGACATGAATTTTTCCACCCCCTCGAACGGGGATATCCAATCGGCTGATGAGGTCTTTGAGTTTTTCGATCCCTTGTTTATTGGCTTTGACAATAATGTGATTGGTGCGGTTATCGGGAATGATTTTTGAAATTTGCTCACTGCCTCCTTCTCCGCCTCCAAAAGAAGGTGCAGAAGGTGGTGAAAACCGCGAAGTTCCGCCGGGTCGATACCCGCCGCTACTTCGAGAATCACTCAGAATGTCATTGAGTTGTTGAGCGACATCTTTGGCAGAGGCATGGCGAATTTTAATGACCTCCAGTTTTTCTTCAAATCCTTTGATATCGAGATGTTGTAAGATTTCAATCAATCGGTTGATGTTGGCACCGGTATCCGAAATAATTAAACTGTTGGTGGGTTCGTAAGGGACAATGGCTCTGGGATTGGAAATGAGCTGCAACGAACGCGCGATTTCGCCAGCCGAAATATATTTCAAATGATAAATTTGGGTGATGTAGCCATCGCTCGTGGGAGCGGGTTCGTTGGCATAGGTGTGGACACTCATTTTGGCAGCCTCGCGATTGTCGACGATTTTTAAGAATTTTCCAACGGGAACGACCGTTAGATTGTTCATATCGAGAGCCGATAAAAAAGCGCGATAGGCTTCTTCAATCGTGACTTCTTCTTGAGAAATGATGGTAATTTTTTTATTGGCCAGGGGTGTGGTGACCATAAAACTTTTGCCGGTGAGTTTGCTGATGGTTTTCGCCAAGGCATCCAAACTTTCATCTCGAAAATTAATGCTGGTAATTTTCGGGGCTAATTTTGCTGCATTGGGATCAGCTTGGATGATCGTCTGTTTCGTTTCAGAAGAGCGTTCTGGCCAAGCTTCTTTGGCGGGTGTTTCTTTTGCGGGATTTGGAATTTCTTGTGCTTGGCTTTTGGGCGCTGTTTTTTGACCCGGCGTTTGAGCGAGTAAGGGGGTTATGAAGATCCAAACGATTAAGCTTGCGTAAACTCTGATATCCTTTTTCATTATTTTTCTCTCCCTCATCCTCAATTCGTTAACGAATTTCATAATTAAAGGTCATTTTCTTTCCAGCGCGTTCCACGTCCAGACTAATTTCTTTGGCTTGGGTGATGGCACCATAAAATTCCAATGCTTTGGAAGGACTGTCCATGTCTACCCCATTGACGCGCTCGACGGTGTCGCCATTTTGAATGCCCAGTTTTTCATAGAGTGAGCCTGGTTTGATCGAAAAAATTTTAAAGCCTTGAATCTTGCCGCCGACAATATTGGGAACGGCGCGGGCCTGCGTCAAAATTTCATTGGGATTGGCCAAGGTTCCTTCGAGCGCACTGCGATCAATAATAAATCGTCCTTCACCTGCTTGACGAATGCCGCCCGCCAACTCTGGGCTGGAAGCCCCTGCGGAATAAGGGGGGGTTGTATCGGGAGCGCCTTCTTTTACTTCAATGTATTCGACGGAAGCAGTTTCCTGATTTTCAAAATAAACACGAGCAGGTTCAATTTTAATAATTTTGGCCTTTTGGGAAACAATGTCTTGAGCACTGTAAGATTCGGTTTGATTTTGGGATTTATCCATAATGGCAGCTACTGATTTTGTGGGATCGGTTAAAATAATGGTCCCCACCAATTCCAAGGTGAGTGAGGAGGGAACGGCCGTTTCGATATCCAAGCCAATTTTAGGTCGGCCCGCTTGTGCTAAGGTTGCTTCGTCTTCTTCTTTGGCGAAAGGGTTAAAAATATTTCGTTTTCGGATGACTTGAAAATCTGTGAACGGGGGATACGACGTTTGTTCGGTTTCTGTGAGTCGAGGAAGCGCCGTTTTTTTTTCCTGGATAGGGGTTTGGATTTTGTTGTCGATGTAGCTGACAACCAAATTGGAGACACTTTTTGCCAATAAGAAAATAATAATCAAATGTAAGACCCAAAAATATCTTTGGAGCGTGGTGGTATCCAAAGAAAGTTGGCTCACGCGGTCTAAAATAACACGAATATCAAAGTTTTTGGCCATTGTTAAATTGATTAAATTTTATGCATTTAAAAAATACCTAATTATTAAAAATTATACCTGAGTTAAAAAATGAGAATCAAGCGAAAATCATGAGAATAATTACAGTTTTTGAATTTTAAGGCAAGCGCCACATGAACTTTAGCCGCCTCTTTTTGAAAGGGCGTGGAAAACGAGAAAACGCGTAGCTTGGTTATGGGAAAGAAGATTATTTTCTCAGGCACGGCGTCGCCCAGGCTCCTGCGGCTGGGCGCGCCTCAGCTCTCGGCCTGCCTGTCCGAAAACAGTCATTCTGAAGCCCGAAGGGCTGAAGAATCTTGTCGTCTCCGACGGTGAGATCCTTCCCCTTCGCTTCGCTCAGGGTCAGGATGACGGCATTTTCGGACAGCCTGGCCTGCGAGATGGCCTTCAAAAATAATCTTCTTTCCCATGCCCAGCCACAGAGTTTGTTTTCCACACCCTTTCAAAAAGAGGCGGCTTCTATTTTTATTTTGCTGGAAATCGCAGGACCCGATGATTTTGTGTGTCGGCAATCCAAATGAGGCCCCCATTGGTATAGACCCCTCTGGGGGTGTTGAGGGTATTGCCGTCGATTTTTCCATTACGGTTGGCCCCTGCTGAGGTGAAATCTTTTTGTCCAAGAACTCTGGAGGCAGATGCGCCATTGGCGCCTGGCAAAGAATCAAAAACAACCACTCGGTGATTTCCAGAATCGGCAATCAGAAATTGTTCACTCCCTTCATCTTGAAAAATATCGACCGGTGAAGAAAGCGTTGTTCGGGAGGTGCCAGAGCCGGCATCTGCCATCGAAGCTTGCCCCATGACGATATTGGCGCTGGTATTGTCAGAAGTGGGGAGCGAATTAAAAATCAAAATGCGGTTATTACCGGTATCGGCGATGAGGAGTTTATCAATGCTGAGATTAGACGTTGCAAAGACCCCATTTGGACTTTTAACGGTATTGGCAGCCGCTTGGCGGATATCTGCCTTTTCTGTATCGGGTTGTCCAACGACGACAGAGGCTTGGCTGCTGGTGAGGCCGACGCTGTTGTAAATGAGCACGCGGTTATTTCCAGTGTCTGCAACAAAGAGTTTATCGCCATTGTGATACACATCGGAAGGCTCATTGAGGGTATCGTCGCGTACACCTGTTGTACTGTTGTCTAATCGATTGGATTCCGATTCTGTGAAATTGGCATGGCCGATGACACGGTCCGCATTGGCATTGTTGGCGGTGGGAATCGAGTCATAGACCAAGACACGGTTATTTCCGGTGTCGGCGATGTAAACCTTCCCCCCTTTTACATGAACCGCGCGGGGCAGAAACAGCGTATTGCGATCGGCTTGCGTACCTCCTTGATTGGCGGAAGTGGCGTTCATGTCTGCTTGGCCGATGACAACCGTTGCAGCGGCTTGAGAAACCGTGGGGGCGGTATTCCAAATTAAAACGCGATTATTTTGAGTGTCTGCAACAAAAAGTTTCGTGCCATCAAAAAAAACGTTTCGAGGTGAGGAGAGGGAACTTGCGGTGGCATTAGACCCGCTGGCGCCAGAATTATTTTCGGCTTCTTCAAAATGTTTTTGTCCCAAAACCAACGTGGCAAATTCTAGATCGGTATCTGGAGAGCTACCCATCATGCAACTGGAGAGAAGGAACACCATAGGAAAAAACAAATACCAGGGTGGGAACCTATAAAGATTCATTTGATGAAAATGCTAATGTTTCTCTCAAAAAAAGGCTACCAAAATTCGTTTTGGTAGTTTGACTTTAAAGTTTTAGTACCCATTGGAGGCTCGTTAAGCTTTCTAAACCACAAATGTAGTAAGGACTTTTTTTCCAAGTTTCAAAAAATAATTTGGGGGGGAGGGTGTGAAAATCATGGAGAAGTTTTTGGTTCATGGTTTTTGCCTGAGAAGGTTTGACAAATTCCACCAAATTGGCCAGTGCCAAAAAGCCCGTTGCCGTGGGTTGTTTTTGGTGGAACCTCTGTAAAGCTTTTCCAAGCTCAACGCATCGTTCAAATGAAATATCTTGAACCAATATGGGAATGATTGGGGTGTGTTCCAGCTGGGCGTTCCAAAATGAAAATACCCCCCAGAGATCTTCTGCTTCAAAAGAAAGTGCATCTTTTTTTAAAGGGGGAAAAAGATCCATAAGTTCTGTGAGCCCCTCCTGGTCAATCGTTGGACTTCCATTTTTTAAAGGGATGACCGTATCTCTCGGAACACTGACCCTTGCGCCTTGTCCAGTGTGGTTGGTCATGAGAATGACGAGGCGTTTGAGATTTTTTTGTTTTTGGATAGGGTCCCAGACAGAAGCAAGTGCTGTGTCCGAAGTGTGAGGATGAATCCAAACCATAGAGGGGTATTTATACAAGAATCCCGCTCACTTGACATCTCAAAAATGATTCAGTAGTTTCAACCGTTTATGATTCTTCATCTCCATGAATTGGAAGCCTTTCAAACGTTTTGGTTTACGGAAAAAGATGACTGGTTTCGAAACATTTTTTTAAATCTGGGAATTCCGGTCAAAGGACCCATTCACTTGACGTTAGAGATTTATAAAAATCAAGAAACCATCTCGATGAAAGGACATTTACAAGCAGCTTGTGCTTGGACCTGCGATCGTTGTGCAGAAGAAGCGTCCTGGAAGGTAGACGAATTTTTTTCACCTACGTTTATTCACGGAAAAGAACCTCGAAATTTAGACATCGGGGTTGCCAAATCCGAATTAGATACAACGTATTTTCAGAAAAATCATCTTGAATTAAAATCGATGATGATGGAACAAGTAGAGCTCTTAAAACCCGTTCAATTCCTTTGCCAAGAACAGTGTCGAGGGCTTTGTCAGCAGTGCGGACACAATTTGAACAAGGGAATCTGTGCTTGTAAAGAAACTTGTAAAGAAAAAGAAAGTATTTCTTCTTCAGGGTTTCATGTGTTAAAAAACTTTAAACTTAAAAAGTCATAAAAAAGGGGGAAATATGCCAGTACCAAAGAAAAAAAGATCCAGACGAAAAGGGCGTTCGAGACGTGCACATCAAAAATTGGATGTGGCACAGTATATAGAGTGTCCCAATTGTAAGAAAGCCATGGCTTCTCACTGTGTCTGTGAATTTTGTGGTCATTATAAAGGTAAGGAAATCATTCGTTCTGAGATGTTATGAAAATTGCATTGGATGCCATGGGGGGAGACTTTGCCCCTCGTGAAAATGTGGAAGGGGCATTGCTGGCGGCACGTCGCTATGGCATTTCAGTTGTTTTGATCGGGGACGAGCCGACCCTTCGAAAAGAACTTCATAAGTCCAGATTTACCAGTCAACTCATTGAAATTGTGCATGCGGCAGAGTCTATTGATATGGGCGAAAAATCGGTTCAGGCGGTTCGTGAAAAAAAACAATCTTCGCTTCATGTGGGGCTCGATCTGCTTAAAAAAAACGAGGTTCAAGCTTTTGTGAGCCCAGGTCACACGGGGGCTTTGATGACGGCTTCGGCGTTGATCCTCAAACGATTGGATCAGGTGGAGCGTCCTGCCATTGCAGGGCTCATCCCAACGCTTCGAGGAAATACGGTGGTTTTGGATTTGGGGGCCAATGTGGATTGCAAGCCCCATCACTTGGTTCAATTTGCAACGATGGGCAGTGTCTATGCCCATGTGATTGAAGGAAAAACCAAACCCAAAGTTGGGTTGTTGTGCAATGGCACTGAGCCAACGAAGGGGACAGAACTCTTACGTACCACGTATCAGCTGATCGAAAAAACAAATCTCAACTTTGTGGGATTTGTAGAAAGCTTGGATGTGTTTAAGGGTAAGGTGGATGTCGTGGTGTGTGATGGTTTTGTTGGGAATGTTTTTCTCAAAACCATCGAGGGGATGGTTTCAGCAACGTCCATTTTAATTCGTCAAGATATTCAACGAAATATGTTTTCAAAAGCGTTATTTGGGCTTTTTTATATGCTCTTTAAAAGCACGCTTAAAAATTTAGGCAAAAAATTTGATTATTCGGAATATGGCGCAGCCCCGCTGTTGGGGGTCAATGGATTGGTCTTTGTGTGTCACGGGAAATCGTCTCGCAAGGCCATCCAAAATGCGTTGATCAGGGCGCGTTCTTCGGTGGAAGGGCATTTTTTAGAAACGCTCAACCGAGAAATGTTGAAGGTCCATGTGGTATGAGTCTCTATACGCAAATCATTGCCACCGGTTCTTATGTGCCCCCAACGATTTTGACCAACGACGATATTTCTCAGCGTCTCGATACCGATGATGCTTGGATTTTTTCACGCACTGGCATCCGAGAGCGTCATGTGGTGGACAAAGAAACCTGTTCAGATTTGGCTGCCAAGGCCTCTTTTCAAGCATTAGAGCGAGCGAATCTCAAACCAGATCAATTGGACATGATTATTGTAGCAACGCTGACGCCTGAAAAAAGGTTGCCGGCGACTGCTAATTTTTTACAGCACAAGTTACAAGCCAAACGGGCAGCTTGTTTTGATGTTGATGTTGCGTGTGCGGGATTTATGTATGGGTTGTCGATTGCGCATCAATATATCCAAAATCGAGAGATGAAAACCATTTTGGTTGTGGGGGCAGAAGTGATGTCCAGGATTTTAAATTGGAACGATCGTTCGACGTGCGTGTTGTTTGGCGATGGTGCTGGGGCTTGCATTGTCGGGTCCAGTTCTAAAAAAGAACGAGCGGTGATGGCCACGCGTTTGTACAGCAATGGATCTTTGTCTCATTTATTGGAAATTCCAGGTGGTGGGACCGCGTGTGATTGGACGCCAGAAATGTTGGAACGCCAAGATCAGCTTATCAAAATGGATGGAAAGGAAGTTTATAAAGAGGCTGTGAGATGCATGACCGAAGCAGCGCAAGAAATGCTCGAGCGTCATCATTTATCTATACAAGATATTGATCTTTTTATTCCCCATCAGGCCAATTTACGAATTATCGAAGCGGTTGCAAAAAGATTGGATTTTCCACTTGAAAAAATTTTTATGAATCTGGATCGTTATGGAAATACCTCGGCGGCCTCGATTCCGATTGCCTTGGACGAAGCCATTCAGTCCCATCGAATTGAACGGGGGCAGCGTATATTAATGATATCTTTTGGGGCGGGATTTGCGTGGGCCTCTTCTTTGATTGAGTGGTAACGATGTCTAACGTTTTTCTTTTTCCAGGGCAAGGATCTCAGCATGAGGGCATGGGAAAAAATTTGTTCGACAATTTTAAGATCGTTCGAGAAGTGTTTGATGAAGCCAATGACACCCTTCATGTCAATCTTCAAAAGCTGTGTTTTGAAGGTCCTGAATCCGAATTAAAATTAACGTTCCATGCGCAACCTGCGCTGCTCACGGTAAGTTTTGCAACCTATTGTGTCTTGGTCCAAGAAACCGGGGTGCGTTCGGCCTTGTTGGCAGGTCATAGCCTAGGAGAATACAGTGCGTTGGTGGTTGCAGGTGTTTTAGAGTTTTCAAAAGCCGTGTGGTTGGTTCGAGAACGGGGGCTTGCCATGCAAAAAGCTTGTGCTTTCGGAGAAGGGGGAATGGCGGCCTTGATCGGTATTAGCGCTCAAGGTGCGAAAGAATTATGTGAGGCGGCATCCAAACTATGTGAGACAAACGCCTGCGTGGTGCCTGCTAATTTTAATGGTGGGGGGCAGGTGGTTGTTTCAGGGCATAAAGACGCTATTGAAAAAGTGATGACTTTGGCCAAAGAAGCAGGGGTTCGAAAAGTGGTCTGGTTAGATGTCAGTGCCCCGTTTCACAGTCCCTTGATGAAACCGGCTGCCGAACACATGGCACGCTTGTTGAATCCAATGAAGATGAAGCCTCCTAAAATTCCGTATATTGCAAATGTAGATGCTCAGTTGGTCCGAGACGAAGCTTTGATTAAGGATAAATTGATTCAACAAATTCCAAGTCCTGTGGCTTGGGAAGCATCGATGATGCGGCTAGGGCCAGAGGGAATTACGCAAGCCTATGAGATTGGGGCGGGGAAAGTGTTGACAGGTCTGTTGCGCCGCATTAATAAGGGCATCGTTTCGTATCCCGTGGAAACGACGGATGACATTAAAGTTTTGGCAGGTCACAAAGAATGAAATTCTCTCATAAAATTATGTTGGTTACGGGCGGTTCTCGAGGCATTGGTAGATCCATTGCCCTGGAATTTGCGAGGGCAGGTGCAACGGTGTGTTTTACCTATTGCTCTCATGTTGAAGAGGCCGATCGGGTGCTTACGGAATTAAATCAAATTTCAAACAAGTCCCATGTAAAACTTCAATTGGATGTCGGGCAATGCGAACAGGTTGAAGCCAAGCTTACGCAACTCGGTGAAAAAATGGGGAGGATCGATATTTTGGTGAACAATGCAGGAATTACCAAAGACAATTTGGTGTTACGTATGAAAACGTCTGAATGGGAAGACGTCATTCGGACCAATTTGAATGGGGTGTTTTATACGACCAAAGTGCTGGCCAAGCGGATGCTCAAGCAGCGATATGGACGAATCATTAATATTGCTTCTGTATCGGGATTGATGGGGAATCCCGGCCAAAGTAATTATGCGGCGTCTAAAGCTGGCCTGATTGGATTTACCAAAAGTCTTGCAAAAGAACTGGCAAGTCGCAATATTACGTTAAACGTTGTAGCACCAGGATTTATTGAAACGGAAATGACTTCTTATTTATCTCAAGAACAAAAAAATGAAATTTTAAAAAGTATTCCACTCGGGCGCTTTGGAACTTGCGAAGATGTAGCCAATTTGGTAGTTTTCTTAGCTTCAGATCGATGTGATTATGTAACAGGGCAGGTATTCTCAGTAAATGGGGGTTTGTATATATAAAGAAGGAGATGGAAACTTATGACAGCAACCATGGAAGAAAAAGTAAAAGGAATTATTTCGGATCAATTGGGCGTGGACATGGCCCAAGTGAAATCTTCCAGCTCTCTGATCGATGATTTGGGAGCGGATTCATTGGATATTGTGGAATTGGTGATGGCGATGGAAGAAGAATTTGGTCTGGAAATTCCCGATGAAGAAGCAGAAAAAATTAAGACCGTGAATGATGTTGTGAAATACATCAACGAAAAATCAAAATAACGGGCTTTTTAGCCTCATGATAAAGTCTAGAAGAGTTGCCATTACGGGCATTGGCCTTATCACTCCTTTGGGCATTGGAAAAGAACAAAACTTTGATGCCTTGTTTGAAGGGCGGTCTGGTATTTCGCGTATTACCAAGTTTGATCCCTCCGCACTGAACAGTCAAATTGCTGGCGAAGTCAAAAATTTTAATCCACAAGGGTATTTGTCCATCAAAGAATGTAAACGCATGGATTTATTTTGTCAGTATGCGGTTTGTGCAGCAAAAATGGCGTTACAAGATTCAGGTTTTGAAATCAAAGAAAACAATGCC
>JACQJD010000002.1 GCA_016198185.1 Deltaproteobacteria bacterium
AGGGCAAAAGAGCGAGGCCGAGAGCTGAGCGGCAACTTCCTCGCAGGGAAAATGCAGTTGTTGACGGAGTCAACAACAATAAGATAGCCCCTTCCTCTCATTTCAGCGAAGCTCAAATTGACCGCGTGGTTTATGATTCATTCTGTAAGGAAGCAAAATTATCTTAATAAAATCTTCATCTGACAGAACCAAATTTACGAATAAGCTCTCTTTCCCTCGCTTTGTTGAGGGAAAGGCCAATAAAAAATTGATCAAAAAATAATCATCGTATATGAATGAGCGAATTCATGTATAACTATTTGTAATTATTTATATTTTATATCACTTTCTATGAAAAAATGACTAATCTATGAACATGTCATGACTGTGTTTATTTTATACAGAACAAGTCTGCAGTAATAAAAAATTAAGTAAAATCAATATGTTATATATATTTTTGGTTTAAAATGCTACATCGGCACATTTTTTGCTTACTTTTTGATCAGCTTGAAGAACTTATGAACAAGAGGGGGAATTTAAATATGAAACAAAAACAATTAACATTCGCTGGGGTCAAAAAACCATTGCTTACTTCATTGTTGGGGGCGGTTTTTTTGCTGCCGCAGGTGATCTGTGCAGAAGAAATGTCGCCCATTGATATTTCTTCTCAGACCATGGAAGTAGAGATAGAAGCCCAATTGCCAAAAACAGTGGCCCCCGCGCCCCTGGAGGAATCGTCAAAGTTTAATGTTCGTGTGACCCCGCAATTTGGATTTTTAGGATCCATGGATGGGAATCAATTGTTGCTTAATAAATTTACAACGGGTTTATCAGCAGAGCTCATGTTGTCTTCCAATGTTTCGATTGAAGGCAATTTCCGTTATGGTCGATTTAACATTCGCCCTGATTTTGGCACATCGAGTGTTGCTTCAGATGTTCAGTATCGATCTTTCATGGGAACTTCTCTTCAAGGGGGGCCAGCCTGGACCAGAACTTCACGGCATATGGATGTCATTGGAGACATGCGTCAAATTATGCTCGGGGCCAATTTAAAATACGATCTTTTTCCACATGCCATTTTGTCTCCTTTTGTCGGAGGTGGTATTTCTTATTTCGATAATGAATATTATTCGAACGGCTACATGAAGATCGGTCTTCCGCAGCATGTTTATGGGGCCAGTCTTTTGGGGGGAATGAAATTAAAATTATCTCGTGCAGTGGCTTTGGTTGGAAGAATGGAAGCAGGGACATTGCTTAATAATAAAAGTGGGACGATTTATTGGGGGCCAGCTGGCGCGGGGGCAACCGTTGTTCCCAGAACCAGTTTTCGTTCGTATGACCACTTTTATACGGCATTGGCAGGCATCAGCTTCGGACTCTAAGGTGTGTGGTTGAGTCATCCTGAGCGAAAAAGGATCTATCTTTTAAAAAGGCTAAATCCTCTGGATCAAGGGGTCCAAGGTAGGCAGGCAGCGTGAAATTTTTTAGGGGGGTAACGTTGCCTGCTTTTTTTTGTCAGCTCTGACTGACAAAAAAGGGCAAGATCCCCATGGATTTCTCACCCATATTCTGCAACTTCTTAAAATAACACATGATTTTTCTAAAAAATTTTGGCATAGGATTTGCTTTATTTAAAGCCGTAAGGAGAATTTTATGAAAAAAACATTCTTGAATGTTCTTGTGGTTATGCTGACTTTCATTTCGATGCAAGGCGATGCGCAAGAGGAAAACGCCCAAGGGACAGCTGCTTTAGATACAGAACTCATCAACCATTTGCAAGAAGTCAAGGCGTCTTTGGATGAAGAAATTTTAGGAATCGTCAGGACTTTTAACAATCAAAAAGAAAGTTTTATACATCAGATTCGAGCGGAGATCAGTTCAGCAAAAGAAAAAGCTGAAATAACATTGGAGTCGGTTCGTATTTCAGATGAAACAGTTGCTTTCATTCAAAAATACTCCAAAATAGGGACTTTTGTTGAGCACCATAAAGGCTTTGAGAACCTGAATAAAAAAGAAGACCAAGAACTGATTTTAAAACCCATTAAAACATAGTATGAGCCTAAGATTTTTGATCAGATCGTAAAAGCTTCGCACGATTCTTTGAGCACAAGCGATAACTCTTATAGATATGGGCTTTATATTATTGAGCCTGTGGGGGTTGGAGCCCCTAATGCTCGTCTTTTTATTTGTGAATGGCAACTTATTTTTGGAGTGTGAATATTCTTTTAATGAGCCCGAGGGGAATGGCACCAGAACGATATTCTGCCAATTTCCAATCCGAATTGAAGATCAACAATTAAAACTCGATTCAAATCTCGAAGAGATGAGCAATGATGAATTTTTAAAAATCATTCAGGGTGACTCTTGGCGTCATAACCATGATGACGCGTGGTTAAGCGAAAAGTTAGGTCTCGAACAAAATAAACGCTATCAAGATTTGAGATCTCAAAGTGATGCCCTGCAAGAGCTTATTGATTGTATAAAATCTGGTGGTGATGGCGAAAACGAAGCTGAAACCCATGAAAACGAATAATGAGCTGGCCAAACATGCGTTCTCTGGTTGGGGTAAAAGAGTTTTGGAAGGTATTGTGGATCTTTCGCAAAATCTTCGTTATCAAGAACTCATGTCCGGGCGTGATGCGCTACAAAGCTTAATGGATGAATTGAAAAACAATGTGCCGGAGATGGATGATGATTCAGGCGAGTAAAGTCGGCCTCTGGTTCGTATTTCTTTTAATTTTCCTCCCCCATGTTGCGCAAACATTTGAACTGGCAAAGCCAACATTTACGGTGGCAAGTTTGCTAGATCAAGCTTTTAAGCTAAAAACTGAAGATAAGGTCAGTGAAGCTTTGGCGATCTATTTAAAAATTTCAGAAATAATTCGAAACAACCCAGCTGAAAATCAAGGTTTTATTCAGTCTTCTGTTTCTGAAACTGAAAGGCAGGCGATCGCATTGAGACCCTTCCTCTTAAATGAACTTGCAGGTCTTGCGGGCAGAGGAGCACATTATCAATTAGAACCGGGTCTTATTGCAGATATTGAAATGCGGGTTTCAAGAGCCCTTGCCCTTGCTAGAAAAAAAGGAGATCCGGCGCCAGTAGAAGAACTTTTAACAGAAGCCTTGGTGTCGTCTTTTTTTTCACATCGTGCACTTTCTTTTCTTGAAAATTTATATTTTGAACGAGGTGATTTTCGAAGAGCTTTCAATGTTTTGGATCTTCATCAAAAAATAATCCCTGGTTTTTATGAATTGACGATCTCAGGGCGGGTCGACATCCAAAATGCAATCGGTCGCAAACTCAAAAAGATGAATGAGTTAAGAGAATCGGCATCCTTTCCTGGAGCGTCTTTGGTTCACGTGCGTCCTTCAGTGAAACCCAGGTATCCAAAATTAATTCAGCAGTTTTATTTGGATTCTCCTCTTTCAGTCTTTCCAATCCAAAGTGGGTTTATAACGTTATCTCAAACGCAAAGTTCTTTTTATGATGAAAAAGGCATCTTAACCCAAACCTATCCCTATACGCTTGAGCGAGAACTTTCAAAAAGAGGCGTCGACAGGGTTTCTCCCCTATTGATTTCAAACCAAAAAATCTTTGTTCAAGTTCTTGAGCGCGATGGCTATTATCTTTATGGATATGATCTCAAAAGCCATAAAATCATTCATGAATATTATTTGGGGGGCTATGGTGATTTCAATTCTGACGTAGAACGTACGCTCTTACCTATTTCGCCAATTTTTCGGGAACAAGGTCAGCTTGTCTTTTGTAATTGGACTCACAAATTTGTGGTGGATTCTGATGATGGCCATCTTCTTATGGCTTGGGTGAAGCAAGACCCAGAAGAGGTTTGTTCTCAAGCCGAGGGGCATTCACCTAAAGTCAATTCGTCTTACAATCGAGAAATACAGGAATTAGACATAAATGATGAATTCTATGACGTTCATGCCAAAATTCCGTTTCCTGAAACGCCAACCGAAATTGAGGTTTCTGAAAATCTTGTTTTTATTCAATCAGAAAAAAGAATCCGCGTGATGGATCTTTTGCGTGAAGCCTTTTCTAAGGCTGATTTGGATCGAACATACGATGGGCTTTCTGAGAGTAAAAAAACACCTTATCTTTTGGAAAATTTCTTAAATTTGGCTGAAGTGGAGCTTCATCTTTGGGCTACGGAAAAGATGTTAACGTTGGATGCCCCTTCCTTTTTTACGGCAGCTTGGATGCTCCATCAAAAAATTAAAAATGGGGAAGTCAAAGAACCCTCTAAAATTCACCTCATTTTTTCTGATTTCATCGAGGGTTTTATAAAACGGCAGTCTATGGAAACGGTGCAAGAAGACGAGCATTGGGTTTCGATTCTTTTATATGAAATCCCTTATTTTGAGAAAGATTTTTCTTGTGAGATGATTGTCCGGTTAACGGATATTGCGCTCCAGAAGCCCATTTATAAAGATCAGATTCGCAACGCATTCGAATCTCTGTTTAAAACGGTGAATGACCGACGCATTCGAGATGCGCTCATTTCTCAATTACAGCGATTCTATTAATGAACCTCAAAATCCGGACTTGACAGAAAACAGTTTTTTTCATAGACGCATACTCCATGAAATTTTTTTATTTTTGCGTCGGGTTTTTGGTGATGTTGTTGCTCGTGGTTATGGAAATCAAAGCTTCAGCCGATGACATTGTTCTTCAAAAAAACACAGAGGCCTTTTTAGAAGATCTCGTTACGCCTGCTGAAAAAAAACCCGAAACGCAGGGGCTGGTTCAATATCGAATCCATCAATTGATTTTAAAAGAAAACGCAAAATTGTATGTGACGCATCCAGCGCAGATTGAAGCAGAGAAAGTGATTTTAAAACCCAAAAGTGCAATTGTGACTTTGGGGAATTATTTATTTTTAAAAACGCGTATTTTTAGAGCAGTTCATTTTGATCGTTCTGCATCAACGCTTTCCTTGGAGTCTCGAATCAATCTCATGGGAGCGATTGATACACAGCACAAAGCCTCTTTTCATCAGGGCTCGGAAGGAAAAGCTGCGGAGATTTTAGCGGAGGAGCCCAAAAATGCCTTTTGGGATAGAAACAAAGACTCTATGAGTGGTTTGGATCGAGGGACCCATGCCAGCTGCGGTAAAGGCTGTCGATGTGAAGCGGAAGTGCCAAGGGAAGCTGAAGTGCCAACCCCCCAACCTCTTTATTGTTCTCGTACGCAGTCTTCGGACAAAGATGGCAAGCCCGGACAATCGGCAGGCTCTTTAAAATTGCAAGTAGCTTATTTTCAAGGTGGATTGTTTCAAGCCGAAGGAGGCAATGGTGGATCTGGGGCAGCAGGAACGCCTGGTGGGAAGGGAGGAGATGGCATCATATTTCAAGAGAATCTCAATACCCTTCTGGGGGGAACGCGATGGGGGCGCGGTGTGCCTGATCAAATTTTAGTGCTTTTGAATGGTGCCGATGGTGGCGATGGCGATTGCGGTGGACATGCAGGCGCAGGTGGAAACGGTGGCAACCTTGAAATTGTCTGTGAAAAAGACGGTTCTGTGCCAGAGTGGACACTCCTTTCTTTTACGGCAGGGGGTATGGCGGGACAACCCGGTTGTTTAGGTCTGGGCGGTCAAGCAGGAGAAAAGGGGTTTATCACCAATCAATATCGTGCCGATGGTCTCGTAACGGATTCTGTTTTTGGTAACGCAGGTCAACCTGGAAAACCAGGATATTCTGGAAAAAGCAGCAGCAAAGGGATCGATGGTTTACGCTCTCCTGTTCAAAAGGACATTCCCTTTGAATAAGACACAAGCCCTCTTTTGGATATTGATTTTTTGGATGACGGGATGTGGCACTGATCCTTCATCCAGGCCTGTTTCAAACCCACTGATCTTAGAATTAACGGTTTTTGATTTAAAGACGCAATCCACGAATGCCAGTGAGACTTTAAACACCATTGCGTATTATCAATTTAATTTTACAGGAGAAAAATTCCCGGATGTCATTGAAAAAAAGATCGAACGAAAACCTTATGTGACGTACGAATTTTCAGATATTCCCTATGATTCTCATTTAGAAATCAGTGTTCGTGCTTTGAATATTGATCACCAGCCACTGAATTGTCATGGAAAAATAACGATCGATTATCATGCAGGTAAGTGTGATCGATTGTCTTTACCTTTAAATTGCCTATAAGGAGTATTTTGTATGATAAAACAATTTGTTTGGGGGACGGCATTTTGTTGTGGGCTGATAGGATGTGGGTCTGGTTCTCGTCCTCTAAAAATAGTTCTTCCGGCAGCGTCACCAGAAAAATTTGTTGAACGCCCCAATGAAAAGGCCCCAAAAGTGGTTGAAATTCAATATCGCGATCCTCAGGTTCAAGATCGTTTGATTTTCGTCGATGTTTCTGAAAACGCTTTTCTTCCAAAAATGACACGTGATATTTCCGAATGGTTTATAGATACGCAAGATCTTGAAAAGTCCAAGCAACCTTATTTTGAAGTTAAGCTCGAGGACGAAGACACCCCCACCGAACAGCTTAAATTGTTCTATAAAATTTCATCCAGGAAAGAGGATGATCTTCAAATGATGAATGAATTGATGACGAATGTGGGGAAATCCAAAAAACGTATTTATCTTTATGATAAGACGCTTCAGGATGCCCTGGGGGAGGGTGTATTTGGTGTCCAACATCTTTATTTGAATCTGGATGTTAAAGATGGACGATATCACAATCGTTTACAAATCCCGTTTGACATTGAAACGTTGCCACCGAAAATCCATCCGATTTATGATCCGATCTTGCCCGATTCTTTGAAGTTGCAAGATCTAAGCGAAGTGACAGAAGAGGCGGGTGCCCATCCGTTGATGGCCTCATTAACGTCGTCAACGTCATCTCGGGCGGTTACAAAAATTTTACTGTTCAATGAAACCATTCATCCCATCCTCATTAAAATGTATTCGGCTGCTGACTTACAATATAAGTTTATTCAAAAAAATCATTTCGATTTAGGTGAAAGCAGGGGGATTCGTTACGAAACAACACACACAATGAATTTTAAGGGTATCACCCATCAAGTCTATCGCGTTCATGCTTCTGCAACAGAGGAAGGTGAATATCTCGTGACGGATGCATCAGCCGTTCCTGCCGATGCTTCTTCACCTTATCAGGCTGAATTTATTTATGAAATGAAGGCTAAAGCGCCTGATGCGGGTTATCCAGGAAGGCCTTTCGAAGGACTGTTGTTCGTTTTCTCAAATAATTTTGAATTGGATGGAGAGGCGTATGCCGGTTCGCAAGATCCATCTTTAGAATATAATTGTTTTGTTCATGAATTTTCTTGGTTGGGAGATATTTCATTTCGAGTGACTTCTAAAAAATTTGCTGAGACCATCAAAAATAATTCGCTTTTAGCCTCCGTGGCTCAATGGAAACAGTTTCTTTCTTTGAATGATGTGAAAAATAAGTTAAAAGGCCTTAAGATTTCTGTTGGAAAGCCAACGTCAGCAAATGAATGATTGAATTTTAGCCAAAAATAATAAATTCCGCTTTGTTTTTTTCTTGAAAGAAGCATACACTGATGAGGTATGTGGAAATATTGGATCGTTTGTGTCGTATTCGGTTTATCGCTCGGCATGGCGAGTCTTTCACAGGCAAAACTTTGGAACCAGGTGGTAGCAGAATTTCAAGATCGGGTGGTAACGTATTGGGAGCTTGAGAGAGAATTTCAAGTGTCCCAGATGATGTTGGGCCAAAAAACAACCACTCCCTCCAAAGAAGCTTTAAAAACATATTTAAAGAAAAAAATTATAGAAGAACTGATTTTGATTGAGGCGGAGAGTTTTGATCTTAACACGGTCTCTCAGGTAGAAGCAGGGGCTTTGCTTCAAAACTTTAAGGCCAAATTTAAATCCGAAGCAGAATACCATCAATTTTTAGATGAATTTCATTGGCGTGAGGAAGAGCTAAAAAAAATACTGGTCAGGCCCCTCTTGGTTGAAAAATTTATTAAAAAAAAGATTGATGCTGCTTTTGTTCATGTGTCTCGGGAAGAGGTATCGACTGCTCAGAAAGCGTACCGCGGCATCAGTTCTATTGAAATTCTAAAGAATCTAAAGAGAGAAAAAATAAAAAAGAATTTGAACGACTGGATTCTTGCCATGAAGCGCCAAGGGCATATTCAGATTTTATTGGAATAATAAATGGATTCTAGGGGTCATTTTCAAGGCAAGCACCGTCAGGCCACTGCGCCTATCTCTGAGGCGGCATTGAATTTCAAGCCTCAGAGATATGCGCAGTGGCCAAATGACAAGAGCTTTGGGACTCTATTCATTGAATTCTTTAGCAGTTTCATCCCCCTATGATTGTGCCAGCGGACCATTGCGATATTCATTCCATCGTTACGATTGAGCGTCAGAGTTTTCCAGATCCTTGGTCTGCTACGCTGTTTCAAAACATCATTTTGCATTCCGAGCAGAAGTTTTATGTGTTTAAAAAGGATCAAGAAATTTTGGGGTATATTGTTTTTTGGAAGTTGAGAGAGGAAGTTCACATCCTCAATCTGTGTGTGGCCGAAAGTAGCCGCCGGAAAGGGATTGGAGGAGAGCTTATGAATTTTTGTTTTTCTTTTTATCCTCCTCAAGAAGCGATTGCCTTTCTTTTAGAAGTCCGAAAAGAAAACAGTGGGGCCCAGCAGTTCTATGAGCGAAATGGTTTTCAAAAGAAATTGATTCGAAAAAATTATTATGGCCAAGGAAAAGATGCATGGATTATGGTTCATTCTAAAAGATAAGGTCAATGGATCCATTATCTTGAGCGAGGCAGATCCCTTTTGAATAACCTTTGTACTCTTTCCCTTTTTTAACTTGCTTGTGGCATTTCCATTTGCTATAAATCGTTCGAAATTTAAACGTCCGTCAGAAAGTGGGACAGCCCCACTTTTTTTTTAGGAAAATGAAGGGGGAATCATGTTACATCAGGGCCTAGCGAGAGTCATTGAGCAAGTTGCCAAAGATCGTGGTATGGACAAAAAGGTTATTATTCAAGCCTTGGAAGCTGCTTTTTTAATGGCGGCGAAGAAGAAATATGGACTGGGGAAGGATATTGAAGCTCAATTTAATGAAGAATTAGATGATATCGAATTGTTTCAATTCAAAACGGTGGTGGAAACCGTAGAAGATCCAACCACTCAAATTTTGTTGCAAGAAGCCAGAAAGTTAGATGCAGGAACTCAAATGGGCGATAGCATTGGGGTAAAATTAGATTCTAAAAAATTTGGTCGAATTGATGCGCAAACCGTTAAACAAGTGATTTTACAGAAGGTTTTTGAAGCCGAACGGGACATGATTTACAACGAATATATTTCACGAAAAGGTGAAATTATTTCAGGCATTATACGTCGGTTTGAGCGAGGTAATTTATTGGTAGATCTTGGAAAAACAGAGGCGTTGGTTCCTCAGCGTGAACAAATTCCAGGGGAAGTTTTTCGCAATGGCGATCGTATTCAAGCTTATATCTTAGATGTTCAAGATGCTGCTTCCAAGGGAGCCCAAGTGATTTTATCCAGATCAACGCCTTTGTATTTGATCAAGCTCTTTGAAATGGAAGTTCCGGAGGTCTCCGAAGGTATTGTGATTATTAAAGGTGCAGCCAGAGAACCAGGATTTAGAGCAAAAATTGCCGTGTATTCCAAAGATTCAGATGTAGATGCCGTGGGTGCTTGTGTGGGGGTCAAAGGGACGCGGGTTCAAAATGTGGTTCAAGAATTAAGGGGTGAAAAAATTGATATTGTCCCTTGGAGTGGGGAGGACACCCAATTCGTGGTGAATGCGTTAGCACCTGCTGAAATTTCAAAAGTGATTATTGATGATGTGAACCACAGCATGGAAGTGATTGTGCCAGATGATCAATTATCGCTTGCCATTGGGAAAAAAGGACAAAATGTGCGTTTGGCCATGCAGCTGACGGGATGGAAATTGGATATTGTCACAGAATCAAAAATTTTAGAACGAACTTCACGTGCGAAAGTGAGTTTAAAAGCCATTGAATCGGTTAACGATACACTGGCGATGGGGCTCTATCAAAATGGTTATGACACCTTTGAAGATGTGGCGCGTGCAGAAGTATCAGAATTACAACTTGTTCCGGGATTAGAATCGCAAGATTTTGCACTCCAAATCAAACAACAGGCACAAAAATTGGTGGATGCTGGGGTTACCACAGATAGTTTGGTACGGCCCAAATCGGTCGTAGCAGAAACACCCACTCAAACGGAAGCGGCAGGACCAGATCTGAAATCGGATGAACCTTCAAAGACTGAAAACAAGAAAGAGGATTCTTCAAAAGAATCTTAAATGGGATGTGTCTAAATTATGAGTAAACGACTTAAACTTGAAGAGGTGCTCAAGGAATTAACCTTAACACCTGCACAACTTCAGGAAAAATTTGCAGAGATTGGGGTGAAATTTTCTGTTCGTTCCAAAACATTGGCGGAAGAACAAGTCGATGCCCTGAAGGATCATTTGAAATCTAAAAAACAAGTTACCCTTGGGGAAGTTCGCAGAGGGGATCTTATTGAAAAGCGTGTCATGGGTTCTGTGATTCGAAGACGACGCGTAGAACTTGCCCCTGGAGAGACACAGATCGCGCCAGGGCCTACCTTAGAAAAAGAAGTTGAAAAAAAAGTGGCTCCAGATAAAGAAGAAATTTCTTCAAAACCCGCTCTTGAAAAAGAAGCTTCTCGGTTGGTGGGTGTTCAAAAAACAAAGCCTTCCATTCAACCAAAATTAAAAGTTGTGGAAGAAGCTCCAAAGCCAATTTCTGGTAAAGAATTAAGCGAAGAAGAAAAAATTTTAGCCCAAAAGAAGGCTGAAAAGCTTCTTCTCGACGAGGCAGAACTTGCCAAGAAGAGGCGGAAAGCATTTATCAGTCGAAGAACGGCGGAATTTGATATCAATCAATTTGGGCGTTCAGAGCGTTTGTATCAACCCAAAAAGAAAAAAGTGGTGGATAAATCCAGAATGCAAAGCACGCAACTGACCATGCCCAAAGCGGCAAAGCGTGTCATTAAAATATCTGGTCAAATTTCAATTTCGGATTTGGCAACGGAACTGAAAGTCAAAAGCTCTGAGATTATTCAAAAATTAATGGCCATGGGGATGATGGTGACGCTCAATCAAAAAATAGATGCTGAGACGGCAGCGCTCATTGCTCAAGAATATCAATACGAAATTCAAAATGAAGTGATTACGGAAGAGCATCTTTTAAAACAATCTCAAATTTCAGAATCGATGGCCAAGCCGCGATTTCCCGTGGTAACGGTCATGGGCCATGTTGATCATGGAAAAACCTCTTTGTTAGATGCTATTCGTCAAACGGATGTTGTCGCTCAAGAAGCGGGTGGGATTACGCAACACATCGGTGCATCGATGGTAGCGTTAGAAGGGGGGCGTCGCATGACCTTTATTGATACACCCGGTCATGAGGCATTTTCAGCGATGCGAGCCAGGGGGGCAAAGACCACCGATATTGTCATTTTAGTGGTGGCGGCCGATGACGGTATCATGCCGCAAACCAAAGAGGCGATTGCACACGCCAGAGAAGCCCAGGTGCCGATTGTGGTGGCCATCAATAAAATTGATAAGCCGGGTGCAAATGTGGAAAGGGTGAAAAAACAATTATCAGAGGTAGATCTTTTGTCTGAAGATTGGGGTGGCAAGACCATTGTCTGTGAAATTTCGGCCAAACAAAAAACGGGGATCAAAGAATTATTGGAAATGATTTGGCTTCAAGCTGAAGTTTTAGAACTGAAGGCTGCTCCCGACATACCGGCAACAGGAGTTGTATTGGAAGCCAAACTTGCCAAGGGATTGGGGCCTGTGGCTACTATTTTGGTTCAACAAGGAACCTTAAAGCGGGGAGATTTTCTGGTAATGGGAGATTGTTTTGGAAAAGCACGATTGCTGATGGATGATAAAGGAAAGATGCTCGATCAAGCAGGGCCTGCCTTTGCCATTGAAATCTCTGGTTTAGAAAGTGTTCCCCGAGCGGGAGAAACATTTTATGCTTTTAAGCAGGAAGCAGACGCAAAGGCGTTGATTCATTTTAGAGCCACTTCTTTCAAGACAAAAGAAGTGGAGCCTGAACCAAAACTTTCTCTCGAGAGTTTGTATGAAAAAATGCAACAAGGCAATTTGGAGGAAGTGAAGTTTATTGTCAAGGCAGACGTTCAAGGATCTGTCGAAGTTGTAAAAGATATTATTGAAAAATTAAAAACAGAAAAAATTAAAACGAAAGTTATTTTCGCATCTGCAGGTGCGATTACAGAATCAGACGTGCACTTGGCTGCTGCTTCTCATGCGATCTTAATTGGGTTTAACATTCGACCGGATTCAAAGGCCAAAGAACTGATTAAGACACAAAAGGTAGACGCTAGACTGTATGAAATCATTTATGATGTTTCGGATGATTTGAAAAAAGCACTCTTAGGAAAATTAGAGCCTGAACACAAAGAAGTCTTTTTGGGGCGAGCAGAGATTCGTCAAATCTTTAAAGTATCTAAAGTGGGTCAGATTGCGGGTTGTTTTGTGACGGAAGGGGTGATCAACCGGAAAGCCCATGTCCGTTTGCTTCGGGATAATAAAATTATTTATACAGGGCGGTTGTCTTCGCTCAAGCGATTTAAAGATGATGCGCGTGAAGTCGCTCAGGGGTTTGAATGTGGACTCGGCATTGAAAACTACAATGATCTAAAATTGGGGGATACCATCGAGGCGTTTGTGGTGGAGGAAGTTGTTGCAGGTGCGGCATGACCGAGCGTCGTCAATATAGGGTTTCAGAGAGAATTCGAGAAATTGTCTCTCGAGAGTTGATTGAAAAAAAGCCCGCTCTTTCTGGCGTCGAGGGGTTCATGACGGTGACGCATGTTGATGTGAATGCAGATTTAAAATTTGCTAAAATTTTTGTAAGTCATCATGCTGCGCATGATCTTCGAGAAAAAGTGATTGGAGCCTTAAATAAGCACAGATATTTTTTTAAGATGTTGATTGGGAAAGAGCTGCAGCTTAAATTTATGCCGGACATTGAGTTTTATTTGGATGATTCATTGGATTATTCTGAAAAAATTGAAACCTTGATTAAATGTACAAAAATATGAAAGAAGCGCTAGACTGTTTTCAAAGAGGGAAATCTTTTTTAACCATTTCTCATGTGCAACCAGATGGCGATGCGTTGGCATCACAATTGGCCATTGGGTTAGGGCTGGAGCAGCTTGGGAAAAAGGTGGTCTATTTTAATGATGGGGATATTCCAGAATCCCTAAAGTTTTTGCCAAAGGCAAAAGAAGTCGTTTCTGTTCTACCGGATCAACCTCAATTTGATGTGGTGATTTCTTGTGATTGTGGGTCCTTGGCTCGTTTGGGAGATAAATTTTTAAAATATAAAAATTATAAAACACTGGTGAACGTGGACCATCATTTCAGCAATGACCGATATGGGAACATCAATGTGGTGATGCCAGAGGCGGCGAGCACGGGAGAAGTGGTATGGGGTTTGTTAGAAAAACTCAACGTTACATTAACCAAAGATATTGCAACCAACATCTATTGTACCTTGGTAACCGATACGGGGTCTTTTAGGTATTCAAATACCAAAACCCATACGTTGCAGTTAGCAGCGCGGATGTTAGAAGCAGGTACCAATCCCGAAGAAGTTTCAGAGCATTTATTCGAAAGTCAGCCGTATGAGGCTTTTTTACTTCTGTCCAGAGTGCTGAATCGCATGGAATTATCCAAAGATAAAAAATACAGTTGGTCTGTCATTTATCAAAAAGATTTAAAGGAAACGGGAACAAAATATGAAGTGACCGAAGAATTTATTAATTATCCAAGATCCATTCGGGGTGTATGGGTGGCTGTTTTATTTAAAGAGCTTCAGGACGGTCATTATAAGGTGAGTTTGAGATCTAAAACAGATGCCATCGATGTTTCCAGCATTTGTCAAAAATTTCAAGGGGGGGGCCACAAACGGGCTTCTGCTTGTATTTTGAAAGGAAAATTTGAAGAGGTGAAAACAAAGTTATTTCATGAAATTGAAGAGGCGCTGTCTAAACAAGAGAGGCAACGAGGGTAACAACGAAGATGAGTTTTTTTCAACAGTCTTCTCATAGAGATGGCATTCTCATTTTAGATAAACCCAAAGGATACACTTCCGCACAGCTTGTTGGGATGATCAAAAAAAAATTTCATCTAAACAAAGTAGGTCATGGCGGAACGCTGGATCCATTGGCGACAGGGGTGTTGCCCATTTGTGTTGATCGCGCTACCAAAATGGCTTCTTACCTTTTAGAATCAGATAAGATTTACGAAGGAACATTTCTATTGGGGCTTGAAACGGATACGCATGATATTGAGGGAAAAATTCTACAAGAAATGCAGGGTGTGAGCGTATCCGATGTTGATCTTCAGAGGGTGATGGAAGGCTATCTCGGAGAAATTGAACAAGTCCCTCCGATGTTTTCTGCTGTTAAAAAAGCCGGCAAGCCTTTGTATGTTTATGCACGTCAAGAAGAGGAGGTGCCAAGATCCCCTCGAAGAATTCATGTGTATGCGTTTTATATAAAGGATCGCAAGGGGCATGAGGTTTCATTTCATATTCACTGTTCAAAGGGAACGTATGTTCGAACGCTCTGCCATGATTTGGCAAAAATGCTCGGAACGGTGGCCTGTTTAAAGGATTTAAGACGTCTTAAAACAGGGGATTTAGAGATTAGAGATGCCATTGCGTGGAATGATCTATCCGAAGAAAATTTTACTTCGCTGCCCCATTGGAAAAGCTTACAAGATATGTTTTCGGGATTCCCTCATAAAATGGTGAGTCGCACTCAGTCTGAGTGTATTCGGCAGGGGAAATCGCCCGTGCTTTCAAATGTGGAATTGCGAAGCCTCCAACAAGTCAAATGTGCTTTTTTATTGGATCATGAACAACGCCCTTTGGCCATTGTGAAACCCTACCCTCCAGGACAAGTATTTAAACTGCTTAAAGTTTTTCAGGCATGAGATGGGCCAAGATGGAAGAAAGAAAAGAAGAAGAGAAGTAGTGGAATTGGCCGTTGAACGTGCATTCAAAAATAATAAATCTTTACAATAACAAAGATCCTATGTTATCACTCCACTCAAAAAATAGGAGTTATTAGGATGCCATTAACACAAGAAGCAAAGCAAAGCATTATCAAGAAGTTACAACGGGATCGTTCTGATACAGGATCCCCTGAGGTCCAAGTCGGTATTTTAACAAGCCGAATCACTGGACTAACAGAGCATTTCAAAAATCACGCCAAAGATTATCATTCTCGCCAAGGCTTATTAAAAATGGTGGGGCAACGGCGAAAGCTGTTGGATTACTTACAACATTATGATCAAGATCGATATCAGAAGCTCATTTTAGAGTTGGGTATCCGAAAGTAACTTTCACAAAGATTTTAGATCATCTAACAACAAAATAAAAGGGAGAACAAAATTGTGGATTGTCAATTTGCGAATAAGACCATAACAGTAGAAATTGGAAAATTTGCCAAACAGGCCAACGGATCGGTGATGATTCGGTGTGGCGATACGGCTGTCTTGGTGACGGCGGTGATGTCTAAACAACCTAAAGAGGGGCAAAGTTTTTTTCCATTAACGGTTGATTATCAAGAAAAACTATATGCAGCAGGGAGAATTCCAGGGGGGTTTTTTAAACGAGAAGCCAGGCCTTCGAGTCAAGCAACCCTTACGGCCAGACTCATTGATCGTCCCATTCGTCCTTTATTTCCAAAAGGTTTTTATTATGATGTTCATATTGTCGCAACGTCGCTTTCTTTTGATGGAGAGAATGAACCGGATGTATTGGCACAAATTGGTGCTTCCATTGCGCTTGAAATTTCAGATATTCCTTTTTCAGGTCCAGTGGCGGCTGTTCGGGTGGGTAGAATTCAAGGGAATCTGGTCATTAATCCGTCTCAACTTCAATTGCTGGATAGTGATCTTGAACTATTGGTATCGGGAACACGGTCTGCCATTGCGATGGTGGAAGGAAGCGCTAAGATCGTCCCTGAAGCAGAAATTTTAGATGCCATTTTTTATGCTCATCGTGAAATGCAAACCCTGATTGATTTCCAACTTCAGATCAAAGAAAAATTTGGAAAACAAAAGATGGTTTTTGAACCAGTCCCAGAAGATGAAACTTTAAAGCAAGAGATTGAGAATTTATCCAAAACGAAATTTTCTCAAGTCATGCATCTGAATGAAAAGAAATTAAGAAATGATTCCATTTCAAATCTGAAAGCAGAAGTCATTGAAAAAGCCACCGAGCGTTATGCGCAAGATCAACAGGCATTAAAAAAACGTGAAGCAGAAGGCTTTTTTGAAGAGCTCAAAGAAAATTATGCACGCTTATTTACCTTGAAAGAAAAGAAACGAATTGATGGGCGAGGGTACGATGCCATTCGGACCATTACGTGTGAAGTTGGGTTGTTGCCAAGGGTGCATGGTTCTAGCTTGTTTACACGAGGGGAAACCCAGTCTTTGGCGGTGGTAACCTTGGGAACGGCTGAAGATCAGCAACGCATTGAAGCTTTGGCTGGAGAATCGTTACAGTCCTTTATGTTGCATTACAATTTTCCACCTTTTTCTGTTGGAGAAGTGGGATTTATGAGAGGGCCTGGACGCAGAGAAATAGGGCATGGGGCATTGGCGCAACGTGCATTGGAAGCGGTTTTGCCAAAAAAAGAAGTATTTCCTTATACCATTCGTGTTGTTTCTGAAATATTGGAATCCAATGGTTCTTCTTCGATGGCATCGGTATGTGCAGGAACGTTGGCTTTAATGGATGCTGGGATTCCGATTTCAGCACCTGTTGCAGGGATTGCCATGGGACTCATTAAAGAAAATAAAGATGTGGCGGTGCTCTCCGATATTTTGGGAGATGAAGATGGTTTTGGAGATATGGATTTTAAAGTGACAGGGACCCAGGAAGGCGTAACAGCGCTTCAAATGGATATTAAGATTGAGGGCATTTCAGAAGAAATTTTAAGACAAGCTTTAAGTCAAGCCAAAGAAGGACGGTTGTTTATCTTGTCTAAAATGAAAGAGGCGATCGCCGAAAGTCGTGCGTCTATTTCACCGCATGCGCCGCGTATTCATCAAATGACCATCGACAAGGAAAAAATTCGAGATGTGATTGGTTCCGGTGGAAAAGTCATTCGAGGTATTATTGAAACCACCGGTGTTAAAATTGATATTGACGATACGGGGCTCATTAACATCTCTGCTTTGAATGAGGAAGCCATTCAAAAAGCAATCAAGATTATTAAAGATATTGTGACAGATCCTCAAATCGGTGAAGTTTATCCAGGCAAAGTTATTAAAGTGGTTGACTTTGGTGCATTCGTCGAAATTTTGCCAGGCAAAGAAGGATTGGTGCATATTTCGGAATTGGCGTATGAGCGTGTGAATCGTGTGACCGATATTTTGAATGAGGGTGATACGGTTGAAGTCAAAGTGATTGAAATTGATGGTCAAGGAAAAATTCGTTTGAGTCGTAGGGCTTTACTTCCTGTGCCTCCAGGACGTGAGGGGGAAGCATCAAACCGAGATGAATATCGAAGCCGAAGGCCTGACGCAGAACGTTCTTCATCTCATCGTCAGCGAGGTGGTTTTTCAAGGCCTGGTCATCATCGTGATCGTGGTGGCAGGGGATCTGGTGGTCGCGGTGGATCCGATCGATATTAAAATTGTTCGGCTGAGACGAAAAGAACTCCCCCTTCCTCAATTTATGTCCCAAGGGGCTGCTGGCTGCGATCTCATGGCAGACCTAGAAGCGCCGCTCGTGATCCAACCTTTAGCGCGAAAGCTGATTCCAACGGGCATTTCCATTTCGATTCCTGTGGGCTATGAAGCCCAAATTCGACCTCGGAGTGGGTTGGCTTTAAAACATGGATTAACCTTGGTGAATTCTCCAGGAACGATCGATTCTGATTATCGAGGGGAAATTAAAGTGATTATGATGAATTTGGGAGAGGTGTCTTATACCATTCAACCCTTGGAGCGCATTGCGCAGATGGTTTTTCAAAGGGTTGTTGGGGTGCGATGGCAAGAAGTGGCGACATTGGATGAAACCCTACGGGGGGAGGGTGGTTTTGGACATACGAGTGCACAAACGTAAGCTCGAAAAAAAAGCGTCTAATTTGGCCAATGGCATTACGTTATTTCGTTTTTTTGTTTTGCCCATCATCATGCTTTTATTGTTAAGCGATTCACCGTGGACAGGGTTTATGGCAGGTGTGCTGGTGACGGTGGCTGGATTGTCGGATTATTTAGATGGATTTGTGGCCAGGTATTACAATGCGGTTTCTGATTTAGGAAAATTTTTAGATCCTTTGGCGGATAAATTATTGGTGGCAACGGCGCTCATCATGCTTTCCTCTCTCATGCGGGTTCATCCCATCATCGTGGTGATTGTCATTGGTCGTGAAATTTTTATTACGGGCTTACGTGCCATCATCAGCCATGAGGGCGTTGTGATGGCTGCGAGCGACGCAGCCAAATGGAAAACGGTTTTCCAGATGATAGCCATTGTGGGGCTTTGTGTGAATGAAACCTATTTTGGTTTAAATTTTCATATAACCGGACTGCTCATTTTATATGTGTCTTTGGGGTTTTCCCTTTATTCTGCCTATGGGTATGTGGAAAGTTTCTTTAAAAACGTTCACTATCTTAAATAAGATTCGAAATTCCTAATTCTTTTTCAATCAGTGCAAATGCTTCTTTCATTTTGTGCGCGTAGGTGTGGTGAGCCAAAACATGTTCATGTCCGGCTTGAGCAATGGTTTCTCTCGCGGTGGCATGTTTTAAATAATAATCGATGAGTTCGATGAGATGAGTTAAGTCATTAAAGACGATGATGTTTTTTTTGTGATAAAATCCCATATCTTCTAGCCAAGGGGCTTTCAATTGCGGGGCACAGATTAAGGCACCACAGGCAGCAATTTCAAAAAAACGCATGGTGACCCCTTCCAGACGAATGGGATAACTGAGTCCAATCTTGGATTGACTGTAAATTTTTGACATCTGGGTGTGCGGAGCTTTTCCAATATAACTGTTGGGGTAGCGCTCTCTGAGCTCCTGCAAAATAAATTTTCGAGGGATGCCGCCATCGGTACCTACAAATCCCAAATCATAGGACTTTGGAAGAAAATATTTTTGATGGATTTCGGGGTCGCACCCAAAACTGATAAAATGGATGCGTTTTGCAAAATGTTTGAGTTTCTCAACCCCCAAGGGGAGTCCTGAAATGATTAAATCATAATTTCCCACTTGCCGTTTTAAGTGATGGTAGGGACCTGCCAGATGGACGTCGGTAATCCAATAGACACTCGGAGATAAATGTGTCGGCAGCATGCGCTCCAATCGCCCATCTTCAAGCCTAAAATACAAATCATAGCCCGTTGGGATGGAATGCATTTGGGTGGAGCAATAATGATCATAAGGAATACCCAGTTTGGCCATGGCTCTTTCAAAATAAATTCCAGAGGTGTCGCTGCGTTCTTTAGAATAAATGAGGGCTACTTTATGCATGGTTTTAAGATTGGAAAAGGGTTTGAAGCTCAATGATTTTGTTTTCTCGGGTGGTTATTTTATAAAAGGGTTTTTCGGCGATCTCATGGACCACATAGTAGGGAATCTTACAGGGCAAGCGGTCCAATAATTTTTGAGTTCGGGTACTTTCCAAGAAGACCACATCTACCTGGCGGCCTATTTTTTTAAGGATAAGAAAAGCCGGAAGAAGCATGCGGAAAAACGGACGAGGGATAAAATAATTTTTAATACCGGGATGGGGTGTGATGAATTTTCTCACATCGTTAGAAGGGCGTCCTTTGATCCATACTTCACAAGAATGGTTGGATTGGGCCATCTCTAGGCAGCACATTCTTGATCCCTGCCAGCCAATTTCAGATAAATAAATAATTTTGATCATCTCTAAAATATATAAGAAAGGATCTTTCAAATGGCAAATTAAAAGACTCGACTTTTGAGGGGGGGTTCAGTATTAAACACGATGATATCATGAATAAAATGCTACCGTTTTCAAAGCCTTCCATTGGTACTCGAGAGGTTCAGGAGGTGTTCAAGACGTTAACCAGTGGTTGGTTGACCACGGGGAAGAAAGTCAATTTATTTGAAACCAAATTTGCGGAGTGGGTGGGGGCGCGTTTTGCGGTTGCAACCAGCTCGGCAACGGCTGCGCTTCACATTTCATTACAGGCGCTCGGTATTGGGGAGAAGGACGAAATTATGACCCCTTCTTTTACCTTTATTTCAACGGTTAATATCATTACACTTTTGGGCGCCAAACCCATTTTTGTCGATATTCATCCTGAAACTTGGAATTTAGATGAATCTTTGATTGAGAAAAAAATTACCTCAAAAACCAAAGCCATTATTCCCATGCACTATGCAGGTAGAGCTTGTCAGATGAAGCCCATTTATGAAGTTGCTAAAAAATATGGTTTGAAGGTGATCGATGATGCGGCGCATGCCCTGGGAACCTATGATGATGGCAAACACATTGGCAGTGGTTCAGATCTTGCGATTTATAGTTTTCATCCCAATAAAAACATAACGACGGGGGAAGGGGGGATGATTGTTTCGAATGATGAGGCGTTTATTGAAAAACTCAGGCCTTATGCCTTTCATGGTATTTTAAGGGAAGCTTGGAAAAGGACACAGGCCAAGCATTTGGCTTATGATGTCGAGGCCCCAGGCTTTAAATATAACATGATGGATCTACAAGCTTCTTTGGGATTGCACCAACTTGATCGACTGCCCGTTTTTCTCAAAAAACGCAAGAGGCTCTCCCGCTTATATGAACGCTTTTTGAAAAATGACCCCAATCTTCTTCTTCAAGAAGGAGGGGAGTGGGGGAATCATAGTAGAAATTTATTTCCGGTTGTCTTAAAAACGGAACGTATTCAAAAATCACGTGAAGAAATCATGGAAGCTTTAAAACAAGAAAATATTTCAGTGGGCGTTCATTGGCCTGCCGCTCATACGTGTACTTATTACCGAGAGAATTTAAAAAACAAGGATAAGCTTCCTCATACGGAATATGTTGCCAGTCGCGTGATCTCATTGCCCTTATTCCCAGATTTGAAGGCGACCGAGGTTAACAGGGTTTGTAAAACATTGAAAAAAATAGTGGGCAGCGTTTCCAGGGAAAGGGTGGCGTGATGAAGACATCCAAAATATTGGTTACCGGAGGAGCAGGATTCATTGGTTCCCACCTGTGCGAAAAATTATTAGATCAAGGTCACACGGTGATCGCTTTTGACATGAGTGATGGATTAAAAATTGAACACCTGTGGGGACATGAACGTTTTCAATTTGTGAGAGATTCCATTCTCAATGAAGAGATCTTGGAAGAGCAATTTAAAGATATTGATATTGTATTTCATTTTGCAGCGGTGGCTGATCCCAAACGATATGTGATGGATCCATTGGGAACGTTAGAAGTGGATCTGAAAGGAACTTTGAATTTGTTAAAGGTTGCTTCCAGGTGTGGGGTCAAAGTGATGTTTGCTTCGACCTCTGAGATTTATGGAAAAAATCCAAATGTGCCTTGGTCTGAAACTTCTGAACGGGTTTTGGGATCTACGCATATTCACCGGTGGTGTTATGCGACGGCCAAAGCCGCTGGAGAGCATTATTGTTATGCGTATTACGAGCAAAAGAAAATGCCTTTTGTTATTTTTCGTTTTTTTAATGTCTATGGACCGAGGTTAGATGATTTGGGTTCGGGGAGAGTGATCCCCATGTTTCTAAAACAGTTTTTAGAAAATAAACCCCTCTATATTCATGATCAAGGAAAGCAAACACGGACGTTTGTGTATGTAGACGATGTGATTGAAGCCATTACAAAATTGGCATTTACCCCCAAAGCCGAGGGGCAGGTATTTAACATTGGCTCAACAGAAGAGACCAGTATTTTAAAGTTGGCGGATCTCATGCGTCGGATCGGTCATTTTCAGTCTGAATTTGTATTTGTTCCTTATAAAGATGCGTTTGGGCCCGGCTTCGAAGACATTCCCAGGCGTGTGCCCGATGTGCGAAAGATTTATGATGCCATTGGATGGAAGAGTACCACGCCTTTAGAAGTAGGGTTGCAAAAAACCCTAGAATATTATTCTCAATATAAATGATCCATTTTGAAAAAATTAAACCTGAAGATGCGAGATTTATTTTTCGGCTTAGAAATGAGCGTGTGACCCGTCAGATGTCACTTAAAAATTCCAGGCTTATTGGTTGGAAAACCCACAAGGCTTGGTTTGAAAAGACGCTGCAGAAGAAGGACTGTTTTTTTTGGTCTGTTTTTTTTAAAGGAAAAAGAATTGGGCTCGTACGATTTGATGAAGGGATTGTCTCCATTCATTTATTGCCGCGGTATCGAGGTAAAAAGTTAGGATCCCCGGCTATTTGTGAAGCCACAAAATTATATTGTAAAAAAAGGCAGCAACCCGCGATTGCGTTGATTAACCCGATGAATGTTGCTTCGATCAAGGCTTTTGAAAAAGCCGGTTATGTGCCTGCCAGAAAGATTTTTTTGGTCCAAGAAAATGGGAAAAAAATAGCGGCTCTAAAATATATTTATCGCGTCATAGGTTAAAAACTTACCATTTAAACATAGCGTCTCTATTATTTTCATTTTTTTGATTTAAGAGCACAGTATTAGGGAACAAAAATCAAGGGAAGTTTGTCCTCAGCAAGCAGCAAGCCGAGACTAAATCTGTTACCTCCCAGGCCAGGGTAAGAGGGGTCCCAGAAGGACCGAATATAGATGAGATTCAGAAACCGTAACATGATCTCCTTTTTTTTCTAAAAGAAGTCCTTTATTAAATAGAAAGTTTTGCATCATTTTTCCAGGTACGTAAGCTAGCATCGCACCCAATTGACCAGCAAAACGTGTAATTCCAGAACCAATTGAGTCCTGACGGAAGCAACCTGACTGAATAAGCGGGAATGTTAGAGTGCCGAGATGAGTAGTCATAAAGATGCGATATCCATCGTCATGCATCCCAAAATTATAAGCTACGTTCTCTATGACCTCTTGTCGATCTTCTTCTGGAATATCAGTTAATTGATCGCACGATAAGAATGCTAATTGACTTTCTGGTGTAAAATGACCATGTAGGGGCCAAAAAACTTCATAAACTTGATGAGGAGATACTAAGTTTAGACCCATACGAGACCAAGATGGACTTGTTCCGAGATTACATGAATAATCCCCATTGTAAGAGGATGTGCGGCCATGTCCGATGATAAACAATAGCCCAATCTGAAAAGGGCCTACTGCAAATATTTTTTCTAGCTCCGCAGAGATTTCTGGAAGTGATGAACCAAGGACATAAAGCGTTTCTCCATCTGGATATGTTTTGTCAATTTTCTCTTTCCATTCGCTAAGCCAAGCTTGTTCATCAAAAGCAAAATTTTGGTCGCTTTCCTCTTCTAAAAAAATGAGAACATTAAATTTTGGATGGGTGGGTTGCATAGATGGATTTGGCATTATTTTAGTTTTGTTGATCATGTCATTATATTTTTGAGTTAAACCAGCTCTCTCGAGATTTTCTTGAAAGACTCTGTTTTTAATTAAAATTTTGAGGTAACTATTTACCAATGATTTATTCATTTCGTTTTTTTCTAACTCTAGAGAATCTAGAAAATCTAAAAGTCCACTTGGGGTATTTTGGGTTTGTTTGTCCAAGTAACGGGGGATACCAAAAAAATATTGATCAGCAACTCTTAAGGCCTTGTGTTTGGCTAACCGATTTGATTTCGAATTAAATTGTTTTGATAAAAATTCTATGAATTCTTTGTGTACATCAATGGGGGTCGATCTGCTGGGTTCAAAAGAAGAAAAATTGCGATCATTGATCATATTTTGTATCTGTGGCTCAGATAAAATCTTATTTTTAACCAATAAATTGAAACTAAAAATGGGTAATGTGTCTTTTTGCTTTAATAGTTGAAATAGTTTCTGGGCCATTTGTAATTGCTGGCTTTTGTCCGCAAGTTGCATAATACGAAGATTTAAATCTAAAATGATAGTTTCTCTTTCGACATTCTGACTTCCTGGTAAATCTTCCATTAAATTCTGAACTGTTTTTTCTGGAATAAGGGGTTCAACGACGGTTTGCGCATAAACTGAATTTAAGGCGAGCATCATCATTAAAAAGAATAGCCAATTCATAAATTATCTATCGGTAAATTTCTTTAGAAGCTTAAAAATACCTTTGCATCTCAAGGTGAAAAGCCAATTTTGCATTTCAAGTAATCATTGAGTTGAAAGAAAGTATTTTATATAACCACATTTTATGATTGCGGGTGTAGCTCAGCCATAGGGCGTGCATGCCACGCCCGTTAGGGTCGAATGTACCAACTGAGCGTTTCG
>JACQJD010000023.1 GCA_016198185.1 Deltaproteobacteria bacterium
ACGCTTGGCAATCTCAGGATCAATGTCAATCACATATTGATGATTCAGGAGGGCTTCTTTCGTATCCTCGAGGGTAATTTCATTCATGTGCGGACATCGGACCGAACATAAACGCAACATTTCTTTGTCTGGATTTTCGGCAGCAATATTGTCTCCCATCGAACACTCCGTCAGGAGTAAATATCTCGGAGCTTTACTTTGAGCCACAAATTGAATCATGGCAGAAGTACTGGCTGAAAAATCGCTGGCTTCCACAACCTCGGGAGAACATTCTGGGTGTGCTAAGACAACCACATCTGAAAATTGCTCCCGCACACGCTCAATATCTTCCACCGTAAATTTTTCATGAACCTCACACCGCCCATGCCAACCGATGATGGTATATTGCAATAAAGAGCTGTCCTGGAGTGTTGCGGCCTTCGGTTTTTTGATGGGGAAAATAATTTTTCTTCCTGTTTCTCTTGCTACATTTTTTGCTAAAAATTCATCTGGTAAAAAAATAACACACTCTTGTCTCAGAGATTCCACCACTCGAGCCGCATTGCTGGAGGTACAACAAATATCACTTTCCGCTTTCACATCTGCATACGTATTGACATACGTTACAACCGGAATTCCTGGAAATTTTTTCTTTAGATCTCGAACGTCTTGCGCCGTAATGCTTTCGGCCAAAGAACATCCCGCTTTTTTGGCAGGTAATAAAACCGTCTTGGAGGGATTTAAAAGCTTTGCGGTCTCTGCCATAAATCGAACCCCACACACGACAATAATGTCGGCAGAGATCATCCCTGCTTTTCGTGCCAATTCCAAAGAATCCCCCACAAAATCGCAAATAGAATAATACAAAGCAGGTTCCATATAATTATGGCCCAAGATCATCGCCTGTTTTTCTTCTTTGAGTTTTAAAATATCAAAAGCGATTTTGGATTTTTGATAGAGTTCCACATCGGGGACGATGTTGCGAAGCTTCCCTTTTAAATGCTCGTATAATACTTCTGGTGATTTAAAATTCATCATGAATCATCTCCATCTCATTCATCTTAGTTTAAAATGAATATCCACTGCCTTCACCGAATGCGTTAAAGCCCCCATCGAAATAAACTCTACATCTGTTTTCGCCAAAGAAGCAATACGGTCTAGGGTGACCCCGCCCGATACTTCTAGCGCAATACGTTTCTGCGTCAACCGAACGGCCTTTCGAATGTCTGGAAGTATCATGTTATCCAATAAAATGCGATTTGGAATTCTGAAATATTTTTTTGAACGTGATTCTTGAAGTGACAACACGGCTTCTAATCCCTCTACTGTTTTCACTTCAATTTCTGTAAACATTCGATTTCCATGTTTTTGTTGAACGCATTCCAAGGCCTCTCGAATCGCCTCTTTCATGCCATAGCCCTTGATCGAAATAAGCGCTTGAAGGTGATTGTCTTTGATCATGACCGCATCAAAAAGTCCTTCTCGGTGATTGACCCCACCCCCCAGATGTACCGCCCATTTGTCAAACACCCTAAGTCCTGGTGCTGTTTTTCGCGTGTCTAAAATTTTGCAAGCCGTGCCTTGGGTACGCTCCACACAGTGTCGTGTGAGGGTTGCAATCCCAGACATCCGCTGCAAATAATTTAATGCCACCCGTTCTCCGGCCAGCAATGTTCGCACAGGACCTTGAAAAACACCCAACACCGTATCCTTTCTAACCCGTTGTCCGTCTTTTACATAAAATTTAAATTTTATTTTTTGGGGATCCAGACTTTTATAGACCCACTGACACACACCCAGACCGGCAATCACAGCATGTTCCTTCGCTTTCAAATGCCCCTCTCCAAAATCTTTTAAAGAAAACAATGCTTCCGACGTTACATCACGACTGCCAAGATCTTCGAGAAGTGCCTGTCGAATATGGATGAGAATTTGTTTTTTATCAAACACCATGGTTTTCTCTCTACTGAGAGTTTATTCGAAGAGATTCCTCGCACTTCGCCACGCGTGGCTTTGTGCTCGGAATGTCTTTTTCACCAGACTCTATTTACCTCATCTCAAGATCCATGCCAAGAGGGGGTATATTTTCGTTTTTGAAGGCTTCATCATTTTGGATTGAAATTGACAGAGGGTTCTATTCTCTTTTAAAAAGAGCTTTCATGAAAATTTATACAAAGACTGGGGATTCTGGAGAAACTTCTCTCTTCTCCGGGAAACGCGTCCCGAAAGATAGCCCCTATATTGAAGCCTACGGCACCATTGATGAACTCTCGAGTTGTTTGGGACTGGCAATTTCTTTTCTGAAAGATTCAGATCTCAAAAAAATTCTCACCCAAATTCAACACACACTATTTGAAGTTGGCACTGATTTGGCCACGGCGTTCGACGATCCCCAAGCCAAAGCAGCAACCTTTATCAAACGTCTCAAAGATGAAGAAACCACACAGCTTGAAAAGTGGATCGATACTTATGACCCAACCTTGCCAGCGTTAAAAAATTTTATTTTACCATCAGGGACTTCGGCAGCAGTTGCATTGCACATCGGTCGCACTGTCTGCCGCCGAGCAGAACGGTTGGTAACCACACTGATTCGAGAAAAAAAAGCAAATCCCAAAGTCCTTTTGTATTTAAATCGTCTTTCAGATCTTTTATTCGTCCTGGCACGTGCAGTCAATCACCTGGCAAAAGAACCAGAAACAATATGGGAACGTTCAAAAAATAAGTAAGGGGGGCCTATCGGGACCATGCTGTCCGAAAATGTCATTCCGAGCACAAAGCCACGCGTGGCGAAGTGCGAGGAATCTCCGAGGGTGAGATCCTTCCCCTTCGCTTCGCTCAGGGTCAGGATGACGGCATTTTCGGACA
>JACQJD010000015.1 GCA_016198185.1 Deltaproteobacteria bacterium
CCGAACCGGCAGCACTTAAAAGCTACCGCAAACCCATGTGGCACAAAAAAGGATCTGCCTGAGCCCTCTGCTCTCTTTCACCGAAAATGGATATCCTCCTTTCACCATCCAATAGGGAGACTCTGGTGAAAAATCGTCATTCTGAGCGCAAAGCGCGAAGAATCTCGACGGAGATGCTTCGGGACTTCATCCCTCAGCATGACTTTCTCACCAGAATCTACTTGTTTTAAAGTTCTCTAATCAATTTTTAATGAATATAAAACGCACGCTCTATTGTGGTAATCGAAAAATAAACTATAATTAAAAAATGAACGTTTTTGGAAAAATGGTTGCCTCTAAGGCATTGGGCATTTTTCTTTTTGTAATGACAGCGTCAGGATGTGGGGAGGAGGGTTTTGTAGATAATCTTACCCTTCACCTGGCGGACACCTCTTCAAGTCCCTCCAATTCTCAATTATCATTTACCGCCAATACGCTTTCGCAAGAATTACTTTCTGTGGTGAACACAACCCGCCAAAATTATCTAACTCGATACGAAAATGACACCTCACAGGATTTGATTCATGAATTTCGAAAAGATATAGAGGACTATAATAACAGAAAAAATCTCAGGCAGCCCATTTTATCCCCCCATTCTTTTATTGTTAGAAATCTTCCAATCCATCCACTGGCCCAAGACCATGCGCAAAAGGCATCGGAAAAAAATTTGGAAAACTATCTCAAGGAAACGAATGAGCCAAATCGAATTTTTCTACCGCCCAATCAAAATCTTGGGTTTGTGGGACATTGTCATTATGTGAATCACAATGGCTGTGTAAATCCATACTCCGAAATGACCCTCAATGACGAATTACGAAAGCAGGGACATGAGTTTTCTTTGAAAGAGAATCTTTTTTCCACGACAGAGCAGACTTACACACATGCAGATGTCAAAAGTGCAGCTCGAAAAATTATAGAGGCCTTTCTTCGAAGCTCTAGGGGACATAAAGAAAATCTTCTCTGGCTTGGCCACCAAGCCCTGGGCGTGGGCGTTGCCATGGGTAGAGACCGATCCGGAAGAGATGTAATTGTGGTCTCCATAGAATTTGTATGCCCCGAACCCAAGATTTCATCATCCAGCGCCATTAGTTTTTGTGACGTTCCCACCATGACAACTGAAAAGGGCAAAACCAAAGGAACCCTTCAAGAGCTCCTACCTTAAAAGATTCTTCCTTAAACAGGTGTCCGAAATAAACCCATCACCAAGGATCTTCCATAATATGCGGATAATAGAAGATTTTTGAACTGCTTGCCTTTGGAACAATCAAGATTAAATCAAATTGGATGAGAGGCTGTAAATGAGAATGAAAAGACTGAATAAAGTATTGCCCCGCGCGATACAGTGCGTGCTTTTTTTGAGCGGTCAGCACTTCCTCAAAATTATTCCTCGTTTTAACTTCAATAAAATGAATACGTTTTGATTTTTGAGCAATGAAGTCAATTTCACCCCACCGACACGTCCAACGATGATGCAAAATTTGAAAACCCTTTTGAACCAAGTAGGTTTTGGCAATGCCTTCCCCCACCCACCCCAGACTTTGATTTTTCAAGAACCCTCCAGCTGAGGGGAACGACCTGAAATCCATTCCTTCACCCCTCGAAAGGTTTTTCGGTGAAGCTCTGAAACACCAAATTTCTCAATGGCCACCAAATGGGTTGTGGTGGGATACCCTTTGTTCGTCGCCCAATCGTACTGAGGATATTGGGCATCCAAAGTCTTCATCAAGTTATCCCGAAATACTTTGGCCACAATAGAAGCTGCAGCAATCGATTGGCATCTGCGATCCCCCTGAGGAATGCTTTTTTGAGGAATGGATAACAAATTTTTTAAATTTCCATCCACCAATAAAAAATCTGGCGGTGGCTGTAACTGTAAAATGGCTTTCCGCATCGCCTCGCAAGAAGCTTGTAAAATATTAATGCGATCAATCACCTCGGGCCCCATAGAACCTATCCCAATCGCAATGGCCCGCTGGTGAATTTCTTGACTTAACTTTTCTCGTTGATTTTCTGATAGTAATTTGGAATCGCTGAGGCCCTGAAGTTCATGATCCATCGGCAAAATCACAGCCGCGGCAATCACTGGCCCCGCAAGACATCCTCTTCCTACCTCGTCTACACCCGCAACGTATTGAAAGCCTTTCCCATAATATTCTTTTTCACAATTTTCGGCTAGGATTCGAGGGGTCACGCAGTTAGCAGATTGGCAATGGAATTAACTTTTCTTTTGGGAATCTGCAGTCTCAAGAATGCTTGTTTTTTTTTCTAAAATAGGCGTCTCTGAAGAAGAAATCACAGGCCCTGTGGCAACGGTTCCCATGGTTTCAACCACGTGCTCACCATCTTCTTCTCGCCAGGCTTCTTCAATACGCGCTGCACGACCATGGCGTTTTCTCAAATAATACAATCGGGCGCGTCGTACCCTTCCCTCAGAAACTTTTTCAATACGTTCAATGGTCGGGGAGTGAAGCGGAAAAATTCTTTCCACCCCAATACCAAAAGAAACTTTGCGCACCGTCATTGTGGACCTCAGTCCCCCCTTGGCAAACCGCATGAGCACCCCTTCAAACTGTTGGACACGCTCTTTATCGCCTTCTTTAATCTTGGCATAAATACGAACGGTATTTCCCACTTTCAGTGCGGGAACTTTTTTCATCTGCCGTGATTCAAATTGTTTTAGGAGAGCATCTTTATTTTTCAATTTTCGAGACATAATAGGATCCTTCTTGTTTAAGTGTTCGGTTTTTTTAACAAATCAGCTCTACGTTGTAAAGTGCATTTTAAAGCTTCTTTTTCACGCCATTTTTTGATCTCTTCATGATGCCCGGAGAGCAGTACTTCTGGGACACCGTTCCCTTCAAAACATTCTGGGCGTGTATAATAAGGATACTCTAAATCGCCCCTTGTGAAACTATCTTCAAAGGGCGCTCCGATTTTGCCTACCACGCCTGGAATAAAACGACTCACCGCATCCACCATGACCATCGCTGCAAGCTCGCCACCACTGAGCACATAGTCCCCAATTGAGATTTCGTCATCCACATAAGCTGAAAATCGCTCGTCCACCCCTTCGTATCTTCCACAAAAAATAATGAGTTGTTCAAACTGCGACAAGTTTTGAACCAAGGCGGCATCAAGTTTCTTTCCACGCGGGGACAATAAAATGGATCGGCTTTTTTTCTTCGGATCTTGAATGGCTCTTAAAGCTCGCACCAAAGGTTCCATTTTAAAAATTAATCCGCCCCCACCGCCATAAGGAATATCATCGACCGTCTTATGTTTATCGGTTGTAAAATCGCGTAAATTGTGAATCTTCAGAGACACAAATTCACACTCTAGGGCTTTTCCAACAACGCCTTTTTCAAACACACGCTCAAACATGTGTGGAAATATCGTCACCACATCAAAATTCATAAATTTTAAGGAATAGGTTATTCTAGGATTTCTAACACACAGCGTTTTTTAAGTTTGGTTGACGCTGCATTTAAAATAGTACGCATGGCTTGCGCCGTTCGACCTTGTTTCCCAATCACTTTTCCTAAGTCTTCTTTAGCAACTTTGAGCTCAATCACCGTTGTTTGCTCTCCAACCACTTCGTCCACTTGAACGTCATCGGGAACATCCACCAATGCTTTTACAATGATCTCAATCAGTTCTTTCATAGCTTTCATCCTCCATTATTTCATCACACTGCCTTTTGAAACGTCTTATACAAATTCTTTATGGTATCGGAGGGTTGTGCCCCACACTTTAACCAATAATCCATTCTATCTTTCTTAAATATTGCTGCTTTCTCTTTCTTTAAAGGTTGATAGGTCCCTATATTTTCAATAAATTTACCGTCTCTGGGCGACTCTTGATTGGCCACCACAATACGATAAATAGGTCTCTTCTTCGCACCACGCCTTGTTAAACGAATTACAATCACTTTATGTTCCTCCTCGTCCCCATAAATCTAAGGGATTGCTCTTACCAAACTTCGATATTTTTTTCATCATCTTTTTTGTTTCTAAAAATTGTTTTACCAATCGGTTCACCTGTGCCACCTCTGTACCACTTCCACGCGCAATACGCAACCTACGAGAACCATTTAAGATTTCCACATTCCAGCGTTCTTGGGACGTCATGGAGTCAATGATGGCCATCATCTGCTTTGTCTCTGCCTCCATATTCAAATTAGAAGGAACTCGATTTAAGAGCTTGTTCCCGCCAGGAAGCAATTTCATGACTGAAGAAAAGCCCCCCAATTTTTTCATCTGCTGCAGTTCTTCTTTAAAATCCTGTAAAGAAAAAATTCCTTTTTGAAGTTTCTTTTGAAGTACCTGGGATTTGCCTTCATCATACGTTTTTTGCGCCTTTTCAATGAGCGTTAGAACATCGCCCATTTGAAGGATGCGTGAAACCATCCGTTCGGGATGAAAAAGTTCCAAGGCCTCTATCTTTTCCCCAACACCTATAAATTTAATGGGGACCGACGTAATTTTTTTCATGGAAAGTGCAGCCCCACCCCGAGCATCTCCATCCATTTTGGATAAAATAATTCCCGTTAGCTGCAATTTCTCATGAAATTGTTTGGCAATCGAAAGGGCCTGTTGGCCTACCATCGCATCGGAAACCAACAAAATTTCATTTGGGCAAATCTCGTCTTTTAATCTCTGTACTTCATCCATGAGGTCATGGTCGAGATGCATGCGTCCCGAGGTATCTACAATGAGCGTATCTTTTCCACGCTGTATACATTGATCATAAGCAGCTTTATAAATTTCAACCGGATGGGTGAGGTGGTTTGTATCTGATATTGCTGTTTTTACATGATCCGCCAGGATGCCCAATTGTTCTCTGGCAGCCATTCTTCTCACGTCGGTTGAAACCAGCATGACGTTTCTATTTTTTTCATGCGTCAAATAATAAGCCAATTTCCCACAGGTGGTGGTTTTTCCAACCCCTTGAAGTCCCACCATGAAAATGACCAACGGGGGTTTCACTCTAAAATCAATCTCAGCCGTTTGGCTCCCCAAAAGGCGAACCAACTCCTCTCGAACAATTTTAATATAGTGCTGCGCGGGGGTAAGACTTTCATGCACTTTTTGACCGATGGCCTGAGAACGAATGGCTTCGGTGATATCTTTGACCACCTGATAGTGAACGTCCGCTTCCAATAAGGTGAGTTTTAGTTTCTGAGAAACCTCTTCAATGTTTTTTTCAGACAACTTCCCATGACCTTTAAGGTTCTTTAAGAAAAGATCGAATTTTTCGGTAAGTTGTTCAAACATAGGAATAGACGGAAATAATGCTTATGACCTAAAAAATTTTTTCAGAGCATACGCTGTCGTTTTGCGATTTAAGTCTGCAATCGAGGTTGTCAGTGGAATATCTTTCGGACAAACACGCACGCAATTCTGGGCATTGCCACAATCTTCAATACCCCCCTCACCCATAATGGTTTCCAGACGTTCTTCTTCTTGCATTTTTCCCGTCGGATGAAGGTTAAAGAGCCGTACTTGAGAAAGCGCTGCCGCCCCAACAAATGGAGATCGATCATGATATTGCGGACACACTTCTAAGCAACATCCACAGGTCATGCATTTGGATAACGCATACCCAATATGTTGATCCTGAGGCGATAGCTTCGGCCCCTCACCTAAATCATAGGTACCATCAATGGGAATCCACGCTTTCACCCGTTTTAAAGCATCAAACATTCTCTTTCGATTGACACGCAAATCTCTGACCACTGGAAATTTGGTCATGGGTTCTAAACAAATGGGTTGCTGTAGCGCATCCACCAATGCACTGCAAGACTGACGAACTTTTCCGTTCACAATCATCGTGCAAGCCCCACACACTTCTTCCAAACAATTGGCATCCCAAGCCACCGCAGAAGTTGCTTTGCCATCTGCCGTTTTTGGATTTTTGGCAATATCGTACAAAGCCGTAATGACATTCATCCCAGGTCTGTAAGGAACTTCAAATTCTTCCCAATAGGGGGCGGTATCTAAGGACTGCTGACGTTTAATCTTAAAACGAACCGTTTTCATACATATTTACGAGGACGCGGTTTAATCCATCGTTGATCCACATCTTCATATACTAAACGAGGTGATTCTGGATGAAAAGACATTTTACTGGTCTTTAAAAACTCGGCGTCATTACGATCTGGAAAATCAGGCTTATAATGCGCCCCTCGACTTTCATTGCGATGAAAAGCAGAAATCGCAATTGCACGAGCTAAATGCAACATATTATAAAGCTCTCGTGCAAACGGTAAAACAGGATTTGCACCATAAGAAGTATCACTCAAGCTGATGTGTCGATACCGCTCAATGAGTTTTAAAATTTCTTGATCGGCTTTTTGAAGCTTGTCGTTATAACGAATGACCGTTACATGATTGGTCATCAGTTTTCCTAAATCTTCATGGATTTTAAATGGATTTTCAGACCCTTCCGATTTTAGAAGCCCTTCATGAATAGATTTTTGTTTTAAAACCGCTTGATCGTATAAAGTAGATGGAAAACTTTCATAGGCTTTTTGTAGACCTTTTGCATATTCTAAGGTCTTGGGCCCCGTCACCATTCCCCCAAAAACACAAGAAACCAGGGAATTGGCTCCCAAACGATTGGCCCCATGGTATTGATAGTCGACTTCACCCACGGCAAAAAGCCCTGAAATATTGGTCATGTGATTGGTATCAATCCAAAGCCCTCCCATCGAATAATGAACAGCCGGGAAAATCTTCATGGGAACTTTGTGTGGATCATCTCCTACAAATTTTTCATAAATTTCAAGAATGCCCCCCAGTTTTTCATCGAGCTTTTTACGGTCAAGGTGCGAGAGGTCTAAGTACACAAGCTCCTTGCCTTCCACCCCCAACCCCATTTCTTTCACAACTTTAAAAATAGCTCTGGATGCGACATCTCTCGGAACAAGATTTCCATATTTAGGATACCACTCCTCTAAGAAGTACCAGGGTTTGCCATCTTTGTACGTCCAAACACGGCCGCCTTCTCCTCTGGCAGATTCTGACATGAGACGGTGTTTGTCCTCACCCGGAATGGCGGTAGGATGCACTTGGATAAATTCACCATTCGCATAGTGAACACCTGCTTGATAAGCAATGCTCGCAGCAGAACCCGTACAAGCCGTTGAATTGGTACTGCGACCAAAAATCATGCCACAACCGCCTGTTGCTAAAACGACGGCATCCGCTGCAAAAGATTGAATTTCAAGCGTATAGAGGTTCATCGCCACCATGCCACGACAGATGCGATTTTCATCTAAAATTAAAGATAAAAATTCCCAATACTCAAATTTTTGAACCTTGTTTTCAGATTCGAAACGACGAACTTGTTCATCTAATGCATAGAGCATTTGTTGCCCCGTCGTAGCCCCAGCAAAGGCCGTTCGATGATAGAGGGTGCCTCCAAACCGACGCAAATCAATATTGCCTTCATCGGTGCGGTTAAACATAACCCCCATCCTGTCCAATAAGTCAATAATGGCAGGGGCTGCCTCACACATGCGTTTGGGTAACTCTTGATTGGCTAAAAAATCCCCACCATAAATGGTGTCATCAAAATGTTTTTCAATCGAGTCCCCCTCGCCTTTGGTGTTTTTGGCGGCATTAATGCCCCCTTGCGCACAGACGGAATGAGAACGTTTTACAGGAACAACCGAAAACAATTGAACCGTTCCTCCCCCTTCGCAGACTTTGATCGTGGTCATGAGACCCGCCAAGCCCCCTCCCACCACAATTATTTTTGGTTTGCGTACCGCCATTATACAAAAGCCCACAAGGCATCCAGTCCAATATAAAGGAGTCCTAAGCCAAGAGCCGCACAAACATAGGTTGAAATTTGCTGTGCTCGTGGACCGACTGTAATGCCCCAATGCACCAAAAAGCTCCAGACCCCATTTGTAAAGTGATAAACGATAGATACCATCCCCAAAAAATAAAAATAAAATACGAGTGGATTTTGAAAGGCACCCGCTACCAAATCAAAATTGACCGGTATCCCGGTTAATGCCGTTTCAATGCGAAATTTCCAAACGTGGTAGCCAATAAAAAAAAGGGCAATCACCCCCGTAACACGCTGGAACGTATATCGCCAATTTCTGGAATACGAATATTGAAGTGAATTGTCTTTCCAAGCCCACAAAAAAACAACGCCGAAGAGCGCATGGAATAAAATGGGCAAGAAAATAATCCCTATTTCCATTGCCAATAAATAAGGAAGGCCCTGAATCCATTCGATCTTTTCATTATAAACTTCTGGCCCAAATTTTCCAAAAGAGTTCGTAATCAGGTGTTCCATCAAAAAAACACCCATCGGCACAACCCCCAACAAAGAATGAATTTTTCGAATCAAAAAATGATGTTCTTGAACCCACTTTTTCACAAAATTGTGTTAAACGATCCGGTTCTAAGATGCAAGAAATTTGGCTTATTTCACCACAAAATTAATGAGGCGATGGGGTACATAGATTTCTTTGATGATTTTTTTATCGACCAAATATTTTTGGACTTGATCATGACACTTGGCTTGCTCAATGATTTCATCTTTTGAACACTTTCGATTCACTTCAATATTGGCGCGTAGGCGGCCATTCACTTGCACCACCAAAACCAAGGTCTCTTCGTGTAAATACGCTGGGTCTGCCACGGGCCAGCTGGTTTGAAAAATCGACGTTGGATTGCCCAAGATCTCCCACAATTCTTCTGCAGTATGTGGTACCAACGGAGCCAAAAGCCTTACAAAAATTTTAAGGGCAGAAAGATCGCCCCCTTTGCCTTCTTTCTGAAAACGAGAGACCTCATTCATAAATTCCATAAACGCACTCACGACCACATTCAATTTAAAGGCCTCTAAGCGCTCTGTCACCTTGGCAATGAGTTGGTGCAATGATTTTAAAACAGCCTCGTCACACGTGGTCACCGGATGTTCATGATAAAATAACACCCACTGCCAGGCACGCTGCAAAAATTTGTGAACGCCTATAATGCCATTGTCGTTCCATTCGGCATCTAATTCCGGTGGCCCCACAAACAATTCAAACAATCGCAAGGTATCTGTGCCATAGCGACGAACCATGTCATCCGGATTCACAACATTCATTTTTGACTTGGACATTTTTTCCACTTTGCCTGTCTTTTCTGACCGTCGGCAGACCATCCCTTGATTAAAAAGGCGCACAAAGGGCTCCTGAAAAGAAATCAAGCCAATATCGTATAAAAATTTTGTAAAAAAACGAGCATATAATAAATGTAAAACCGCATGCTCAATCCCCCCCACGTACATATCCACCGGTAACCAATGGGAAACAGCTTTTGAATCAAAGGGGACACGCCGATCCTGAGGACTCGCATATCTTAAAAAATACCAAGAAGATCCCGCCCATTGCGGCATGGTATCTGTCTCACGTTTGGCCTTCCCCCCACAGCGATAACACTTCGCATTCACCCAAGAATCAATGGTTGAGAGCGGCGATTCCCCTGTCTTAGAAGGTTCATAGGTTTTAACTTCAGGTAATAAGAGAGGAAGATCTTCTTCTCGTAACGGCACCTCCCCACAGGTTGAGCAATGTAAAATGGGAATGGGCTCTCCCCAATACCGTTGCCGAGAAAAAATCCAATCGCGTAACTTGTATTGAACGGTGGCCTTGGCAATGCCTTTCTGGGCCAAGGCTTCGATTATTTTTTGTTTTGCAACTGTAGAATCAAGCCCCGTAAAGCCATCAGAATGGATGAGAATTCCTGGGCCCTCATAGACAGATCCTTCGGGGCGATGCCCCTCAGGATGACTTATGCGATGCCCCTCAGCCTGACCCGTGCGATGCTCAGCATGAGGGGGTTTGACGACCTCAATCACTTCCAATCCAAATTTTTTGGCAAATTTAAAATCTCGCTCATCATGGGCGGGTACCGCCATAATGGCTCCCGTTCCATAATCCATCAGCACATAATCTGAAACCCAAACAGGAATCTTTTTTTGATGCATCGGATGAACCGCATAAACCCCCAGAAAAATACCTGAAATTTCCTGCTCTTTAAAAACACGTTCGCTGTTTTTCTTAAGCCGCGCCTGCTCAACATACGCTTTTACCATCTTAAGATCGCTGGATGCACACACCTCTAGGACCAAAGGATGTTCCGGCGATAACACCATAAACGTTGCCCCAAAGAGCGTGTCAAGCCTCGTCGTAAAAATGCTGATGGGATGATGCCCCCCCTTCCTATCCTCAATTTGAAATTGGATTTGGGCCCCCTCGCTTTTTCCAATCCAATTGGCTTGCATCACTTTGACTTTTTCAGGCCACTCTAAATGGTTTAAATCCCCCAATAGCCGCTCGGCATATTGGGTGATTTTTAACACCCATTGTTTTAATTTCTTTTGGGTCACCGGTGCTTCACACCGTTCACAACGCCCTTCCACCACTTCTTCGTTGGCAAGCCCCACCAAACAACTGGGACACCAATTGATGGGCATCTCTTTTTGATAGGCAAGGCCTCTCTCATACATCTTCAAAAAAATCCACTGGGTCCAATGGTAAAAGGTTGGATCCGTCGTATTGATTTCTCGCGACCAATCATACATGGCACCGATGTCTTCCAATTGTCGCTTAATGGTTTCGATGTTTTTTTGCGTATTGAGCTTGGGGTGATTTTTTTTCTTAATGGCATCATTTTCAGCCGGTAACCCAAAGGCATCCCACCCCATGGGGTGGAGCACTTTTTTCCCAAGCAGGGTTTGGTAACGACTCCAAACGTCACTGAGCACATATCCACGCCAATGCCCCACATGAAGCCCTGAGCCAGATGGATACGGAAACATATCCAAACAATAATACTTGGGACGCGGATCGTGCTCCGAGACCTCGTGTTGTTTTTTCGTTTGCCAAATGGCTCGCCATTTGGTTTCAAAATTTGAAAAATCAAAGGATCGCATGATGTTTAACTTTATCGACAGAGGTTTTAATTGACAATCTTTTTCGATGTGACTAAATCCAAGTTTTCGGAGGATAAACATGTTTGTTGCAAAAGAAATTTTTTTCGTAAAAGGCGTTGGCGTTCACCGCGCAAAATTAACTTCGTTTGAATGGGCGTTGCGAGATGCGGGTATTGCTTCCTATAACTTGGTCCGCGTTTCTTCTATTTTTCCTCCTTATTGCAAAATTATTTCTGCAAGCAAGGGAATTGAAAAACTTCATCACGGCTCTGTGGTATTTGCCGTCATTGCCGAAAGTTCGACGGATGAACCCAATCGGTTGATTGTTTCTTCCATTGGATGCGCCATTCCAAAAGATAGATCCAAATTTGGATATTTAAGCGAACACCACGTTTACGGCCAAACAGAAAAAGAAGCAGGTGATTTTGCGGAAGATTTGGCAGCAGAAATGTTGGCCACCACGCTTGGCATTGAATTTGATCCAGATAAAAACTACGACGAACGCAAAGGCGAATGGAAACTCAAAGATGAAATCGTAACAACCCGCAACATCACGCAATCTGCTATTGGCAGTAAACAAAAAATTTGGACAACAACGATCGCAGCCGCCATTCTGGTTCCCTAGCTGATCTTTTATGGGAACTGCCCCCAATCACTTTTTAGGTCTGGAAAAAGAATTTTCAGATTACGCACCATCAAAAACCGTTGTCATTCCAGCACCGTTTGAAGCTTCAACCAGTTATCAACAAGGGACCTCCAGAGGTCCCCAAAGCGTCATTACCGCCTCCCACCAAGTTGAAACCTTCGATATTGAATTGGGCCAAGACTGCCACACGCAAGGAATTCACACCCTGGCTGAGCTTGCTGTTCAGGGAAAATCTGCAAAAACCGCCTGCGATCTTTTATACAAAGAAACCAAAAAAATATTAGACGATGGCAAATGGCCCATCATGCTGGGGGGAGAACACACCATTTCTTACGGACTCTTTCAAGCATTGTTTGAGAGATATCCAGATCTGTCTATTTTTCATATCGATGCCCATACGGACATGCGAGAGGCTTACGAAGGAAATCCTTATAGTCACGCCAGCATCTTGTATTTGATTCGAAAGCAATGCAAAAAGACGGTGCATGTGGGGATTCGCAGCATGTGTGAAGAAGAAGCACTTTACGTCAAAAAAAATAACATCCCCGTTTACTATGACTTTGAAACTCGAAAAACAGGGCTCCCCCAGGATGAAATCTTGGGGCATCTGTCCAAAAATGTTTATATTACGGTGGATGTCGATGGGCTTTCACCGCAAGTGGTCCCTTCTACCGGGACACCGGAACCCGGAGGTCTCGGATATTATGAAACACTTGACGTTTTAAAAAAAATCTTTAAATCTAAAAATGTTGTGGGAATGGATTTTGTGGAAATGATGCCCATTCCAAACGTGGTCTATGGTGATTTTGCAGTTGCAAAGATTATTTACAAATGTATAGGGTATAAATATTTTTTATGAAAGAACCCCTTGAAGTGATTTCGATTGAAGATGATGTATTGATCTTGAGTTTCGACTCCAGACTCCTCGAAACCGTTGGCCAAATCGAAGATGTCGATCTTCCGGAAGAAGGCGATGAAATCGAACAAGGCCAAGATTGCATTGTCATTCATGGCTCTGAAGACAAACTTGAAATCCGGGCTCCGATTTCAGGGCTCATTTTAGAAGTCAATGATTCTTTCCTTCAAGACATCTCTAAAAAGCCTAAGAACCACACAGCGCAGTGGCTCATTAAAATAGAAGCCAATGATCCCGACGACTTATTTAAATTCGAAGAATAAGCTGAGCAGGCTGTTGAAAATGCAGTTGTTGGCTTGCGCCAACAACAATATGATAGATCCTTCCTATCATTTCAGCGAAGCTCAAAAGGCCCATCTACGTCGTTGCCCTCGTCGTGTCTCCTTCGACGTACCGCTCAAGTACGCC
>JACQJD010000017.1 GCA_016198185.1 Deltaproteobacteria bacterium
ACGAAAGGGCGTATTTAGAAGTAGACCACATCGAACCTTTTGCATTGGGAGGGAAGGCAGAATTAGAAAACCTGAGATTGCTCTGTTCCACCCACAATCGCTACAGAGCGCAGCTCACGTTTGGAAAACAATGGAGGCGAGCCTTTGAATAGACCGAAGTTTGCCGACTGCAGGTCTGCTGGCTGCAAGTCCGCCGACTGCAAGTCTGGGAGCTTCACTAAATTAGAGAAAGAGCTTATTTTTAACAACCCGCCAGTGGCCCTCGCCCTCACAGGCCTCACTTCTCAGGAGAAGGACGTCGATTTTATTTTATAACACCACACCCCACCAATAAATAAGACCTGAATGGCGACATACATTAAAACATATAGTAATCCCCCAGAACCAAAGCCATAACTGTGGAGCCCCACCCCCAAAACAAAGTTGACCCCGTACCAGGCCATGAGCACCCCTTGAAACGCTAGAATAGATGCTGCCGTCATCCAAAAATCATTGAGCCATCCTGCATAGCGCCCATGAATCACCGCAAGATACAATAAGAGCGCAATCAGTGCCCACACTTCTTTGGGATCCCACCCCCAAAACCTTCCCCAAGAATAATCTGCCCATACGCCGCCTAAAATCGTTCCCGCTGCCAATAACAAAACACCTATTTGCATGGCTTGATAAGAATATTTCACCCACCCTCGAATATCTTGCACATCGTGACCCAATGCATATTTAACCAACACCCAATTGCCGAGCGCCATGACCAATGCAAACGCTGCGTAACTTAACGTAATGGTCAACACATGAATCGTAAGCCAAAAATTACTTCTTAACACCGGCGCCAACGGACGAATAGAGGGATCTAGAATCATCGGTAAATTATCTGACAAAATGAGCCCTATTGCACTCACCACACAGGCCGCAACCAGGATTCCCGTTTTTTGGTGTTTGTAAAAAAGAAGATAGGCAAAGAGCATGACTCCCAAACTTACCCATACGACCGACTCATACATATTTCCAACAGGTGCACGTCCTGAAATGACACACCGAAAATAGAAACCCAAAACATGACTCAAAAAGGCCACCCCAGACACCGCAAGACCGATTGTCCTTAAATAGATCTGCGCTTTTGCCGAAGTCAGTGTCAGCAGACTTAAGAGAATGACCGCCATCACATAAAAAATCCAAGCTTTCCGAAACGGATGAAACTCATTGTAAAAAATTTCTAAAGAAATGGTTTTTGAAAATGGATACCCTTCCACCTTGGGCAGTTCCGATAAAAGCTGTTTTAATTTTGTCGTCGTCACATAAAAAGTGCTGGCATCCTGTCCCACATAGGCGTGAGAAATCCCTTGTAAGATCACTTTCAATTCTTCAATCTTGGATAAGGATTCAGCATCGAGATACAGTGACCGCAGCGCTTGCGAAGGCTCAAGATCCACGAAAGAAAACCAGGGTTGATGAGGATCCTGAGGGTGCGCGATCACAGAAAAAACTTCTCCAGAACGCACTCTCTGAAGCAATGAAATCTGTGTAAATAAGCGATTCACATTTTCTTCCTGAGGGGTTAATTTTTCTTCGTTTTGCGTTTTAAGATGAATGGTTTGAAAATCGGGTTCGAGGGCATTTAAATCCTGCAATTGATTTTGAGAAAAATATTTCTTGCCAAGATCGAGTCCCAAGCGTTTTTTTAACTCTAAAGATTGAATTTCAACCGCGGGAACATCTCCCCAATGATCGGGGTTCATGAGCCATGAAAACAAAAGATCGATGGCAGGCATCCCTTGAAAAGACGACTTTCCAGTGACCGTTTGAACCACTTCTCTTGCAAACGTATCCAGGGGTTTTATTCTTCCCCCTTGTTGGATGGGAATTGATTTTAAGTTCTTAAAAGAAAGAGATTCCGTAAACCCTGGTAAGGAAAGTAACACCGAAAAAGCCATGAAAATATATTTACGCATTATGTTTACCTCTCTTGGTTTGAAATTTTCGATAGGCCTCTAAATACGCATTTCGAAAGAAAAACATGAGCAAAATTCCTAGGACCATTAACGTAGACCCTCCATATTTCAAATTGCGTCCTGCATCATACCCTACAGAAAGAACACTCCCGATGGGGTTACCTGCCTCGTCTTTAAAATAACTGGATTGATAAAAGGTGTACCCTTTGTAATCTAAGGGTTCATTCATGCTGATAAGATGGGGTTCTGCAATGTGTTGGGAAGGATCTCTCAACATCACCCGACTTTGATAGGAAGCTGGATTATCGGTCCCCGGGTCTGTCCCCATCTCAAATTTTTGAAGCTCAAGTTCAAAACCCAAGGGCTCTACTTTCGGTTGATAAGAAAGAGCATACGCCTCTTTTTCAAACATCAGAGACTTTTTTTCTCCGTACAACAGCCACGCATGCAGGAATTTTTCTCCTCGAATAAACGTATAACGGACCACCGAAGGAACTTTTGGGTTATTCGGATTTTGAACCTGAATGGGACGGTAGCTTACTTTTTGGAAGGCCTGAGGGTAAAATTTTTCAACGGTAAAGATTAACCCCATCCAACCGGTTTCAGTTCCCTTGCCAATTTCGACTCTACCCGTTCGGATACCTTTCGATGAATTGACACGGTAATATAGTTTTTGGTCCACCAGTCCCACTTGTAGGGTTCGTGGCTGATTGGCATATTGAGAGACCGAAATAAATTCTAGCTTCGCGGCATAAAGACTTTGGCCCTCATGCGTTGAAGGAAACTGTGGAAACAGAGCAAAGGCTACATGTTTTTCGATTCCTTTTTCACCGAATAATTCTAATTTGATGGCTGGATTTTGAGGTTCGGGGGAACGGTTGACGAGCTTATTATCCATGACGGCTGCATTTGGGAAATATTGAATGTTTTTCAGTCGCAAAGACGTACCTGGAATTTGAAGTGTTTTCCCCAAATCGGTTTGATGAAGTTTTACCGTATAGACTCGATCTTGGGTCATGAGCTTCACTTCCCCCAAAAGCGTTTTCACGGCTCGGGCCGTTTGTAAAAAATAGGGGAGATCTTTCTGATTTAATTTTTTAAACTCAATCTGCGCTGGGCCCAGCATCGCTTGCGCATGCGTAGGCTCATCAAAATAAAGCCACTCGGTCACATTGACAAACTGATTTTGAAGACGAATGGAAATAGCAGCGCCTCCTGCAGTTTCGTCGGATACGACTTGTGTATGAACGGCAGCATAAGGATAAAAACGATCGATGTCTACATGGGTGTTGTTGGGTAACGTAAAAGAGGCCAGAAGATCTTGCCTGGGGTAAGGGCCCACTTCCAGTGTTTTTGAAAAAGAAGCACCCGATGCTTCGTGAACAATCGAGAGCGTTTCCTCACTACATAAATAATGCGCTGCGCTTTCTCCGTTTTGAAGGGAAACGGTTGCATCGATGCCTTTGGTAAAAGAGACAAAGGATCCCCCAATTAAAATTAAAATACCAAGATGGGTCAGCAAAAAGCCGACTTGATGATGCTTCCAAGGATATTTTTTGAGCGCCGCACATGCCACATTCATCGCAATGAGCAATAACAAAAGGCCAAACCAAATGGTTTTATAAATCGAATATTGCACGGCTTGCGTTCCATAGGTGGCTTCAAAAAAAGTGGCATAAGTACAAACACTGGCCAAGGTCAAAATAAGCCCAATGGCCAATTTCAAAGATCCTGCCATTTGTAAACATTTCTGAAGTGTGGAACCTGTTTGTTTTTTCATGAGATCTCGATCAAAAATCTGGTGGCTCGCCTGCAAAGCTTTTGCAAAGTCTGGCGGTGCAGGGACTTGAACCCCGAACACAAGGATTATGATTCCTCCGCTCTACCAGTTGAGCTACACCGCCATGCCCTCTTTGAACAGCCCCTGATCGTTATTTATTTCAAAAAGTGAAAGCACATTAACGCAAAATAAAAATTGATTCAATGGTTTACATTAAATTCTTGTCGCTGGAGGTTATTTTAGCTATAGTTCCTCTTGTAAGGTGTTGTAATTTTGATTCAATGAAATTTGAACTTTAAAGGAGCCTTTCATGAAGACCTCTTGGAAAGTCCTTTGTTTTTTTATCATTATATATGTCTTTTTAAGGCCCGCAGAAGCCAGTGTCTTTTTTAAAACAAAAACTTCCACCCTTTATCAAGTTTTTGAACCCTTATTTTCAACCTTTGGATATCGGCAACTCACCATTCAAGTATTCGATGAATTCACAGAAAAACCCCTGCCCAACGCTCTGGTCATGTTAGGAGATCAAATTCAAAATGGGTGGTATACCAATTCGGAAGGCATCGTCTCTTTGGACAATATAACCCTGCCGCAGGGGCCACTCACCCTCACCATTGCGCATCCCAACTACAGCCGCTTTACCCTGCTTCAAATCGAAGCCCAATACATTGAAGTAGGCTTAACCCCACTGGTAGACACACGTGGCAAATCCTGGATTTCTGGTTCCTTAGAACAATGGCCAGAGATGGAAGATGATGATGGCATTGTCCATGCAGGACTCGTACTCCCTTTTTTAGAAATGACCTCTCTTTTAAATTTTAGCGCTGCCCATATTCTGGCTCCCAATGTCAAAGCAAAAATTTATAAAGACATTGATCTTCCCGCCAATATCACACTGCCTTCCCAACAAGAATCAATGTGGGGATTGGTTCCAGTCTATATTTCAAAACCACTTTATGAATTTCCATTCGTCAAATCAGAAACCAAAAACCTCATTGCGTTGGCAGGAACCCTTCCCTTTTCCAAAATGGCCTCTGGTTTCTTAAACAAAGCACCCCTGACAGATCTGCTAAATTTGTACAACCTAGAACAGTTTAATTTTGTTCTCAACTATCCAGTTCCAGACCAAAACACCACGCTCAATATCCCGTTGTCCTATGGATTAAAGCCAAGATTTTTGGTTCGTACCCCCACCCCTCCTGAAAATAAAGACATCATTTATGTTTCTGCAGGATACTTTAAGAATGATCCCTCCCTTCTTTTTCCGCTGGATTTTAAAGTCACGGCCAGATCCGCATTCAATGCAGCCACCAAACTAAAATCTATTTATTCACAAAACCAACTGCCCCCCCTTCAAGAGTTTATTCTGGCCATGGCAGCAGATTTACCGAAACAAACGGATGACACCAGTCCCAGAGACCCAGCCATCCTGGGCACCGTACAACGCCTTCATCCGACAGATACCACCATCCAAATTTCTGGTTTTTTAAAACCCATCGATCTTTCTTATCAAAAAGATTCATTTTATTATCGCTTTCGATCTTTACCGACCACAACGAACCCAGATGCACAGCTTGCCGTTTCTTTTATTAATATTGAATCTCAAAAAAATGCCAAACAAAAGAAACCCTCTCAGCCTTTTTGGACGATTATCAGTCCTTCCACCGTCCAGTCGTTTTCACTCCCTAAGTTGCCCAATACCTTTTCGCAATGGCCACGACTTGAGGCTGATCAAAACTTGACCTGGACGCTCAACGTCTGCGGATTCAACCAAAAAGATGTCTCTTTGGACCTCAAAAATATAAACTCTGAACAGATGGCCAATACCCTGACCCATTTTTCAAGAAATGAGATGGTTTTATCCCAAAGAATCTATGGATGTTGCCATTGAATTATAAATGCCTCTTTTCATATGTGATCGTCGGAATATTTTGTTCCTGTGCCAGCACACCCCCCCCACCTTCTCCCCATAGGCTTCAGTTCCAATCACACCTTTTTAAAGGCTCTTACGATGTCATCTGGACAGCAACATTAAAAAGTGTGGAATCTTATCCCATGCTCACAAACAATAAGGATGCAGGGATCATTGACACTGATTTTAAATTTGGCACGTCAGACCAACATTATTATTACGCAGGGGGACAACGCCGAGCGCAAGACATGAAATGGCGTCTTAAAATCCGGGTGTTAAAGCTTGCCAAAGATCTTTTTGGAGAAAAATCGCAAGTTCGCATTGAAAAAGAAGAATGGATCAGCCCAGGTCCTTTGGAGGCCTTTGCCGCAGTCCCTTCCAATGGTTATCTTGAAAAAGCCATTCTCTATCGGATTGGCAGACTCATTGAATTAGAAAAGAAACTTAACTCTCAATAGTGGGCGGTTGGGTTTTGAATTCCATAACGGGCGCCGTTTTTTTACCATCCACAATTTCTCTAAGCTCTTTTCCAACCTTAAAAAATGGAAGACGTTTGGGTGTCACTTCAATGGCATCACCCGTACGTGGATTTCTTCCTTGATAAGATTTATAATCTTTATTCACAAAACTTCCAAAACCCCGAATTTCAATGCGATCATTATTAATTAAGGCTTGCGCCATAGAATCAAACACCACATTCACAACCAACTCCGCCTTTTTTTTCGTCATTTGCCCATGCTCTGTAATCATATCGATAAGCTCTGATTTATTCATCTCTTACCCCTTTCTATCAAATACACCGTAACTATTGAATTCTATTATTATTTTTACAGATCATGAAAATAAGTGTCAAGAGATTAGTAGCTTTTTCAAAAAAGTGGGGAAAGGGAATAACTTCGTAAGTTTGGTTCTGGCAAATGAAGATATATTTTTAAGACACGGTGTCGCCCACCTCCAGCGGGTGGGCGCACCTAAGCTCTCGGTCTGGTCCGGAACTGCCCCTTGCGGGTCAGTTCCACCCAGCGGGCCAGACCTCCGAGATTGTCTTAAAAATATATCTTCATTTGCCAGGCTCAACTTAAGAC
>JACQJD010000024.1 GCA_016198185.1 Deltaproteobacteria bacterium
ACCTTGGGCCTGCTGACCACCGGCGTTTCGCCAGTAGACCGAAACAAACTTTCATCCGATGCCTCCACTGCCGGAGTGGCCTTCGCTTGGGGCGCAGTTGCTTTCGGCGCTTCGGCTACCTTGGGCCTGCTGACCACCGGCGTTTCGCCAGTAGACCGAAACAAACTTTCATCCGATGCCTCCACTGCCGGAGTGGCCTTCGCTTGGGGCGCAGTTGCTTTCGGCGCTTCGGCTACAGAAGCGGAACCTTTCGCTGATACAGCGGATTGAGATTTTCCAAGTCCACCGGACGATTCCATCGGTAAAACTTCGGCACTTTCTTTAGAAGATGCCTCTGACGGCACACGCCATTGTGAACGGGTTTTCCCAGCATCCACGATCGGAGTTTCTGAAACTTTTGGACGAACGTCTAACGGCTCCACGGAACCACTTGCAACAGTAGATCTCATTGGTCTGCGGCTGCGTCTGGCCCCTTCTCCATAATAATCCTTCCATCCACGCGCGAGCGCTGAAACAGGTTTCCCCATCTCTCGATCGACGACTTGTTCAGCAAAAGCACGTTGTGCGGAACCAGCCCGTCGAATGGCAGCTGCATTACCATCTTTGGCTGAAAATGCACCCAGCTGAGCTTGCAGATTTCTGGATTGTCCAATCTGTTCTGCCATCTGATTCACCGCTCTTTCACGCGCCAGCATCCGTCGTAAAGCCCCTGCCCCAACACCGACATCCAGCACCGTTAATCCTGCGGCAACATAAAATTGCGTGGCCGCTGCCTTTTCATCTTCATTGGCTTGTGCAAACTGATCCAACGTCTGCCCCGCTCTGGTCGCACGGGTACCCATCGCATGCGCATAATGAGCTCCTGAACTTTCTACACGCGTCGCACTGGCCGCCTTCCAATCTCCATAGGCATCCGCTGTATAAAGCGTTCCCAATGCACCACCCACCACAGCGCCTCCAACGCCACCGGTCGTTACCGCTGCAGCCGTTACCAATGCTGCCGTCGCCAACATATCGGCTTGTCCTAGAACCGCTTTCAACGTCGGCCACTCGGTCGTTTTTGCCTTTACATCTAAAAATAAACCACAATCGAGATCTGCATATTCTGGATGGTCGTTCAATACTGCTTGTCTTAAATTTTCATTGCGCATGAGGAGTAGAACGGCTGCCGTCCGGTCGCGATTGACGTCTGGGGATTCACCCGTTTTACAGGCTTGCAATACATCTTTCGATTTTCTCAACCCCACCGTTGCTACTTCCAACAATGGCGAAGCATCGATCGCACTTTGTTGAAATTGTTCAAATTGACCGGGGTCATACGTGCCATCCAATTCTTGACAAGACATCTGTGTACAATAGCGCTGCATTTCATTCATAATCGCATCATAATGACGATGAAATTTATCTTTTAACTGTGCTTGCAATTCATCGTACGTCGGCACCTCGATAGGATAGGTTTGAACCCCGCCCGTCTCTTGCGATCCCCAATACGAGACCTTCAACGGTTGACCGGTCTGCCTGGCCAATCTAATTTTTTGATCCACTTCCGCCAAACCAACCTTCGCCCGAGAACCTCTGGGAATGGCCGCCTCATAAAATGCAGGCAAAATTCCATAAAACTGCGCTTTGGCTTCAATGCTTTCTTTAAAATAAGGATCCAGTAAAAAACCGTAAGGCCCTTGGGCGATTCTCAAACGTTCTTGCTCATCTCGTTCCGAGAGCGCAGCAGCGGTTTTGCTGCGTTTTCGATCTTGTAAAACCACAAAATTTTTAAAATCTTCCATCGCATTTTCATCATTGGGACCATAAGCCTCCATCACCCCATCCTCATTGATATGAAGCAATGACCTTAAGAACCGTTCTCGAACTTCGGTCGCTGTTTGATTGTGTGCGGAAGCGGTATTTATTTTTTGGGTAAAATTTTGGGCCAATTGTGCTGAAGCAGGTGTTTGCAAACCGCAATTTTGAAGTCCTGACAAAGCTTCTACGGCCATTTGAAGTTTTGGCGCATCCACAAAACTTGAAGATATTTCTAAATTTTGCAGCAAAGATTCCACCATCTTTTGTCTCAAGGCTTGCAAATAATCAGAACGTAGTTTTTTTTGGGCTTCATCATTAGAAAGCGCATGGGTTTTGGCATAAAAATTGACGGCATCTCCCACGTCCTCATGAAGCTCGCTCAGTTCCATGCCCAACAACGTTTGATTGGGTGCTTCACACACATAGACGGCTTCGTCTTGAACACGAACACCGTACGCAGAATCTTGTGCACAAGCAACCACCCGCCCTTGGGCATATTGCCTACGTCCTGCGTCGTCTTGTTGATAGGCCACGGGAATATGTAAATGATTGTCTTGCAGACTCTTACAAATAGGCGAAACCGCACCTTCACGTTTTTTACTTTCTTCACAATAGGCTGCCATTTGGCCGACCAATTCTCTTTTATGGGGAATGAGCTCCGACACAAATGTACTCCCGGTAATCTCCGCCAATTCCGCTGCCACACGCTCCGCCTGATCACAGTTGGGACTGCGTTGTAAAACCGAAAGATAACCACCCAATACGCGCGACATTTTTTCGGCCGATAGTGCATCATTGGATTTTTGACCTGAAGCTCTGGTTCGAAGTTGATCGGCATGAGAACGAAAGACCAAAGCTGTGTTGGATTCGCTTAAAGATCCATCACAGAGCGCTTTGACTTCTGCTTCAAGATCGGCTTGCATGGTGCGTTCTAAATAACCTACATAGGTTTCCTTTAATTTTTGAGGGCTGGATGCATAGGCGGCCCTGGCCTCTTCTAAAGCCATCTTTTGAACCACTGGAGAACGATGGTCCAATCCCATGTGAAGCACGGTATCAAATTCGCCAAATTCTGATTGACCTTTATAAACAGAAAGCAAATCTTGGTAGGCTTTTTGAGACGTTTCTGGCGATAAATAGGCTCCGTCATCATTCACCATATCCATCAAATTACGAGTGGCAGCGCGCTCTTGGGCATATTGAGTTGCAAAACGATCTTCCAGGGGGGCTTGCACCTCATTTAATTGCGACTCTGCTTTTTTCAAGGCAAGGCCAAATCCAGAAATCGTTTTTGGTTCTTTCAAACTGGATAAGAACGGTACAAAATCTTCCCTCTCTGATTCTGGAAGGCGATCCACAATGGCTTGAAAGACTTTAATCGTTTTATCACGATAAGTTTCAAAGTTGTTTACAGCATCTTGAGCTATGTCATCGCTTGCCTGTAACGATGTTTGAACAGCCTCATGTGCTTGCTGCATCGCAGCTCCCAAAGCTTGCTGCATGCGATATCGCGTATAGTCTTTATCTTTGATTTCTTGCCTTGCAAGGGGGGGCGATTCCAACAGGGTCACCGCAATTTCTTGCTTCATGCCTCGAATGGTTTGTTGCGTCTCATTGAGCTCTGCCACTTGGGCGGGGTCCAAATGCTCTACAGGCAGCGCTAAATAATCTTTCATAGAAATTTTTTGATCGGGGCTGGGGAACATCGCTGAATCAGCGCCTCTATCGTCTTGCGAAAAGACATCGGCTTTTCGACTCAGCTTATTGGCCGATTGTGTGATTTTGGTCTTTAGACTACTGGCTTCATTTGGATTGAACACTCGAACGTCATCCCTGAGAACGGTCATGCCATCCAACTGTGCTTGCGTTAATCCTTGCTTTGGTAAAGCTTGCCAAATTTTTAGGGCGACTTCTGCTGAGCGATCGTAGAGTGTGCGAATTAATTTATCTTTTTGAGTTTGGGTAAGTTTTTGATACGTCGGCAAAGTACCTTTTATCCCGGCTTTTTCAAGTTGTAACGCAATGCTGTTCCAGCGATCTTGTTGAAATTCTTCCCAACCATGTGTCCCTTCCCTTTGAATTTTTTTCCACGCCTCTTGCTTGGCTCTGTTCGTAATAATAACTTCCCCTTCTTTTGCCTCTAGAGCAGGATCTATCGGTACTGGATTCCATGGTTCATGAACCAACCGCTCGGCATTCACAACATCGGTTATCATTTGACCCCGGCGCCACATGTAATCTTCCAGTTTTTTTCGTTCTTCTGGGGTTAAACCCAGAAGTCCATTTTCAAGCGTCTCTCCTCGGGCCAATGCATTTCTTTCTGCTTGCGTGAGAGGAAGCGTGTTGAACTGATTACGTTGAGTTTCTGATAATAGATCGCCATAGGTCCCATTTAAAACACGCGATAATTCCACCCGCGCCCAGGCTACTTCTTGAGGGCGAGCGTCTTTTTCACGTTTGATGAATGCCACCAGTTCTGCCACAGCACGTTTTCGTTCTTCAAAATCATCATTTTCAAGACGAGTACTGATGCGCTCTAGCGTGGAGGAAGAAGTTGAAGATGAGTAAGAACCAACGGGCTCTCGCACGCCTTCCGTTCCCTCAGGCTCTCCTTTCACAGAAAGGGGCCATAGGATCCCCAGACATAAGTTCAACAGGATCGCGCCTCGCCAAAAATACATAATCGATGGTTTATTAAAATTTAATGAATGTCTTTCCACCCACGTACCTCAATAGTTAAAAGTGTAACCAGAACGGCCGACTTGTCAAATCACGTTAGTGCAAACATCCTAGGCTGTCCAAAAATGCCGTCAGTGTAACTTCGCACAAATTTGAAAATCTTATACTTTCATGTATATTAAAAGTAATGGCCGTTTGGAACGTAGATGGTCGGCCGTGAGTGTTCAAATGAAGCCCTTATTGTTACATACTTTATTGTTGGCCTGTGTGTGCACACTTTTTACCGCATGCAGCGGCGGAGGAGGGAGTGATAGCAGCGGTGTATCCATAGATACCACCAGCACAAGCGCAATGGATGGGAACCAGGGGGATCCAACATCCTCAGAGCTCCCAAGCGAAGAGGTGCAACTTCCCCCCGCTATTGATGATGGCACAAAAATATTTTTAAAATTTACAGAAAAAAATACGGACACTTTTCCAGCCTATATTTCTTCACAGATTACCAAAAATATACCTTATTTTGAGATGAAAGAAGATCACTTTATAACTTATTCATTGCTAAAAGATGCTGTACTCAAAAAGCAGTTGATTGAAAATTTATTTGTTCATCCCTTGGGCGCAGATCTTCAAAAATGCAGATTATTTATTGAATATGAAATTCATTATGCTGGGAAAACACGAAATTTCGTTGAAAAAAAATACACGGTTTTTGAAAAACTACCCGCTGTTTTAATCCTACGGGAAAAATCAGAAATTCCTACAACCTTATCTTTCATAAATTGGGGCCACGGGCTCAAAAACATTCGACTTGTGCCACAAAAAATCATCATTTCTCAAGATAATGTAGGATTGTTCATTCAAATAGATGGCAAAAGACAGGATTTAAAGATGGGGGAATCTACTTTGCTCACTCAAAAAACACAAAGCAAAAATTTATCCGTTGAAAGCGTAACGCCCCCAAAAAATGGCGAGATTTTGGCAGAAAAACTCGAAAACCGTATTCAAACAAAAACGTACACAGATATTTCTTTTTCAACAGAGCTCAATCTAACAGATCTAAAGGTGTTTTATGAAAAAGACATGGCGCTGGATTAATTTAATCATTGTTCTCATATTGCATTGGATGCAGCCATTACAGGCACAAGAAGTGCGTGTCACCCAAACGAATATTGGTGGCGAAACATTTGACGTTATCATTGGGACATCCACTCATTTTGACTTACTGTATACAACGAATGAGAAGACCATCAAAAACATGGATGCTCACAAAGAAAATTCACTTTTTCTTCTTAAAACATTTGAAGAAATTCGACATCTTTATTTTGATACGTGGAACTTCCCCCTCTCAGATGCGCAAAAAAATATAAAATGGAATATTTTTGCTTCGCCAGATCCTACAACATTTGGGACAAGAGCTGAATTTAGGGCTGTAAGAATTGATTCTCTTTTAGACAGTTATACTTTTTTTGTTTCAATTGATGAGTTTTCGCTACCCGCCACTTCGCCAGACCTTCGAGACATGGCCTATGCCTTATTGAAACCTGTCTTTTGGGATTTAAAAAGGGAACTTTATTCGAATGAACACCTTGCTTTTTTCATATCGAAAGCTGTGGCAGATGAATATTTGAATACCCTAGGATTGGAGCCTTTTTATCTCTATGAAGGCCGAGAGTTTTTACTTGAATATAACAAACATGGACATGGTGATCTATTTTATGTAAATCAAACTTATTCAAATGTTTTTATGAACTATCTTATCCAAACCAAGCCCTCTCTGATAGATGGAATGCAGCTTATGAAAGAATTGATTCAAAAAGGAAATGAAGAAAAAAAACATGGCATGGATGTTTTATCTGAGGTTCTGGGACGAGAAAATCTCAACCATGTAATGGAGCAGTTTTCTATAGCCATTGTGGGGGGGGGGAATGTCATTCCAGCTCAATTTGCATTTCCAGACTCACGCTATTCCGGAACAGCCGGATTTCATGAACTTCTGCCTGGCCCTTTGCAGAACTTACCTGACCCCAAAGAGGAGCTGTTCAAAACTCATTTTTTAAAAGAATTTAAAGAAATACTTTTTGAAAATGGCTTTAAGGATGAGCTGATCCCAAATGGGTATGAACCAGATTTTTCTCTGCGTGGTGAAGATGTAGTCGAATTTAAAGATTTTAGTTATGAAACGCCACTCTCCCCTCTCGGTTTTTCGTTTCGTGCAGCTTCCAATTTTTTCTGGAAACACGACACCCATCATGGTTTTTTTCCAAAACCCCATCCCCTGTATTTTGTGATTCAACATGCATCCCCTGCCATCCATGTACGGGGACTCTTTCGACAAAAAGACAAAACGATTCAAGTTTTGGAACCCACTGAAAAACCCTTTCAAGAAAACGGCATCACCTATGATGTTATTCGAATTCCAAACTATGTGGATGAACTCAAAAACATTGAACAATTGGGCCCAGATTTAATTTTCGTTGCTTATAATGCAGATGGTACATTTCAGCTGCCCTATGAAGAAATGACGCTCGATCGAAACAAAGAAAAATTTGGATATTTTCTATTTACCAGTGAACTTCCTTACATCAAGAAAGTTACCGTTGTAGACTTAGAAATAGATAAACCCCTCTCAACAACAACTGTGTACGATGCAGAGCTCAAACAAGAAAACTTCGAAACCCGAAAACTACTCGTAGATAAAACAAAATTTCTAGAACTTGACTTTTCACAAGGTCCGTCCCTTTTAAAACGCATACAAGTAACTCTGGTGGCTTCTCATCGACTGGATACGGTGGAGCTTAATCGACCGTTCAGTTCAGATAAATTTACCGTGGCAATGAAGACGAATCGGGAAACACTTCAACGTGTAGATTCTATTTCTTTAGACCATATCTCTGAAGAAGGATTTATATACCGATTCACCGCAGACATAAGATTTCATCAAAACAATGTACCATTGGATCTCTTCTTAATGATGACCGGACACGATTTTAGAGATGTTGTCATAGATGGTGATCCCCAAACCATTGCGAGATTAGAGGGAAACCTCTGGATAGATGACGACGCTGCACCTGATCAACTTCATAAAATTTCTGTGAAAACAAAAGAATCACAAGTTTCTATCAAAACTTCTAGAATCGGAAGTCACACTTGCGCTATTTTAAAGGATTCTTCTCTAAAATGTTGGGGTAAAAATGATGTGGGACAATTGGGGGATGGAACGATAGACAACAAAAGTGCAGCTGGTCCAGTCCTCCTTGAAAATGGCTCTCCCCTGGGGACCATCCATGAAGTTGCTCTAGGAAGAAACCATACCTGTGCACTCTTAAGAGATGGCTCTGTTTACTGTTGGGGATTAAACACCTCTGGACAAGTTGGCAATGGAACAACATCCAATCAAAGTTTTGCAAGTCAAGTTAAAGACGAAAGTGGGAATGCTATACTGCATGTCAAAGAAATTGTGGCGGGCCTATCTCACAGTTGTGCACGATTGGAAAATGGTTCTGTAGCCTGTTGGGGTGGAGGGGAACCTTTCGCTACGCAAGTAAAAGAAGCCACACCGAAATGCTACGATACCAATGCCATCACAAATGCTAAAGTTTTTGCAATTCAACGATATTGTAAAGTGTCTGGAGCGGGGGCAGTGAAAGAAGAATTTGAAATCTTGCTAGAGTCTGTTCAAAAAATTGAAGCTGGATATAGTCATACCTGCGCGCTTTTAAACAATGGTAACGTTAAATGTTGGGGTGCAAATACAGATGGCCAACTAGGCACAGGCGGTGATCAAGATAATAAAGTTGCTGTGCCCGTAATGGATAAAAATGGAGAATTTCTTAGCAATGTCAAAGAAATGGCCTTAAGTCAAGAACATAGCTGTGCTTTGTTGAATGATGAGACCGTTTCCTGCTGGGGAAGAAGGCCTGCAGGTGAAACTCCGTTTGGATCCACGCAAGATTTTACAGCATTCCCGATTCTTCTTGGCCCAACAACACATTTAACAAATGTAAAATCAATTGGCTTAGGTCAAGAGCATTCCTGCGCGCTTTTAAATAATGGAACCGTGAAATGTTGGGGTAAAAATGTATCAAGTCAGCTGGGCGACAACACCGCTCTTGATCAAATGTTTGCAGTTTCTGTTAAAAATTTATCCGATGTGAAAGAAATTGAGATTGGGAAGGGGTCATCAGAAACAAATAAAGGGGCTCATTCCTGCGCGATTTTAAATGATGGCAAAGCAAAATGCTGGGGGTATAATTTTTATTTGCAATGTGGAAGTGGTGCTAATCGAGCAGATCTTTCTAAAGCCCGCTTCGTTCAAGAACAAAGTGGAAATCAATTAGAAAATGTCAAACAAATATCATGTTCATCGGAACATACCTGTGGCATTTTAAATGATGGTTCTATTTATTGTTGGGGTAAAAACTCAAGTGGTCAAGTGGGAGATACAACCTTTGAAAGCCCACGCACCAAAGCGGTCAACATTCAGGTCGGTGATTAGCTTTTTTAAAGCCTCAAGCTGGTCCCTCTCAACGTGCTTCCATGCGCAACAAAAATAATACTTGTATATCTTGTGTGTCATCCTGACAATGTATATCCGGTATAGTCCTATAGAAAAACAAATTGAAGCATCTTTTTTTTTATAACTTTTTCACCAGAATCTAAGAAGGCCATTTTTTATCGCCCACGTCTTCCCGGACGACGGCCACGTTTTGAGGCTGCTTTTCCCTTGGCACGTTCTGGAATTTCGCCGCGAAGCACTTCTTCTTTTTGGTCGACGGCCCTCACTTCTTCAACAAGGCCTTGCGGTGGGGAAGCATCCCCTTCCATCATGACGCGACGCGCTTCTTCTTGAACAATGCCTTTCAAGTCTTCCTCGGGGGTGGCTGCCTTCTGTTCGGCAATGACTTGATCTAATACTTTTCTCGGTGTTTTCACGGGTGCTTCTGTGGGTGAAGAAGGCACTACTTCAAGTAAAACCGCACCTTCCGAATGGCGCTCTGCTTCTGGTTCTTCAGGTTGTCGCTGCTCTGCGCGTTCCTCAGGTTGTGCCATCGGCGCCGCTTTCTCACCCTCCGATGAGGGTTCTAATGCGGCATCATTCGTTACCATTGCAGCACGAACGGGCAAGACCGCGGCCATGGTGTTTGGTAAATTTGTTGGGACAATGACGGCTGGACGCATCTCATCCAATTTAGATTCCTCACGAACTCGTTTTAGAGTGGCAAGGACCTCATTTACATTGGGCCTATATTCTCGCCGTCTTTGAGTTGATTCATAAATGTCTTGAAGAGTTCTAAGAACCGTTCTTAAAGTAGGATGCGTATCACCTGTAACCGCTGCGATTACACCATCAGAGCTAACTTCAATACCCAACTCTGGGTATTGAATTTTCAAATATAATCCCAACTGGTCACGACCTTCCGGAAAAACCCCGGTGAGCGTTTCAAAAAATAATTGTCCAAGGTTATAAATATCGGTTCGATGGTCTACCGTTCTACCAGCTAAAACTTCAGGCGCTAAATAACGGGTGGTTCCAATCGTACCCGCACCCCCTTCTGTCGAGGTCAAGGATTTAGAAATAATCACAGAAGGTGATGTTTTAGATCCCCACGGTTCAAGATCGGTCAACTTGACATAGCCGCCTGGCGTAATCAAAACATTCTCAGGTTTTAGATCGCGATGAATAACCCCTGCTTCATGTGCATCTTTCAGTGCCATGGCCACTTGGTAAACAAGTTCAATCGCATCCATCATCGGAAGAGTATAACGCTCCCCTGGTTGATGGGCGGAAATCAGTTCGCGAAGGGTCATGCCTTGTACGGCTTCCATCACCAAGTACGATTGCTCTGCCATCCTCATCATATGGATAATTCTTACAATCCGAGGGCTTCTAACGCTCCCTTGTACTTGCCGTTGTCGTTCCAACCTGGGAAATTCCGCTGGATCTTCAGCAATTTTAATACCCACATATTCTCCCAACCCATCGGCCGATTCTAAAAATCCAAGATACACTTCATAATTTCCTTTGCCCAACAATTGAGATCGATCGATGTAAAGCGTTTCACCCGATATATCCCAAGTCAGCGTTTCAACAAAACCATCAGGTCTTTTAATTCTTTCCGCTGGATCGGGAGGTGCTATTGGAAAAATCGGCTCAGTTTTTTTAAGAGGTGAAATTAGAGCAAGCTCATTTCCTGCCGAGGACATTTCTGGTGCCTTCGGCAAACTGGGTGCGGGGCTAAGAGCGACCTTTCCTGCTCCACCTGCAACTGCCTCATCCGAAGTTCTGGCAGCTGTTTTGGTGACATCCGGCACTGGTTTCGAAAAAATGCCAGCACGTCTAAACTCTTCAACTTTTTCAGCATCTCCCAAACGAATCATAGCCCTTAAAATGCCTTCTCCCAATACCTTATTCCCACCCGCAGCATCTACAATGCGTGCTGCTTCGGGTAAAATGGGTTGATACACAGCGCGATATTTATAAATCATATCCTGAACCATCTGTTCCAACGCGGGTGTTCCTAAATAAGTTAAAAATAAATACGGGTTCCTTTGGGCATCATCTTCGACGAAACGCACATGATCTGAATTCAGAATCCAAAAATGCTCTGATAAAAAGACCAAGCTACGCAGACAGACGTCACCAGAAAACTTTTTTCTGATGTTTCCTATAACTTGTACAAGTCTATTACGAAAGAAAATAGGGGCTAATTCTGTCTGCGTTCTAATTCTCTCTAAAAGGGGCAGTAACAAATAACTTCTACTCCCTAGATCGTCAAAAATATTTAAAATATCTACCCTAAATTCAAGATCGTCTGAATAAAGAAAAAGAGACATGATCTCGACAAGATGCTCTGCCGTAAGCGCGGCGGCCTGCGGCCACAAGTGTCTTGCGGCAGCCCCACGAACAACAGGATCTGGATCTTTTAGCGCTGCAATTAAATCACCTCTTGCCTCTTCATCATAGGCTAATGCACTCACCGCATGAGCACGTACGGTATGATCTGGGTCCGTTTGTAAACGACGTCTAAAAACTGCTGTATAAGGCGCTAAATCTTTGGGCTCGAATGTAACTACACGTTTTGCAATCTCTGCACGAACGGAAGCATTTTCATCGTATTCCAATGCCAAAAAAAATAAGGACGCGTCACGCACAGCAATGGGCGCCATTGCTTTTATTCTTTCAGCTGGATCTGGATCCACGAGCCTACGCGCCAGTCCCCATAGGTGTTTGAGAGAATCGTTATCACTTCTATCGCCCCCTAGGTTTGTCCAAGTTGAAGCATGATCCTCTTGTCTCAAAACTCTGTTAATAAAAACGCGTACTCTTTCACTGCCGCTCAGATCCCCTTCTTGCCTTTGCCTGGTTCCCTCTCCAATCGCCGCAGCTAAGAGTTGTGAAATCGAAATGTGTGCTCTTCCCCAATGTGCGCTGACACATTTTGCAAGTGTTGAAAACTCTTCGGCCGTCAATCTTTCAATAGGTGTTTTGCTCAGTTTTTCACGGATAGCGTTATATTTTTGAATACCTTCCTCAAAAAAACGACGACTCTCCTGTAAATTTTTCTCTACAAAGGCTTGAGCAGCATTCCGTAATTCAGTAGCTTCACTGAGAAATGCCCCTCCATGCTCCCCTGTGATGGTTTTTATTTCCATCGTACGTGGCGCATCCCATACGGGATGAGTCAGTGTAAGATAAAATGTATGGCTTAATTTGCGATTTGGACTTCGGCCAGAAAGCTTAGTTTCCCTCCGTAGTTCGGCACCTATTTTTTCGTAACCTTCAAATGTCTTTACGTCTTTTTCATGTAAATGATCCCAAACCCCTCTCAGAAATATTCTCGTTCTAATGTCCGTGGATTCAAAAATAGTATCCGAAGGAAATACTTCTTCCCTCGACCCCATTCTCGGCGCTGGTTGGCTTTACCGAAAGGCCTCATACAGCACTTGCTGTCCCTCATTCAAAACAAGTCTCGCATTTTCAATGTCTGTTAAAGCTTGTACATAATGTTGAGCAGCCCTTACATCATAAACTCTTCTAAACCACGATGTAGGCAATCCAGCCAATATCGTTCGAACAGATGATCGAATAGGCTCACCCATTTGATCAATCAATATTTCTAATTGTTTAATTCGATTTTTTAGGTCCGCTCCATCTAAATTTACAGGTAAAATCGGCAACAAGCGCGCCGCATGAACGTTTTCTAAAAAAACAAGATGCCAAAAAGAATGATAGTCCGTCAACCGTTTCCATTCGAAATGTTTGCTCCATCTGCTCCAAAATATCCCAAGATTGAACTCCCGCGTCAATGGGGTCTCCCCCGCATGTTTCTTATAAAGTTCTACAAGGTTTCGATAGGGATCTGGATCCGTAGATCGATCCCTAATCAGATCGGCGAGTTGATCCGCTGCGTCTTCAAGGATAAAATGAGAATCCTCTTCAAGTGGGAGAATATAGTAGTCTGGGGCTTCTGCTGCATCTGGAGTCGCTAATGGCGCTGAAAATGTCGCTCGGCTCAAAAAAAACATCATGACTGCCAAAGCCAAAATGATGACCGTTTGCATATTGCCGTTTTTTGTCACTGTGTATACCTCTTAAACATCGCCTGAGCCAAGCTCAGCTTGGCGTTTTGGAATCTTAGCCTCCTCCCTATTAAAGTAGCAATCCCCATGCCAACTTCAGTGAAAACCATTCTATCGACGATGTTGTTTTTTTTGAGGCTTTTGATTCAAAATAAAAACCCCAACGACCCTGCGCCTAGCAGTCTGTTGACAAAGTGTCATTCGGAGCACGAAGTGCGAGGAATGACACTTTCGGACAGCCTGGAAGGACGACACTTTGTCAACAAACTGCTAATTCTTGACTTTAAGAACGCGGTTTGGATAGGGTGTTTTTATGGCCACCAAAAAATCTGTTTCCTTTAAAGAACAGAGCTTTGCCAAATCCCTTTATTTTGGAAACATTTTAGAAGAAATGGTTTTTCCCTATCCCGAAGTTCCTTCAGAAGAAAAAGAAACTGTCGACTTGTTCATTGACTCGTTTCGAAAATTTTCTAAAAAACACATCAATCCCCGCGAAATGGAAAAAGAAAAAAAAATACCCAAAGATGTTTTACAGGGCTTGGCAGAACTGGGGCTTTTTGGGCTAAGTTTCCCGCAAAGATTTGGGGGCGCTGGCCTCTCCAATACGGCCTATGCACGGATCATGGAAGAAGTTTGTCATTTGGATGCTTCCTTAGGCGTGACCCTCGGCGGTCATCAATCGATTGGTTGCCAAGGCATTGCCCTTTTTGGAACGCCCGAACAAAAGAAAAAATATTTACCCGATTGTGCTTCTGGAAAGACCCTTGCGGCCTTTGCCCTCACAGAACCAGACGCGGGCTCCGATGCGGCTGGCATTAAAACCAAAGCCATCCTTTCCGACGACAAAAAATATTATATTCTCAATGGCTCTAAAATATGGATCACCAATGGCGCCATTGCAGATCTTTTTACGGTCTTTGCCAAAACCCAAATTCCCGGCGAAAAAGGCGAAGAGGCTTGGAAAATTACAGCCTTCATCGTCACCCGTGACATGGGGGTGGAACACGGCTCCGAAGAAAACAAAATGGGAATCCGTGCCAGTTCCACCACTTCCCTCTTTTTTAAAGACACCAAAGTTCCCGTTGAAAATGTGCTGGGAGAAGTTGGCAAAGGCTTTAAAGTCGCCATGGAAATTTTAAACAAGGGCCGACTGGGACTTGCCGCTGGCTGTTTGGGGGGCAGCAAACGTGCCATAGAATTGGCCGAAGAACATGCCAAAAACAGAATTGCCTTTCGGCGCCCCATTGCCCAGTTTGGAATGATCCAAGACAAAATCGCCAACATGCTTATGGATTGTTTTGCCAATGAATCCATGGTGTATATGACGACTGGCCTGATTGATCGTGGCGTCGAAGATTATTCCGTTGAATCTGCCATTTGCAAAGTATTTTCATCGGAATCGGCCTGGCGCATCATTAATGAAGCCATGCAAATTGGGGCTGGCTCCGCCTACATGCAAGATTATCCCTATGAACAATTGCTCCGAGATGCGCGCATCAACATTATTTTTGAAGGCACCAATGAAATTTTGCGCTGCTTTATTACATTGTCTGGAATGCAAGGTCCTGGCAATTACCTAAAAGAAGTTGGAAAATCTCTTCAATATCCCCTGAAAGGCATTGGTCCTCTCTACCAGTTTGCGATTAAAAAAATTTCACGTGATGTGATTGGGATTGGCGATCGGATCACACGGGCCGACACCACCTTTAAAAAAGAATCTGCCGTGATTGAAGACTACACAAAAGAATTGGCACAACATGTTGAATACGTCCTTCGAAAGTACGGCAAAGACATTTGGGACAGAGAATTTATTCAAAAACGCATTTCAAATATTGTGATTGATTTATATGCCATGATCTGTACGATTTCTCGCGTGACCCATTTTATTCAAAAACAAGGCCTGGAAAAGTCCAAATTTTCAATTCATCTGGCACAGGCGTTTTGCGAGCGTGCGGAACGCAGGATCAAACGTAATTTTAAAGCCATGCAACACAATGACGATGAACGCCTAAAACTTCTTGCCGATACACAGTATAAACACAAGGACTATCCGTTCGATTGCTTTTCGTGAAGTTCTCTCATTCATCTGGGAAGCCTCCCCTGGCGCTCAATACGTCTATTCAGTATCTCAAAGGCGTTGGACCCAGACTTGGCGAATATTTAAAACAAAAAAATATTTATACCGCGCAAGATGCTCTTTATTTTTTTCCACGCACTTATGAAGACAGGGCGCATTTTACGCCCATCCGGCATTTAAAAATAGGCGAGCGCCAAACCTCTTTTGGAACCATTCGAAGCCTGGGGGAAGTTGCAACCCGCATCCAACGGATGAAATTTATGGAACTCGTCGTCCAAGATACCACCGGCATCCTTTGGTTAAAATGGTTTCGCTACAATCTTTCTTACATGAAAAAGAAATTCAAAGTCGGGAGCCATCTTGTGTTTTCGGGCGAGGTCAAGCACTATCGCAATCAACTCCAAATCGTTCACCCAGATGTGGAGATCGTCGAAAACCCAGAAGGAGATACCATCAATTTTGGGCGCATTGTTCCGGTTTATTCCTTAACCCAAGGCCTCTATCAAAAAACACTTCGGCGCATTGTTCACCAAGTGACGAGCCAAACAGAATCGCTCATTGTGGACCCCCTACCCTCTGAAATCAAAAAAAAACACGCTCTGTTAGAGCTTGGCCCCAGCTTATGTGAAATTCACTATCCAAGTTCCCTGCAACCCATCGAAGCCCGTCGTCGTCTCGTCTTTGACGAATTTTTTTATGTGGAACTTGCCTTGGCTTTAAAACGATCCAAGATCAAAAAAGAAACTTCAAATGGTTATCCGACCTCCACCCTTTTAAAACAAAAATTATTAGCTTCTCTTCCTTTTTCATTAACGGCTGGGCAACAAACCGTTTTAAAGGAAATCGAGGGAGATCTATCGAAACCACATCCCATGCTGCGGTTACTGCAAGGAGATGTGGGGAGTGGGAAAACACTCGTTGCCACCCTCAGCGCCTTGTCTGTTTTAGAACAAAACCATCAAGTGGCACTCATGGTGCCCACAGAAATTTTAGCCGAACAACATTTTGAAACGCTTTGCACCTACTTAGCGCCGCTCCATATTTCCTGCACCTTGTTGAAAAGTGATTTAAAAAAAGGGGAGAAAACGCAGTCCCTTTCAGATATCGCTTCCGCAAACGCTCAGTTCATTATTGGAACCCACGCCCTCATCGAGGAAGAAGTGGTCTTTAAAAATTTGGGGTTGGTCATTATCGATGAACAACACCGATTTGGCGTTGAACAACGCTTGAAATTAAAACAAAAAGGGGGGAATCCGCATCTCTTATTCATGACCGCAACGCCTATTCCCCGAACGTTGGCCATGACCGTCTATGGAGATTTGGATGTATCTTTGATGACAGATCTTCCCACCGGAAGAAAACCCATTCAAACGAAAGTCGTCTTTGAAAGTCAGAGGCTTAAACTTTATGCGTTTCTCAGAGATAAATTAAAAGCGGGTCAGCAAGCTTATGTCATTTATCCGCTGATTGAAGAATCCGAAAAAGTAGATTTAAAAGACGCAACCCGAATGGCGGAACATTTAAAAAATATTTTTTCTGGCTTTACCATTGCGCTTCTTCACGGAAAACTCTCGAGTGATGAAAAAAAAGAAATCATGTCTCAATTTAAATCTCGAAAAATTAACATGTTGGTCTCTACCACCGTGATCGAAGTGGGGGTAGATGTCCCCAACAGCACGCTGATGGTCATTGAACATGCAGAACGATTTGGGTTATCGCAACTGCATCAATTGCGAGGAAGAATTGGGCGCGGAAGTTTGGCTTCCTTTTGTTTTTTGCTTCCCAGTTTCCCAACATCCGAAGAAGCCAAAATTCGATTAAAAGCTATGGAGCAACATCAGTGTGGATTTCGTATTGCAGAGATTGATCTTAAGCTTCGAGGGCCAGGCGAATTTTTGGGAACCAAACAATCCGGCCTTGCAGAATTTCAATTGGCGAATTTAATTTTGGACCAATCTATTTTAAAAATAGCACGTCAAGAAGCCTTTGATCTGATTCGCAAAGATCCAAGATTGGTAGCCGCAGAACATCAAGGCCTCAAACAAACACTCATTCAAAGGTGGAAAACAAAAGTCGATTTTATGGGCGCAGGATAAAATAATTTGAAGTATTTTAAAATCCTCCTGGGGCTGTGGTGTGTTCTCATGCCGCTGACGTCCCAATCTGTTGAACGCTCACCCACACAACTTGAGATGCCTTGGTATCAGACCCTGGGGCAAGATGGATTAACGTTTCTAAAAACAACTCACAAACTGGTTGCACAGCCCACCCAGTGGGGGTGGAAAGATTGGGCCCAAGTCACTGCCATTTCAGGAACGGCATACTTCCTCTACCAACGGAAAGAAAAAGATGACAAACTTTTTTTATTTGAGCGCCTCAACGGAAAACCAGAGATCGACCCCAACCCCAAAACCGTTTTTGAAAAAACTTATTATGAAATTGCAGAATTTCCCATTTCAACCTTAGCCCTAGGACTGGGGGCCACGTATGTGGGAGCATCGCTTTTCAAGTTAAACGACCTTCACGCCTTAAGCTTTAATCTCATTCAATCGACCACGATCGCTCAGGTTTTTTCAGTTTTAGGATCCTATGTTCTTTCAGAGGAACGCCCCAGCGAAGGTGGGAAAATGAAGTATTTCAAACCGAACGGCCACAGCATCTCTGGGCACAGCGCTTTTTATGCAAGTTTTTCAGGACCTTTGAATCGTACCTTCACCCAAATCCAGCCCCATGACACACGATCTACAAAAATTTTAAAATATGTCGGAAAAGGATTTATTTATGGACTCCCTGCACTCTTTGCGTATTCGCGCCTACGTCATGACTTTAGCTACCATTATCCAACGTCAAAACCAGAGCCTCACCATTATGCATGGAATGTATTTTTGGGATTAAGTCTTGGGTATGGCATTGGCGAATGGATTGCTCATGGGGCTTTAGCCACTGCCCCACCCGTTCAAGTCACGCATTAAAAGCTGAGGATCATCAAGCGGTGTCGAAAAGAAATACTCAATGATTTTCATCACCTCGGTGGGTTCGTGTTCCGCGCGGTCGGACGAGAAAAATAAAATTCACTAATATTTGACATTTTTTAGTGAATTTAGTATGATTTATATATAGTATTCACTAAAAATATGCCGATAACCAATCCCATTAAAAAAAGACTTCAAGCTTTAAAATTAGAATATGACAAGCTGCGTAAAGGTAAAGGAAAAGACTCTTTATTGGCTATGATCGATGAGGCAGAAATTCCAGAAAGTGTTTATAACTCAAACGCGATTGAAAATTCAACTCTGACGCTTAAAGAAACTGAAAAGATTTTGCTTGAAATGGAAGTGGCACGTAACGTTTCTCTACGTGAAGTTTTTGAAGCAAAAAATCTTGCCCGTGTCATGGGCTATATTCGTAGTGAAGTTCAAGAAACAGATTTATCTAGGGAAGTTATTTTATTCTTACACCAAATGCTTATGGGTGGAATTGATGATGGTATTGCAGGGCGTTTTCGTACCAAAGGAGAATATGTCCGTGTGGGAACTCATATTGCTCCAGCACCGGAGCACGTAGATCAAATGGTAGAGAATATTTTAACTTCTTATTCAAGTGATTTATCCTCTTATTTTGTAGATAAAATTGCAAAATTTCACTTAGATTTTGAAACTATCCACCCTTTCAATGACGGCAATGGACGTATTGGACGTATACTCATGAACTATCAATTTCTTCGTCTAGGATTTCCAGTCATCATTGTTCGCAATAAAGAAAAAAAAGAATATTATAAGGCTTTTAACGATTATCGAAATTCTAAAAAAAGTCAAACAATGGAAAAAGTTGTTGTTTTAGCTCTTGTGGAATCGCTCCATAAAAGAATTACCTATTTAAAAGGAGAAAACATTATGACTCTTTCTGACTATACAAAGAAGCACAAAAAATCTGCCCCAGCGGTATTAAATGCAGCTCATCGTCAAAATATACCCGCGTTCCGAGAAAAAGGTGTGTGGAAAATAGGTGTAAGTGAATGAAAAACGCTTGAATGCCATCCAACGCGAACTTACTTTATAAATTGGAGAGCTTCGCTGGAGAAGTTCGATTTACGTGATGGGGAAACAATCTTATCATCTGCCAAACTCGATTTAAGCCAGATATCGTTGAACAGCTTCCTCACACTTCGCCACGCGTGGCTTTGTGCTCGGAATGACTTATTCACCAGAATCTAAGTGTTATTCCACTCCGTCATTTATTCTATGACATTGTCATACACAGCTAGAAATAAAAAGACGGCGCGGGTTTCGTCACTGCTATCTCCTCGCAAATAACGAAGACCTCCCATAAAAGCATTATCCCCCGTTAGCAATTCCAAGGTTTCTTCGGAAATTTCTAACTCTTTTCCAACGAGAATAACGCCTGCAATGGGCTCAATGTCATACCCTTCGCTTTTCTTTTTCGCATAATAAGCTGCGTAGCGCTTAGCAAATGAAATCGCCTCATCATCTCGTTTCTTAAGATTCAGATAGGAAATGTTTTGATCTGCGAAAAATGAAAAAATCGCTTCATAGGAGGGTTTTTTGCTTTCGCTTTTTTCTTTTACAATCAAAATTCCTTGTTTGGATTCCAATACAAAAAAATCGAGAGATCTGCTATACATTGCTTTTCTGAACTTGACCGCTTCTCCCCTGGGATGTTCTTTCCTTTCCCAAGCCACATATACATGATCTAAAAGTTCAAAAAGTGTTGATTGGATTGAATTTTGTTTGGAATTCCAACTGAGTTTGAAAGAAGGTCTTGCTTCCAAATCCCCCCAAACGGCATCCCCTTGAATGCAGTTTGCTGCCAACTCAAATGAAGCACGATAGCGAACGACATTCAGTTTCCCTGATTTAAACGCCAACTCTGCTCGAATGACATTCTCCCCTTCAAGCAGCGTATAGATCTGAACATCTTCTTCATTCTGTTCAAAAGAAAGCGTAACCTTTCCATATTGTTTTCTCGGAAATTCCCCAGAGACTTCTGAAGCAAACGCATCTACCAACATGCGCGCAATGGAATCAGAATTATTGGTCCACGGAAATTCAACACTGACGATTCTTGCTTTTGCCCCCGCAAACGCCGACAGTGAAAATAAAGTAGCCATCGAAATGACAAATACACGAATGCTTGTTTTCATCCTAGAACTCCTTCCTAAATAATAGGGTTTTTAAAAAATGAATGATGTGTTGATCTTTACCATGCCCAAAGACACAGTCAAGAAAAGAAACCCATTGTTATTCTATTTTTTTGCGCTCCCCAAGAAAGAAATTTAACCGGTCATCCAGAAATGTCTTTAGATTTAAAAGTTCACGTTGCTTGTAAACCAATTGAGCTGCACCTGCCTCATCCGAAACGGTGGTATTTTGAAGCACTTTCAATTTTTCCTCCAACCCATTTCGCATCCGAGTCAAGGCATGATACGCCATAAACCGATCGCTTTGGGAATGCTGTTTTCGAAAATCGGCCAACCGATCGATCAGTGTCAATTTGCTCTCAACCGATAATTGCGCAGGTGATTCAATATCCAAGACAATCGTGGCCAATGCCTCTACCAATTCGCTCGTCAAGACGTCTTGCTGCTGTTTCATAAACACTTGATCGAAATAAACTTGTAAGACCATGGCCATCATCTCCGGAACCTTGGGATGCGTTGAAAATTCTTTTTGCGCCATATCCATGAGGCCTGCAATTTGGGTATTGACGATGTGTTTCACCTCTGCCGTCGCCTGATCCGTTAAAAACTCCAACATCCCTCGATACGCATGAAACATTTTTGAAAAATAGAAATTAAATCGAAGGAGATCTTTTTCGGCCAGGGCTCGTTTCGCATTTAAATGTAAATTCGGTGCCAAAGCAGAAAGCACAGGTTCGGAGCCAAAATCATACCGCCTACAATAAGGATCATAAAAAAAATCCATAGGATCCGTTTGCTCATCCGTACAAAATGGGGAGAGATCTTGTTCGGCTGGAACTTCGCCTTTTTCTGCCCACGTCAAGGCTTGCACATCATAGCGTCCTGGCGCCCCTTGCTCCAAACCAAAGAGCAAGAAATCCGCCGATGCATAATCCATCACAGAAGCATAGGACTCTCCTTTCTGAACATCTGCCGTCAAACTTCCTTTAAAATTATGACGCAGCCCAAAGTTATGCCCTACTTCATGAATCAGGCCATTTCGAATCCAGGTCTTTACATATTCCTCCTTAGACAGTTTCACCTCTAAGATAGAAAGGTCTGAATATCCCTCGGCTTCCATATTACAAAGAGATTGAATCGACATCCCTGCCAATGAAAATGAAAGCTCAGCACTTTTTTGATTGGATTGAGATGCATAATTCTTTTGGTAACCGAGCGCCAAAACATCGACCAATGCTTGCCCACCCGCGTTCACATCTCCATGAAAAATTTCGCCCGTCATGGGATCGTTTTGCCACGAAGCATGCATCCCAAGCTGGCCCAGCTTAGGATTGGTTTCCCAGAAAATATAATTGGTATCCAAATCCCCTGGAATGACAGGGTTTTGAGGATCTTCCATTTTGGCCAAAATCACGTCGGTGGATTTTCCCAGCATTTGTTTAAGAGGAACATTCCAAGCTTCAATCCCCCGCTTGATATCCTCTCGATACATTTCCGGGACCTCTTTGGAAATCACATAGACAATGGGTTCTGTGAGTTCAGCCAAATTCCATCTTAAAATCACGTCTTCTGGCGTCAGTTCCTCAATGGCGGGATAAGAAATCCACTCTCCGAACATTTCATTTCGGGTAAAAAATCCAAAATCTTTTCTCACCCGTCGCTCTTTAAATTGGGCTGGAGCCGACACCCATTTCTTTAAATAAAATCGAAACAGTGCAGAAACGGTGGCCCCATCGATGTAAAAAGAAGTTTCTATCGGAAAACTGATGTGGTCAGGGGTGTAAATCACAAGCGGGACTTGTTTTCGAAATTGAGCGGCTTGCACCATGCCTGTCAAATCCGCCCGGCCATAACTGGCGTAAAGGTTTGCAGCAAAGTTTCCCAAATCCACCATGAGCTTTCCGTCTGAAGTGATTGATTTAATTTTAAAAGAACCTATTTCACGTTGAAAATAGGAAGGCTGTGGGTTTTTGTTCCAAGGAGCCAGTGGACTTCGTTTGATCCGCACTCTGTCATTTTCTTCATCGAAACTCAGCCGCACAAGTTGTGTCGGGAAAAAACTTCCCACCAATCCACCCACATTCATTTCTGGATAGACATCGAGTGCTGTAACGAGTCCGCCCAACATAAGATCTTTTTCTAAAAATGAAGGGTCGATGACGGCTTCCATAGAAGTTGAAACCATGCGAGGGGAACTCTCGCCATTGGCCGGCATCTCTAGAGGACGAATCACTTGTTTTACGGGTTGGGATAAGATTTGAGGACGTCCCGCTGGTTTATCTTTCGAACACCCTACACTTAGCATTGCAAAACATACAACGACGATTCCACCTAATAACGATAACCTTCGCTCAGACATGAATGACACTCCTTCTGTCTAAAACTTCATTTTAAAATTTACACAACACTCAATCTTCGAGGAAGATCCTTCGGGCTTCGCCCTCAGGATGACAATATTTTCGTTCAGGATGACAGTTTTTCAACACCCTCATCTTAAACGTTGCAAAATATATGCCATGTTGGCGTGTTAAAAAATTTAACTTGTATCAAGAACACGCTCAGTCTCTACTCTTGTTCTGGCCCTCTTCCACAGGGGTTGGACCGATGGCTCTATATCCAAAACAACTGTAGAAGAGCTCCAGAACAAGGACACAGCTTGCGAACAACCTTTAGACAACCTTGAATTTTTTACACTGCATATTTGCATTGCCAGGATTTCAAAAGTTGTATAAGGTGTAGCGTTTTTTAAATGCATGACCCCCACCTATAAAGGAGGAAAGATGGCAAGAAAAAATCGATCAAAATCAACGTGGCTCAGCGCGCTGGTTTTAGGTATCATCGTACTCACTGTTATTTTCGTTTTCACAAAACAACAAAAAGATAAAAATGCGTCTTCGCAACTAATCGTTGGGATTACACAAGAGCCAGATACGCTCAATCCCCTCTTTCAAGAGATGGCTGCATCTTCTGAAATGTACAATCTCTATTTTGAAGACATGGTGGAATTTGATTTGGACTGGAATATCATTCCTCGGCTTATCACCGAATTGCCTACGCTCAAAAATGGAAAAGTCAAACATCTTTCTGGAAATAGAATTGAAGTTACCTGGACATTAAAACCAAATCTCAAATGGGCTGATGGCACAGCCTTAACCCCGCAAGATTTTATCATTACAGAACAAATGACCATGGATGAACGCTTGCCTGTTATTTCAAGAGATGTTGCAAAACGAATTGAAAAAATGGAAGCCAAAGACGACCGAACTTTGGTGGTCACTTGGAAAGAACCTTATGCTTATGCTGCCATTGGTGGGCACGGCGCACTCCCCAAACATGTGGTGGAACCACTCTATCTGAAGGACCCGGCGAAGTTTCACGAATCACCGTTTAATGCCAACCCCGTCGGAAATGGTCCCTATGTGGTTTCAGAATGGGTTTCGGGAAGCCATTTGATTTTTACAAAAAATCCTCATTGGTATGGAACACCGGTGTCTCTCGAAAAAATTATCTACAAAGTTATTCCCAATACCAATTCGCTGGAATCAAATCTCATCTCGGGAACCATTCATGCCATTTCGCCTTTGGGCTTGAGTTTGGATCAGGCTTTGGATTTTGAGCGACGTCATGGCGAAAAATTTGCATTTCATTATCGCCCCGCTCTCACTTGGGAACACATTGACTGCAATTTGGATAACCCTATCTTAAAAGACAAACGCGTCCGACAAGCCCTCATGTATAGCGCCAATCGCCAAATGATGGTGGATGTTTTATTTCAAGGCAAGCAACCCGTCGCGGACAGTTGGCTTCCCCCAAAGCATTACGGCTTTAATCCAAAAGTAAAAAGCTATGCGTACAGCCCTGAGAAAGCCAATCAATTGTTAGATGAAGCCGGCTGGGTCTTAACACCGAGCGGCATTCGCGTTAACAATCGAGGCGATAAACTGCACCTCACCCTTATGACAACCGCAGGCAACAAAACACGAGAGCAAGTGCAACAAATTCTGCAAGCCGATTGGAAAAAAATAGGCGTGGAACTTGAAATTATCAATGAACCGGCCAAGGTCTTCTTTGGAGAAACCATGCGGCATCGAAAATTTAAACATCTGGCACTCTATGCGTGGGTCAACAGTCCTTTATCTGATTGTGAAGGCCTCTGGACTTCTTACAATATTCCATCGGAAAAAAACAATTGGCAGGGGCAAAATCAACCTGGCTGGATCAATGCACGATCCGATGAAATTTGTAAAAAAATTAAAAATACCCTAGAAGAAGCAGATCGAAAAGACATGCTCCAAGAACAACAAGCGCTTTGGGCGGAAGAAGTGCCTTCGCTTCCTATGTTCTTTAGAACAGATGCATCCGTCACTCAAAAGGGCATAGAAAACTGGCAATTAACCGGAAACCTGCAGCCTGTAACATGGAATGCTGAAGAATGGAAATTTAAAGCTGAATAAATAATGTTTGCTTATTTAGCGCGACGACTCATTCAATCATTGTTTATTTTATTTGGCCTGTCGGTCGTCATTTACTATTCATTGGCACTCATGCCAGGAGACCCCATCGATCTTCTGATTACGTCTAACCCCAATGTCAAAGTTGAAGATATTGCACGGCTTCGCAAGCAATATGGACTCGATCAACCGATTTATATCCGTTACTTTAAGTGGTTTAACCAAGTGGTCATTCATGGGGACCTCGGATTCTCAAGAGTCTATAAAAAACCGACTTCTCAAATTTTAAGAGGTAGAATTTCAAATACCTTTAAACTCATGGTGGGGGCTTTTTTATTTAGTTTGCTCATTGCCATTCCCATTGGGATTTATGCGGCTTTTTCTCAATACTCTAAATTTGATTATGTCTTGAGTATTTTGGCGTTTATCGGCATCTCTATCCCACCTTTTTGGCTCGGGCTTATGCTCATTACACTTTTTTCAGAAAAATTGGGGTGGTTCCCCGCAGGAGGATTTCAGACCATTGGGTTCGACGGTGGCTTCGACCGATTTAAATATTTGGTGCTTCCCGTTTGTTCGATCAGTGCTCAAAGCATTGGCTACTGGATGCGCTATATGCGGTCAAGCATTTTGGAAGTGATTCAAATGGATTACATTCGAACGGCTTACGCCAAAGGGTTGGATGAAAATACCGTTCTTTTTAAACATGCGCTTCGCAATGCCTTAATTCCCATGATTACGATTTTAGCACTTTCCCTGCCAGGACTGGTGAGCGGCGCTGTCATTACAGAAAGTATTTTTGCTTGGCCAGGCATGGGGCGATTGCTTTTGGATTCGGTCCTCAATACGGACTATTACATTGCCATGTTCGCATTGTTGTTTCTCGCCGTACTGACCCTTCTTTCTAATTTTGCAGCAGATTTTTTATATGCACTCGTAGACCCTAGAATTCGGATTTCAAAATGATCGGACGTCGGAAAAAATATTTAAGCCCTTCTCGATTGGCCTGGATGCGATTTAAAAA